>CAKUWD010000032.1 GCA_934699065.1 uncultured Treponema sp.
GGGCCAGCATACCCCAGGTGACGCGGGCAGTCGTTTCACCAAAAAGGTATTCCCGTCCATTTTCCATTGTAAAGGTCTGGCCTGGAGCCGGAATATCTGTTACTACTACTGCATGTGAATATTCCCGTGAAATCAACATAGCAGTATCTATTCCTGTATAATTCAATAAAACACTTACAAGCATACTACGACTGTCGCAATCGCTTCCTTTTCCTTTGATTGAAGCAGGAAGACTTGTAAAATCAGATTCAATTTTTGATTGTGCACGTTCATAGCCAAAAGTCTGAACCCAGCTTAAAAGTGCCTGGGCATATTTTATGTCTGCGTCCTGTGGTTTTGATTTTTTTAATTCCGGATAAATAGAATCATAAATATTTTTAGCAGTCTGCTGGAGGCGACCTGCGTTATCACGATAAATCATTCTGTAATAGCGCTGCCAGGCTTCTTTCCACATTTTATGATTTGCATAAAGATTTAAAACCGAATATTCAAGATCTATCACAAACTTAGCAGCTTCTTCATCACTTTTATCGAGGGAAGTTTTTATCTCTTTGCCTCCGATTCTTAGCAAAACAGATTCACTTCCTTCCGGCGGAAATGCGTAGCCTGTGATTATGCCAGGTGTATTCAGATATTCATTATTGATACTGAGAGAATTGATTGTTGAAATTATAAACTGTTCGCAGCCTTTTTTTGATTCCGGGGCATAACAAAGCAGAATGACATAATAATCCTGAATTTTTACAGGTGCAGATACTGCCCAGCCAGAATAATTATCATCAAGCGACATAGAAAAATTACTGATGCCACAGACAGTTCCATTCCATTTAAAAGAATCTGTTTCTCCCGAAGCATTTAGCTTTTTAAGATTTTTATTAAGAACTTCTGCTGCTGATTTTGCATTTTTTTCTTCTGTAAGCTTCATAACTAAAGTAACAGGAATATTCGGATGTGAAAAAACATAAGACATTCCATCTTCAGTATAATCAGCAATCTCAAAACCTTCTGGTATATCAAGTGAAAAACCAAAGTCTCGGTCTGTAATCTGTTCACTAAAGCTATAGCTTGTTATTGCAAAAATAATAAAAAGGAAAGAAAAAAGCTTTTTGCAAAATCTTGTCATTTTAAGGTGCCTCCGTTATGATTATCGGATGAATATGATTCCTCTTGTATATGAGAATGATGAAATTTTTATTATAGATAAACCTGCAGGGCTTGCCGTTCAGGGGGGGCAGGGCGTAGTACATTCTGTTGACCGGGATTTTGCGGAACAGACGGGGCAGAAGGTTTACCTTGTTCACAGACTTGATAAAGATACTTCCGGTCTTATGATTGTGGCAAAAAATCCTCCTGCTGCTGGAAAATGGATTAAAATAATTGGCTCTAAAATTGTACGTAAGGAATATGTCGCTTTGTGTGCAGGTCGAATGCCTGCAAAAAGTGGTGTAATTAAAGAAGATGTTATTCAGCATGGGGAAAGAAAGGCTGCTGTTACTCATTATCGGGTTGAAAAAGAATGGACGGTGCCTTATGAAAATGAAAATGGGGCAGGAGAGATTCCTTTATGTTTAATAAGGCTTCAGCTGGAAACCGGCCGCATGCATCAGATCCGAATTCATCTTGCAAAGAATAACTGTCCGATTGCCGGTGATGATCAGCACGGAAACTTCAAGGTTAATAAGCTGCTGAAAAAAGTCTGTAAAATTAAACGTCTTCAGCTTGCTGCGGTAAAACTTACCATTCCTCTTGAAGGAAAAGAAAAGGTTTTTGAAATAGAAATACCATTTTCTACAATTTAATGCAAAGGCTTTCCAAATATCATACATAATGATATAATAGAAGATATGAGAAAATTACATAACATTCTTATTACAGGTGGAGCCGGATTTATCGGTTCAAATTTCATTCATTATCTTTTTGGTATGTCTTCTGCAGAAGGCAATCTTTTTAATGACGCAAACTTTAACGGAACAGTTGTAAATGTTGACTGCCTTACATACGCAGGAAATCTTGAATCTCTTAAGGATATCGAAGAAAAGTTTGGTGGAAAACGCTATTTCTTTGAAAAGGTAGATATCTGCGACCGTGCAAATATAGAACGCATTTTCAAGCAGTATGATATTGATACAGTAATTCACTTTGCTGCAGAAAGCCACGTAGACCGTTCAATTCTCGGTCCTGAAGCTTTCATGAAAACAAACGTAATGGGAACTTTCACATTACTTGATGTTGCAAGAAATTACTGGAAGAAAGAAGACGGAAGCATTCGTGATGATGTTCTTTTCCATCACATTTCAACAGACGAAGTTTACGGATCTCTCGGTGAAACAGGATACTTCCGCGAGGATACTCCTTATGATCCAAGAAGCCCTTATTCTTCATCAAAGGCTTCATCTGACCACGTTGTAATGGCATACTTCCATACATACGGACTTCCAATCACACTTTCTAACTGTACAAATAACTATGGTCCATACCAGTTCCCGGAGAAATTGCTTCCTCTTATGATAAGCAATATCCGCGACGGAAAAAATCTTCCTGTTTATGGAAAGGGTGACAATATCCGCGACTGGATTTATGTAGAAGACCACAACCGCGCTGTATGGCTTATTGTAAATAATGGCGTTACAGGTGAAAAATATAACATCGGCGGTGAAAACGAATGGCAGAATATCAAGCTGCTTCACAAGGTAATTGAACTTACTGCAAAAGAAACTGGAAAAAAGGTTGAAGACGTAGAAAAGACAATTACTTACGTAAAAGACCGCCCTGGTCACGACAAGCGCTACGCAATCGACTGCACAAAAATCAAGACAAAGCTTGGCTGGGAACGTAAGATGACTTTCGAAGAGGGACTTCAGGAAACTGTAAAGTGGTACCTCAAGAACTCAGACTGGATTAACCACATCTTGAGTGGAGACTATAAGAACTGGATCAGTAAGAATTATACTGAACAGGGAAGATAGAAAAATTTGGTCATTGAGCTTGTCGAAATGACCATAATTATGTGAATGGTGGTTTCGACAGGCTCAACCACCGTGTTACAGGAGAATTAATTTGAAGGGAATTATACTTGCCGGCGGATCTGGAACCCGCCTTTATCCAATTACAAAAGCAGTTTCAAAACAGATTCTGCCTTTGTATGACAAACCAATGATTTATTATCCGCTTTCATGCCTTATGCTGGCTGGAATCCGCGATGTATTGATTATTTCAACTCCACGCGACATCAGCTGTTTTAAGGAACTCTTCGGCGACGGAGCCTGGCTTGGAATGCATTTTGAATATGCAGTACAGGATAAGCCTCGCGGACTTGCAGATGCCTTTATTATTGGAAAAGACTTTATTGGAAACGATTCTGCAGCCCTTGTACTTGGTGATAATATTTTCTATGGTCAGAGTTTTACTCAGACTTTGAAACGTGCCCGCGAAAAGGTAGAAAAAGGCGAGGGAAGTGTAATTTTCGGATACTTTGTAAAAGATCCAACAGCTTATGGTGTAGTAGAGTTTGATAAAGATGGAAAGGTATTGGGAATTGAAGAAAAACCTGCTAATCCAAAATCAAATTACGCTGTACCTGGTCTTTACTTCTACAGCAATGCAGTTTGTGAAATTGCTGCAAATGTAAAACCAAGCGCACGTGGTGAAATTGAAATCACTTCTATCAATAATGAATATCTTAACCGTGGAGAACTTTCTGTAGAGCTCCTTGGTCGTGGTATGGCCTGGCTTGATACAGGAACTTATGACGGACTTCTTGAGGCAAGTAATTTCATTGCAACAATCCAGAAACGTCAGGGAATGTATGTAAGCTGTATCGAAGAGATTTCTTACCGCAACGGCTGGCTCACAAAAGAGCAGCTGCTTGAGCTTGCAAAGGGCTATAAGACAGATTATGGCCGTTATCTTGAATATATTGCAGAAAACTAGGATACGAAAATGGCATTTGAATTTAATACATGTAAACTTTCTGATGGTACAGAAATAAAAGGACTTTATGAAATCCAGCCAAAGATTTTTGGTGATGCCCGCGGATATTTTTTGGAAACATACAGCGAAAGAGATTTCTTTGCCGCAGGCCTTACAATGAAGTTTGTTCAGGATAATCAGTCTAAATCAAGTAAAGGTGTACTTCGCGGACTTCATTTTCAGACTCAGCATCCACAGGGAAAACTTGTTCGTGCTCTTCAGGGACGTGTTTATGACGTTGCTGTCGATGTAAGAAATGGTTCTGCAACATTTGGTAAATACTATGGTGTAATCCTGGATTCTGAGAAACAGAATATGTTTTATATTCCAGAAGGTTTTGCACATGGTTTTTACGTTCTTTCTGATGAAGCTATTTTTACTTATAAGTGTACAGACTTTTATGATCCAAAAGGCGAGGGTGGTCTTATGTGGAATGACCCTGCAATTGGAATTGACTGGAAATCAATTGCTCCGGATGTAAATCCTCTTCTTTCTGATAAAGATGGAAAGCATCCAGCTTTTGATGCTTCAAAAAAATATTTTGATGTAAATGGCAAGTGGATAGGTGCATAAATGTTTGATGTAAAAGATACAGATTTTTTTGATATGGAAGAAGAAGCCTTTGATACAATTATTGAAGACGATATTTCATTTACAGGATCAATTAAAATCAAAAAAACATTTATGATACGCGGAAAGGTTAATGGCAAAATTGACTCTACAAGTGACCTTGTAATAGATTCAGATGCAGTTGTAAATGCTGATATAACTGCAGAACGTGTACTTATTCGTGGCAAAGTTAAAGGTAATGTAATAGGAAATAAATTGATTTTTATTACAGCATCAGGTTCTTTAGATGGTGATATCACAACTGGTAAAGTTGTTCTTGAACCTGGATGTATTTTTACCGGTAAATGTTCAATGGTGAGAAATGAAAATGAAAAGTAAGATTGCGATTATTATTGCTTTGTTGATAATGTCTGTTCCTCTTTTTGCGCAGTCTGCTGCTGCAAAGCAGGACGCTCTTGTTCTTTATCACAATGGAAAATACCGAGAAGCTGTTCAGGTATGTGAGGAAGAATTAAAAGATAATCCAAATCGTGTTGAATCTTATGTAGTAATGTGCTGGGCTTTAGTAAAAAATAAGCAGTATGCAGAAGCTGAAGAACGGGCATCTGAAGGTCTTGTTATAAGTCCATATGATTTACGCCTTATAGAAGTTCTTGGTGAAGCAAAATACTATCTTGGAAAAAATTCAGGTGCAATGGAACAGTTTAGAAAGTATGTAGCAAGTGCACCTGAAAGCGGTTCAAGAGTAGGAATTGCTTATTATTTTATGGGTGAGATTTTCATTCGTCAGGCGCGCTATCAGCATGCAGATATTGCTCTGTCTTCAGCAGTAAAAAAAGAACCGCTTCTTGATACATGGTGGGTAAGACTCGGATATGCTCGTGAAATGGCTGGAAACTATTATGAAGCAGTTTCTGCTTATGATGAAGCACTACGTCTTAATTCCTCTTCTGTAGATGCATCACGAGGCCGGGAAAGAGTTAACGCTAAACTTCAGTAATCAGATTGTAATAACCGTGAGTCAGATACATATTGAAACATTGGGCTGCCGCCTTAATCAGATTGAAAGTGAGGCTACAGCCCGTTTTTTTACAGATGCAAATTTTTCAGTATCTATGGAAGGATTGACTTCATCCTCAGAAACAGATAACGAAACCTGTCTTGGAATAATAAATACCTGTACAGTAACTCAAAAATCTGAACAAAAAGCCCGTCGCATAATCCGTCTTATGCTAAAAAAGTTTCCTTCAGCTGCCATACTTGTAACAGGCTGCTATGCCCAGCTTTCCCCAGAAGAAATTAAAGCCATTGATTCCCGAATTTGTGTAATCGGCGGACAGATGAAAAGCAGGCTTTCAAAAGTTCCTGATCTTCTTACAAAATCTCTGACTGAAAAATGGCAGGCTGAAGATTTTTCAAAACTAATTGAAAAAGAAATTGCCTCTCTGCCTCAATTACAAGCTGGTATACCGGAAGATTCTTTTAAACTTTCTGCAACCTCTTTCCTGACACACAGTCGTGCAAGCTTAAAGATTCAGGATGGTTGTAATAATAAATGTGCCTTCTGTGCAATTCATATTGCGCGTGGCCACAGTGTTTCTCTTGATGTTCAGACTGCAATTAATCGCGTTCGAGAGCTGGAAGAGAAAGGACATGATGAAGTTGTTCTGACTACGGTAAATATCAGTCATTATAAAGGTGTTTATAAAGATGGTTTTTGTAATTTTACAGAATTGCTGTCTCTTCTCTTAGAAAATACAAAAAAAATACATTTTAGAATTTCCAGTTTATATCCGGATATTGTTGATGACGATTTTTGCCGTGTAATTTCTGATCCGCGTGTTCAACCTCATTTTCATATTTCCGTACAAAGCGGAAGTACAGAAATACTGAAAGCGATGAACAGGCCTTATAGCAGAGAGTCTGTAATCAAGGCTTGCCAGAAACTTAGAAAAGCCAAAGAAAGCCCTTTTATTGCCTGTGATATCATTACAGGCTTTCCTGGTGAAAGCGACGATGATTTTGAAAAAACAATGCAGCTTTGTTCTGAATGTGATTTCGCATGGGTTCATGCTTTTCCTTTTTCAGAACGTCCGGGCACAACAGCTGCCAGTATGAAAAATAAAGTGGCTCAGTCAGTCTCAGGTGAACGTGCAAAAAGGCTTACTGAATGGGCTATAAATCAAAAAATCAAATATGTAAAAAGCTTTTCTGGAAGCGAACATAAGGCTGTCTTAGAAACTGTAAAAAGACCTCTGGCACTGGCTGTAAAAAGCAGCAATAAAAGAGTAATTTATCATGCCGTTACCGATAATTTTATTCACTGTGAAATAATTTCTGAAAGAATTCTAGAAGCAAATAAAATGATTTCCCTTCGAATAACAAATGTCCTTGAAGACCGAATAAAAAAAGGCGGCGACATAGAAGCTGCCGCCGAATTTATTTAATCAAAATCAGAGACTATTCATTTAAAAAAAATTGTGCGATAGCGCAATTTTTTAGGATTTACCAACAAAAAGCTCCGAGCGAGACTAGCGAGCGAGGCCGACATCTTCGGATGTCGGGGATAAGAATTCTATAGTTAAATAAAAAAGACTCTCAATTAAGAGAGTCTTATATCGGGCAAGAGGGATTTGAACCCCCGACATCCTGGTCCCAAACCAGACGCGCTACCAGCTGCGCTATTGCCCGTTGCGTGATTAATAATATATACTTTTTACGAGAGTTAATCAAGAGCAAAAGTGCAAAAATTCAAAAAAATTATTTTTTATTTTCCGGTAGAAAAGCCGTTAATCATATCCGAAACCTTATTTGTTGCTGAGAGGTTTCTGTCTGATGCTGTGGCTGTAGCTTCTGCTGTATTTCTCATTTCTTCCATTCTGGCAGTTACGTTTGTTGATTTATTCATAGTGCTTTCTGCAAGTGAATTAAGTGCCCGAATGCCTTCAAAAACCTGTTCACTCTGACCCTTCATATGGCTTGAAGCTGATGTAATATCGTTTGTTGTTCCTTCGATTGTAATCATTGAGTTCAAAATATTTTCTGCTCCAAGTCGTTCTTCATTCATTCCGGATTGAACTTCATCAATAAGATCTTCGAGATGGTTGATTTTACCAGCCACACTGGCAAAATTGCTGGCAGATTTATTCGATGATTCAACAATACCGCTGATTGCATCAGTAATACTTTGTAAAAGGTGAGAGATAGAATCCGATTGTTTAGCAGAAGTTTCAGCAAGAGTTCTAATTTCTCCAGCAACTACTGCAAAGCCTTTTCCTGCTTCTCCAGCGTGAGATGCTTCAATTGCTGCATTCATGGCAAGAAGATTTGTCTGTTTTGCAATAGATGAAATTGACGCGTTAGCTGCAAGCAGATGTTCACTCTGTTGAGCTATGTTTCCAATTTGAGTTGTAACACTGTTCTGTTGTGTCTGTCCTTCGGTAGCTTCTTTTACAAGAAGTTTGTATTCTCCTAAAATTTCATTAACATTAGAATCAACAGATTTTATATTGGCTGTAATTTCTTCAATAATCGAAGAAGACTGTTGTATTGCTTCTGATTGTTGAGTAAGCTTCTGATCGAGACTTTTAATTTCATTTTCTACAGATTGCATTCCATTAGTAATATCTTCAACCTTTGCTGATTGTTCTGTAATACTTGTAGAAATGTCTTCTATATCCTTTGTTGCAGCTGAGAGTACTTTTATATGATCTGCCATTTTTGTAGAAAGTTCACTACCGGTTTCATTTAATACTCCGGTTTCACCTTGTAACTTTCTTATTAAATTATTAAGACTCATTATTACACCATTACAGTGAGATGCCAGTCTGGAAAGTTCATTATCACCATGTTCAGGAATTCTGAAGGTAAGATCTGCTTTTCCAGAAGAAATTTTTTCCATAGCAACTGAAATAGTATTCATTGTTCCGAATATTCTTGAGGTGAAAAGAATAACAAGACCAATTCCGATTATGAGAACAATAATACTTACTATAGCAATGCTTATAATTCGTCTTTTGAGCATCTGAAGAATTGTTTCTACATTAAAATCTATACCAATAAAACCAACTACTTTACCTTTTGAATTTTTAATGCCTCGATATGTAGATATTGTGTATCCCCATTGCTCTTGTTTTTCAAGGCCGGAAGAATAGGTTCCTCCGTCTGACATAGCTTTTAACGGGCCATCTCCATAATCTGTTATATCTTCATGAGTTCCTAAATCTGAAAAGTTTTCTGTATCACTTGGATCACAAGATCCGTCGATTATATACTTAAAAATCGTACCACCTACAGGTGCCATAGTATATAAATAGTGACAATTAGCTGTATTTTTTATATCGAGCAGCTTCAATCTTGTTTCTTCATAATAAGGATTATTTACAGAGGGATTAAGTGCGAGTTCTTCAAATTTATCGCCATCAATAACACGGGCAACTTTATCTGCTATTGGGATTCCCTGATCAGCACATAATGCAACACCTGTGTTAATAATACTATAAGCAGCAAAAAATCCCATTATTGTACTTGATAATAGTATAAAAAGTCCAAATACGATGATAAATCGAGTACGTAAAGAGTGCATAAAAATAGACCTCGTTGTATTTTTTATTAATTATATTTTACAACGAGGTCTATGCTTTTTCAAATAAATTTATTTTATTTGATTAGATATCAGTACCTTTTTCTTCGTTTTTCTTCTGAACGTAAGCAATGAATTCTTCAATCTTCATTGTTTTCTGTTCAAGACCGCTGTTCTGGCGGAAGCGAACGGTTACAGTGCCTTCCTTCTGTTCATTTTCACCAACAATCAGAATGTAAGGAGTTTTGTGTTCCTTTGTGATTGTCTTGATCTTGTTTCTCATGTTGTCATTTGAAAGATATGCATTAGCACGGATATCTGAACCAATCAAAGCTTCATATACCTTCTTAGCATAATCATCAAAATCATTAGAAACAGGAACAATTGCTGCCTGCTCAAAGGCGAGCCAGGTAGGGAAGTTACCTGCAAAGTTTTCAATGAGGATTCCAAGGAAGCGCTCGAAAGAACCAAGAATTGCGCGGTGAAGCATTACAGGGTGATGTTTCTGGTTATCAGCACCAATGTAAGTAGCGTCAAGGCGTTCTGCACTTGGCAGCTGATAGTCTACCTGAATTGTACCGCACTGCCATTCACGGCCGATGCAGTCGTAAAGCTTAAACTCAAGCTTTGGACCATAGAAGGCACCTTCACCAGGCTGAATCTCATATTCAAGACCAGCTTCGTGACAGGCATCAGCAAGTCCTTTTTCTGCTCTTTCCCAGGTTGCAAGATCACCAACGTGATCTTCAGGCATTGTAGAGAATTTAACTACAAGGTCATTAAAGCCAAAGTCATGGTAAACCTGCTTCAATAGCTTACAGAACTTTGCTACTTCAGGACCAATCTGCTCTTCTGTACAAAGAATATGAGCATCATCTTGAACAAAGCCGCGAACACGCATTACACCGTGGAGAGTTCCACTTGGCTCATTACGAACGTCATGTCCGAACTCAGCGAGACGGAGAGGAAGATCCTTATATGAGCGCTGACGGCTCTTGAAAATCTCAAGGGCTCCAGGGCAGTTCATAGGCTTAATAGCGAACATACGTTTTTCAGATTCTGTGATAAACATATTCTGCTGGTAGTGTCCCCAGTGACCGGAACGTTCCCAGAGAGTGCGTGGCATAATAGCAGGAGTATTAACTTCCTGATAACCGTCGCGGCGAACCATCTTTCTCATGTAGTCCTGCATAACAGTATAGATAGTCCATCCGTTAGGGTGCCAGAAAATCTGACCAGGGTCTTCCGGGTCGAGGTGGAAGAGATCCATTTCCTGACCAAGCTTACGATGATCGCGCTTTTCTGCCTCTGCCAGCATAGCAAGATAATCTTTAAGATCATTTGGCTTTTCAAAACAGAGAGCGTAAACGCGTGTAAGCATAGTGCGATTCGAGTCGCCTCGCCAGTAAGCGCCGGCAACACGGTCCAGCTTAAATGCCTGCCCGTTAATTTCCTTAGTGCTTGCAACATGTGGACCACGGCAAAGGTCAAGGAAGCCGTCCTGTTCGTATGTAGAGATAGTTTCGCCTTCCGGCAAATCATTAATCAGTTCAATTTTATAAGGCTGATCTGCAAAAAGCTTAAGAGCTTCTTCTTTAGAAACTTCCTTGCGAACAAATTCATGATTTCCGGCAAGGATTCTTCTCATCTCTTTTTCAACGGTAGCAAATTCGGTCTCGGTGAACTTGGTTTCGGTTGGAAATTCAAAGTCATAGTAAAATCCGTTTTCGATAGCAGGTCCGATAGCAATCTTAGTGCCCGGGTAAAGCTTCAAAATAGCTTCTGCCATCACATGAGCGCAGCTGTGTCTTACAGTCTGCAAGTGTTCATCAATAGCCATTTTTGTACCTCTTATAATTTAAAAATGTTTATCTATTATAGCGCTTTGATTGTAAGTATTCAATAAATCTACTATATTATGTTTATGATTAAAGCACAAATTACAGATAATGAGCTTACTGCTCACTTAGATAAAATTGAAGCCGATCAGCTGCGCATTTTTACAATGGCTGATGGTCGTATCCGCGGAGCACTTTTTCATGGTACCCGCTTTGTAAATCAGATGAGAGCCCAGCACAATTTGGGAATTCTCGAAACTTATATTTTGGGGCAGGCCTCCCTTTGCGGTGCCCTTACAATTCCTATGATGAAGGATATGGAGCATACCCTGATTCGTTTTGAAGGTACAGGTCCTGCTGATGGATACACTGTAGAAGCTGATTCAACCGGTTATGTAAGAAGCTACCTTGAAAACGAACATATTCCTATTGAAAAACCTTTTGAAAACTGGAACTTAAAGCCATTTCTTGGACCTGGAAATATTACTTTTTCACGCATCCATAAAGATGATAAATATCCACAGTCTTCTACAGTAGATGTAGACGGTGAAAATATTGCAATAGATTTTGCATCCTACTTTGCACAGAGCGAACAGATTAATACAGCCTTTAATTCAAGCATTCAGTTTGATAAAGCGGGAAGGGTGGTTGGAGCCGGCGCAATGTACATTCAGATTATGCCGAAAACCGGTGGTACTGCAGAGCTTGGTTCTCAGGTAGACAGCCATCAGGAAGAAGATAAAGATGAAGAAGATTTACTCCGCCGTGTAGAAAATGCCTTCCGAGCTTGCCCAAGCATAGGTCAGCTTTACAGCGAAGGCGAAGTTGATTCTGAAGATATCATTCTGGGACTCTTCCGTGAGTTCAATCCTCTCATTACCATGAAACGCGACATAGTCTTCGACTGTCCATGCAGTAAAGACTACTACATAGAACACATCCGAGGTCTCCCATCCAAAGACCTGGAAGACATCCGAAAAAACGGCCCGGACCCGCTGGAAGTAGTTTGTCGTAAGTGCGGCTCAGTCTATCATATTCCTGTTAGCGAGATATAGCTCGGCGCTCACTCCGCGGAGTTCAATTCTCCCGCATCAAAGTTAAAAAAAAATGCTCCGTGTTTTCACGAAGCATTTTTTGGAGGTGGGGAGAATTGAACTGGGTTCCGGGACAAAACATCCTGTTTTATCCCTCCACCCCGTCTACGTTCGCTTCCGGCGCCATCCATGGCGCCTTATCCTCGCTAGTCGCTCGGCGCTCACTCCGCGGAGTTCAATTCTCCCGCATCAAAGTTAAAAAAAAAATGCTCCGTGTTTTCACGAAGCATTTTTTTGGAGGTGGGGAGAATTGAACTCCCGTCCGAAAAAGTAAACCAGGTATATCTACAAGTTTAGTTATGCGAGGTGGTTGTCGGGAGCCGGTAGCAGCATAACAAGCGTCGCCTCCGTATTCTGATTAAGAGTCCCGTGCAAAGACCAGACACAATGCACAGCAAGTCCCGATAAGGTAAAAGAAGTTCAGGCAACGCGGAACAGGGCCACCTGAGTTCCTGCACGGCTACTTACGCAGCGAGTGCTTCTGCTTCGAAAGAAGCTTCATCAGCTTCTTCTTCTTTTCTTGCGAAAATTGCAGTTATTTTTTTGTCAGTTTAAGGGACCTTCACCCCTACCTGCAATACAAGATTTCCCAATTCCGTCGAAACCGGGACACCCCCAAAGTATTCGAAGTTAATAATATTTTATCAACCCTAACCTGATTGTATTAAACAATATAACTATATAAAAACTAATCGTCAAGAGAATTTCTGGAAAGAATAATTAAACTAATTTCTTAAGAATAATATAGGTAATATCATCGTTGAAATTGTCTGAACCCGAAAACTTTCTAAGGGCAGCAGGAAGTGCTGTTACCTGATCTTTAACATCAAGACTGATATTACTCTTAAAGACAGCAAGAATACCATCTGTTCCAAAATATTTTTTGTTTTCATTTGTGCACTCTGTAATTCCATCTGTGTAAAGAACCAGTTCATCATTTTTATTCATATTAAAATGTACTGTTTCAAAATTAATAGGGAAATCAGCTATACCGATTGCTCCATATTGATTTACACCTTCCTCTTCAATATTGCTGATAGTACCATTTGCCGAATTATATAAAATTGCTTTAGGATGTCCTGCGTTTACAAGTTCAATAGTATTATTGGTAAAACGTATAAGCATGCCTGTTAAATAATTTTCTATATTTCCTTTTTCAAGAATAATTCTATCATTGATTTTAGACATTACTTCATTAAGTGGTTTTTTCTTACCTTTATAGAATTCCTGCTCAATTATGTTTTTTACAAGCATTGTTACAAGCCCTGATGCAATACCGTGCCCCGAAATATCAAAAATTCCAATACCATCAAGATGATGATCAGTAATGAAGGCCATATAAAGGTCACCGGAAACACCAGCCATTGGCTTGGATGTAATTTCAAGTTTCCAGTCAGTTAATACAGAAGTATCGAGTTTATAAAAACTCTTTTGCACAAAACCTGCAAGATCAATTTCTTTTAGTGCACGATTTTTTTCTTTTTCAAGAGCTTCTGTACGTTGAGCAACTAATTGTTCAAGATTCTTATTCATGTTTTCAACTTCGTTTGCAAGTTGAACAAAATGAATAATAAGAATTCCAAGAAATAAGAAAATAACAATTATCCAGCTGATTGCAAGAAGTAAGGTATCTATTTTTTGTTTAAAGAAAACTTTTGCAATTATTTGTGAAATAAATGCAAATAGAAATGGTGTAAGGCAGATAATATACTGAGCAAGTCGTTTGTCTTTTTTCTTAATTGCCGTATAAATAACTTTTCCAAGGAATACAAATTGAATAATGATAAATAAAAATCCGATTCTTAATCTGTTACGAAAATCTGGAATGTTATTTGCTGTCATAGGAATAGAGATTCCAATCACAGTAATGAAAAAGCGCAGAATCTTGTCACGTAATTTTTCATGATAGTGAAGAAAATCTCTGGTAAAGCAAACAATCATATATCCTGTTAGAAGTGCCGTGGCTCCTTTAAAGATTTTTTCAAACATGAGATAGGTCATGTTTGCCTTACCTAAGAATGTGTATTCACCATAGTAAAAAACGCTGAGATATATACCGGTAAATAAACATACCTGAGAAAATGAAAGATTTTCGTTTTCAGAACGCCGTAGTAAATATAAAAAGAAGTAGATAAAATTGATGATTAAAAGAATTATTGTAAATATTAAATAAATTTTTGCATATATAAGCGTTGAATAATCAGCTTCAATTTTTGCATCATTATATTCTGAAATAAATGGAGTAGTGCTAATAGAACCATAACCATTACACCACAAACAAATCATGATAGTGTTTTCACTTCCAAAGTTTATATATTCTTTTGGAATTTTAAATACAAAAGATTTGTTTCCTTCTGTAAATTCATGAGGGGGAAATATACCTGTTTTACCAATTGAATGATTATTAATATAAATTTTAGAAGCAATTTTTATTCTTCCAAGATTTAAAGCAATATCTTTATGTTTATACTCTTTAGGAATTTTAATTGTCGTTTTTATAAAGACATATCCAATCTGGTTTTCAAGTAAATTTGAAAGGTTATTTAGATTGTTATCCGGAAGTTCGTAAAAAGGATGAGGTTCTCCTAAAAGAGAATACTGCCAGTTTTCAGAAAGATAAATTCGGTAATAAGAAGCCCTGCTTTTCCTGCAAGAAGTAAAGAAAAGTGTTGTAAAGAGAATAAGAAATAATGCAAGAAAACGTTTTAGTATTTTCAAATTACCCCATAAAAAAAGTCTGCAATGCTAAAAACTCAAAAATGAATCATTAGTATGCAGACTTTATTAAACAAAATATAAAATATATCAGATATAATTATTCACCATCATGATTTGCATTGTGGAATTTCTGCTGGTATTTCTTAAGCATAGCAACAGCGTTTCTTTTTCCGTTGTATACAAAACCACCATTCCAATATTCCAATGCAGCGAACAAAGCGTTACCACCATCCTGACTGTCTGATTCCTTTGTTCTGAATGAAACGTAATTAGAAAGTTCCATGAAATCATTATTGTGGAGACATTCAAGACGTTTTTTATTAAAGTCATTCCATTTTTCCAGATCCTGGAATCCTTCACCTTCGTCCTGTACAATAATATGTGCATGTGTTGGGCTGAATGAATACCAAACTGTTACCTTCTTGTTAATATCACAGTGGTTACCATGCTTAACAGCATTTTTAATAACCTCACTAATCTGCTGTTCAAGAAGATTCAACTCTTTAATTTCTGTAGGTGCTGACTGAACAATCAGCAATGTGAAATAACGAATCTGTCTGAAATCAGAAGGAAATTCCTTCTTCAGCATATTCGTTTTATCAAACAAAGGGTCGTTCTCATCCGATCTGAGTTCCTTAAAGTCTTGAACCATTTCAGTTCCTCCTGCAGTTTACTTACTTTTAATAATTGATGACAACTTTTTTAATAATATTAAAATTATTCTTTTACCATCAAAAGAGCTTCTTCAATACTGTTTGCAATAGGGAAGTAGCCCATAAGCTTTGTAAGTTCAATTACCTTTTTTACTGATCCATGAATATTTGCAATAGCAAGATTCAAGTTCATTTTTTTAATTGTAGAGCAAATGTAAATGAGTGCACCAATTCCAGACGAATCGATATAATCAACCTGCTCAAGGTTAATTACGAAGTTCTTTACGTTTTTTTCAAGCATCTTCATAACAAGCTCTTTAAGCTTATATGAATTGTAAAGATCCATCTCACCGGTTACGTCAATGATGTAAACATCACCATTCTTACGTATTTTAAGTTCCATACGAATCTCCTTTTTAACTCCTAATTTAATTATTGTATTTTAATAACCAAAAGGCTCTGATCATCATACTGCTGTGCAGTTCCGCAGTACTTCTTCAAATCGTCCTTTACCCGGTTTGAAATATCTTTCGCTGCTGCACCAGCGTTCTTTACAATAACCTTCTTTAGATTCTCAATAGAATATTGTACACCATTTTCATTGAGAGATTCAAGTAATCCGTCAGTACAAGTTGCAAGAATATCACCAGAATCGAGCTTAATTGGAAGGTTTGTAAATACAGTATCCTTAGTAACACCCATTGGCTCACTAGGAATAGAAATCTGTTTGATAGTTCCTTCCGATGCAGAATAATGGAATACCGGATTGTTTCCACATGTACTGATTTCAGCTTCTTTTGTTGTTGCGTTATAATTAATAAGCGCAATACTTGCAAAATGGTCAATCTTTGAGCTCTCGAGACAGATACCTCTATTTGCCCATGACATAATTGTTGATGCAGACTGTGCTGTGTGTACGGCAAGGCGAAGAATAGCACGAATCATAATCATTACGATAAGTGAGTTCATGCCTTTACCTGCAATATCTGCCATTACAAATGATATGCGGTCTTTTCTTGATACAAGAATATCATAATAGTCACCGCAGACATTTTCTGCAGGAATAGAGTAACAACCGATTGAAAGACCAGGTATAACAGGAAGTTTTGCAGGAAGCATATCTTTCTGATATTTAGAAGCAATACTGCCGCCTTTGTTTAATTCAGTATGTTCAGCATAATCAAGGAAGCTGTAAAGAGGTTTAATTGCAGTAGAAACTGCTTCGGCGAGCATAATTGCATTATCAAAATCATCTTTTGTGAATTTTTCGTTATCAGGTTTACGTGCAAGAGCTACAAGACCTACAACAGATTCAACCTGTTTGATAGGTGCAAAGATATAACTTCCGCAGCGAAGGAACTCTTCAGGTCCATTCTGATATACACGAGGGTCTTTTACAGAGTCTGTAATAAGAACTGGCTGTCCTTCTGTAAAAATCTGACCAAAAATATTGTCCTGTAAAGAGAACTGTGCAAAACGAAGGTTTGTTTCTACACGAATTGGCTTATGAGGAAGGTCTTCCGGTAATTTGTAAGGAGGTGGGAAGGCTCCCTTGAATGATTTAACGGCAAGAGTGTTATCATAATCGTCTGCAATAAGGAAAATACAACCGTCAGCCTTGATTTTATCTGTGAAAAGATCATTACAGTACTCGAGAAAGTTCTCCATACTGTTGTTGTTTGTGAAAAATGTAGAAAGTTTAGCAATAAGATCGCGGTTTAATTCGATATAACGCTGGTTTTTCTCTTCAATCTGCTGAATAACAGCTCTGTTTACCATGTCGTTATCACGTGAAGCTGAAATTTCAGCAGCTTTTTTAGCAGCTTTCTTTTCTTCGAGTTTCTGAGGGTTTACAAATGCTTTTATAATCAGATATGGAAGGAGTACAACCTCTGAAAGAATGATTGTAAACACAACGTATGAATAATAACCTTTGAAAGTGCTGTAAATGGTGCCAAGAATCATAATTCCTGTGGCAATTAAGAATGTAAGACTGATTTTTGCCTTATTTCTGAGCTTAATAAGCAGAAGAAGTATGAAAAGCAGTGCACTTACGCCGGCAGCAATGTAAAGTGGAACGTTTATAAATGAATCAATGGTAAACAAATTTTTCTCCTAACGTATATAGTATTACTATATTATCGGCATTATCTTTGATTTTAGCATTGAAATTTTTAGCCGTCAAGGAATTGTTTCTTTATAAAATGCCGTAATACGAACTTTAAGAAACTTCCCTTATTATCCGGGCATTAACCTGGGATTTCGCTGTTTGAATCAGTCATTGCGCGGCGTAAAACTATACATTTTATGCGGTTCAAAAGTCTTTTTGCCAGTGGAATCTTATATTTTTTCTGGAAATCAATAACTGCGGCGTCCATAGGAATGTTATCACCGAATTTTTTCTTAAGATCGTCCCAGTAACGCACTGTCCAGACATAAAGATCGCCTAGAGTACGGCCAGGAAAGTTTCTTAAGATATATTTTTCGCGGATTATTGAAACCAGAGGAAAATATACGTTAAAAAACCAGGATTTTATTGCTTCTTCCATGGAAACTTCTGTCGGTTTATTCTGATTCATATAATATTTATGTGTCAGAATATGATTATAGATTACGTCATAGCGTCCGGGTCTTGAAAAATCTAGACACCAGTAATCAGTTATATCACCAAAACCTGTTTCGCTGTAAAATACACGTTTTTCGTAATTGATAATCTGTTTTTGGATTTCTTTGAGGGAATCTGCTTTTTTGAGTTTGATTTCACTCTGAAGGGATACTACTTCTGCATCTATGAACTCTGTTCCGCGGGCTTTTGCAACAGAAACACGGTGGTTTCCGTCACGAACAAAGTATAAGCCTGCGATTTCGTAAACCTTTATAGGAGGAAGAGTTACATCGTTTAGAGCGGCCTCGTCTACATGCTGCCAGCGGTTTTTAAGATGAGTACTTTTTGGAAAGAATCTGTTATCAAAATCTTTATAGCGGCCTTCGCTGCCAACAATCTTTTCGATAGGAATTACCTTCATTCCAATGTAAGTTTCTGCATTGGATTTAATCATCTGTTTTACGTCATTAAGAGAAATAAGAGTTGCTTCTTCTGGTGTAAGCAGATGCTGAATCTCATTTATAAATGCTTTTGTGTGTGCTTTGTTAAAATCTTCTTCTGATTTTGCTTTTGAAAAATCCATCTTAGTTGTCCTTGTTTTCTGTTGTTTTCATCGGCAGTTCAATTACATAATGAGCATATGCATTGACTACAGTGGTATCGTAGTATTTTCCTACTCGCTCTTCACGTAAATCATAAAGATGTATATGACCATGAACCATATAAGTAGGCTTAAAACGCTGTAAAAACCAGTTATAACAGTCAAAACCAATATGGCACTGGTCTTCATGATCATGAATATGACGTGGAGATGCGTGTGTCATGAAAATATCAAGATATCTTCCATATTTTAACTTATTAATAATCAATCTTGGGACCATTTTAAGGAGCTTGAACTTCATCTGAGAGTCTGAAAACTGACAGAGTCCATTGTTGTAGCGGACTGTTCCAGAAGTTCCTGCTATTAAAAGTGGTGTTTTTTTTCCGGTTTGCGGATCTTCAAATATTAAATTTTCATT
>CAKUWD010000033.1 GCA_934699065.1 uncultured Treponema sp.
CCATAACTGTAAGGTGGTGATTACCATTCCCAGTGGAACGAATCTCTCTAATATTGATATCAATGTTAGTGTTGGTGATATAAGACTGAGAGATTTAACTGTAAATGATATTGATATTGATTTAAATGTCGGTGCAATTGATGTTCGTAAAGTTCAGTTTAATAACATCGAATGTGACAACAATGTTGGAGAAATATCAATTGAACCTGCTGCAGATTTGAGTGAATATAATATGGATCTTTCTACAGATGTAGGGGAGGTTCGTGTGGACGGAGCGTCGTACAGGAGATCTTACAATTGCAGACAGTCTGGCAGTTCAAAGAAAATTAAGGCAGACACCAACGTTGGTGAAATCAATATAAGATAAAACCTAAAATAAGATTCTGTCATTTCTAACCTGTCATTGCGTTGTGCGTAAACAGCCAGCCAGTGACAGGTTTGTTTTTATAAGTGAAATTATCGTATTATACAATTATCGTATCACATTGAAATTAACCGGATAAAGGGTTAAAATATAAGTATGTTAATTTCAAATCGTGTTAGACAACTTAATCCTTATGTCCCTGGCGAGCAGCCTAAGGACCGTGTTTATATAAAGCTTAATGCTAATGAAAATCCGTATCCGCCTAGTCCTGTAGTTCAGAAGGCTGTTATGGACTTTGTACAGAAGAATCCAGAAAAGCTGGGCTTGTATCCGGATCCGGATTCACTTGAACTCCATGCCGCAATTGCAGATATGCTCAATAAGAGTGGCGGCGTTCTTTGCCGAGCCCGTGTAGAGGATGGTGAAGTTCGCCCTTCAGAACAGGATAAAATTCCATTTACAGTTACTCCTGATATGATTTATACAGGAAACGGAAGTGATGAAGTTCTGTCTTTTGTTTTTTATGCCTTTTTTGATTCAAGCAAGCGTTTTGTAATGCCGCAGTTTACCTACAGTTTTTATCCGGTTTATGCAGGCTTTTACAATATTCCTATGGATCAGGTTCCGCTTAAGGAAGACTGGTCGCTTGATGTTGATGAAATGCTTTCACGCGCAGAAAAAAATCAGGGTGGGATTATTTTTGCAAACCCTAATGCACCAACTTCACTTGGCCTTACCCGTGACCAGGTTCGCCAGATGATAAAGAAAGCTTCTTCTGATGAAATCTTTATTGTTGATGAAGCTTATGTTGATTTTGGCGGAGAATCTTGTATTCCTCTTTTAGCTGAGTTTAAAAATCTTGTGATTGTAAGAACTTTTTCTAAGAGCCTTTGCGGTGCCGGCCAGAGACTTGGTTATATTGTTGCAAATCCGGAGCTTGTGAATATTGTTACAACTGTAAAAAACAGTGTAAATCACTTTCCTCTGGACGCAGTTGCTCAGGTAAGCGGAAAAGCAGCCTGCGGTGATGTTGCCTATTATGCAGAAACTTCGCGCAAGGTTGCCCAGGTTCGGGATGATTTTTATAACTTTTTGCAGGATAAAGGGTTTTATGTGTTAAAGAGCCAGACTAACTTTTTGTTTGCAAAGCACCCGGCAATTGCGGGAGATGAGTTGTATAAAAAGGTTAAAGAGCAGGGCCTTTTGATAAGACACTTTAATACTCCTGGAATTGAAGATTTTGTAAGAATTACAATCGGAACTCCAGAGCAGATGAGTGAGTTGAAAAAGGCTATCGAGGAGATTTTAAGGGGCTAGGCTATTAGCTTATAGCTAAGGGCTTGAAAGATGGAGATAATATGAAACTTTTAGTAATTAGTGATTTGCATGCACACAATGATGTGCTTGATAAAATGGATTCTCTTTTTGAGCAGGCTGATGCTGTAATTTTTGGCGGTGACTTTGCTGAATGCTTTAAGCCTGAAACCGGAAAAGATGCTCTTGAAAAACTCTGTTCAAAGCATGAAAACATTTTTGCTGTTCTTGGAAACTGCGATAACGAAGATTTTCTTGAAGAACTTGAGGCTCAGGATATCAGCGTAGAAAAATCACTTGCCTTCCACGACGGACTTGCTTTTGCTGGCAGTGGCGGCGGAACTTATTTTACCGGCAAGACTGAATTTGAACGCACAGAAGATGAATGTCTTTCTGATTTTGATATCGTAAAGAACAGCGTTGAACAGACTGGCGATGCTTCTTTGTGGCAGAGTCTTATTCTTATAAGCCACAATCCTCCAGTTGGAGAAAAAATTGATTCTTTTGACGGAGAGCATCATGCGGGAAGTCAGAAGTTTACAGACTTCATTAAGGAAAATAAACCGCTGGCTGTTGTCTGCGGTCATATTCATGAAGGAACCGGAATTGAAAAATTCGGCGATACAGTTGTAATCAATCCGGGAAGCCTTGGCGAGGCAGAAACTTATGCCTGGCTCGAAGTTGAAAAAAACGGCGGAAACTGGAAGGTTGTAAAAACCGAAATGTGTAAGCTTTAAAATCATTAAGGAGGCGATAGTGAAGAAAAACTGTAAAAAAGCAATTTTGGTTTTATCCTCATTTTTAATGATGACAGGCGTTTTTGCTCAATCTGGTTTTTCACACATCAGCCTTGTTACTTTTAGAAATCATCTTGCATTTACAATTGGTGAAGACACTCAGGCTTATACGGCAGAACGTAAGCTTGAAGCCTTTTCAATTAACAAGTTCGAAACAACTTATACTCTCTGGCATTCGGTTCGCGTGAAGGCTGAAAAAATCGGCTATAATTTTGCGAATCCGGGACAGGCTGGCTCTGAAGGAAAAAGGGGCGCGGCTCCTACGGATGAAAATTATTCTCAGCCGGTTACGATGATTAACTGGTATGATGCGGTTGTATGGTGTAATGCTTTGAGCGAGCTTCGAGGAAGAACTCCCTGCTATACTTACAACGGTGAGGTAATCCGCGATTCTGCCGATACGGCGGCCTGTGATTTGTGTGAGTGTGACTGGAATTGTAACGGCTTTCGTTTGCCTAGTGAGGCGGAATGGGAGTATGCTGCGAGAAGGACGCGGGAAGGTTTTCAGCGCGGCGACCTTGTAAGTGGCCAAATTTCTGATGATTCGGAAGAAGGCCTTTTGTATGCCTGGACAAGCGAAAACACAAGCGGCTCACACAATGTTGGAACCGCAGGTCTTCCTTTTGAACCTGGAGAACAGACATATCCTGCAAGCGGTAATGCAAATGCAGCCGGTCTTTACGATATGAGCGGAAACATGATTGAGTTCTGCTGGGACTGGTTTGAAGACTATACTTCTGAAAATCCATACGGACCAAAGGTTGGCTTTGAACGTGTAAGCCGCGGCGGCAGCTGGAGTGAGTATACCATGTTCCTCTACGCCGGTGACAGATATCATTATGACCCGAACGAGTGCTACAATTACATGGGCTTCCGTATCTGTTGCAGCGCAAGATAAAAACTAAAAAATCACTGAAATTACAAAATAAAGAACTCAGACTGTGGGACGCAGGCAAGAAATGATAAGGGGGAACCATCAGCGGCCACGCGAGCGAAGCAAGCGTGGGGTAGCGAAAGATGGGGGATACCTTGTCATTTTTGCCGTCGCTGGGACCCGCAGTCTGAGTTTTTTATTTTGTGAGAACAAAATGATTTATTTTAGTTTTTTCTCTTGCTTCTGCAACTTCTTTGTTTCAGCTTTTACACGTCGGCGTTGTGAACGGTTCAGTTTTTTTGCCTGGCGGATTGCGCCTACAGTTTCGCGGTTGAAGTTCAGCATCCAGCTGCAGAGGAATACCGCAACAAGGCAGATTACGGTTGCAATTATTACAGGAATGTAGCCTGGCAGGTCGTCGAACGGCAGCTTAAAGTTCATTCCAAAGAAGCTTGTTACAAAGGTTGGTGCCATCATTACAAGATTGATGATTGCAAGCTTTTTCATTACGACGTTCAGGTTATTTGAGATTACCGAAGAGTAGGCATCCATTACACCAAAGAGAATGTTAGAATAGGTGTCGGCCATTTCGATTGCCTGGCGGTTATCGATTGTAACGCCTTCTACAAAATCAAGGTCATCTTCATCAAACTTAATTAAGCGTGTACTTTTCATTTTCATCAAAAGAAGCGAATTACTCTTGAGGGATGTTGTAAAGTATACAAGAGATTTTTCCAGTCCCAGCATGAGGATGATTTCTTTGTTTTCGATTTCAAGTCTCATTTCGTTCTGAATGCTTGTAGAACGTCGGTTTATTTCCTTAAGGTAACGAAGGAAGTTTAAGTTTGCACGGTTTATAATGTGTACGATAAATGATGGAAAGTCGTTGAGGCGTACATTGCGTACACGGTTGGAGCCGAAGTCTTTGAGTACTTCGCAGTCTGTCCAGCAGATTGTGATGATTGTTTTTCCTTTTATGATGATGCCGACAGGCCCTGTGAAGTATGGCGTTTCAGCTGCTGGGTCGTAGAATGGAACTCTGACAATTGTAAGAATGTATCCTGAGTCACCGTCTTCAATTCGTGAAAGCTCATCAGGGTCGAGAATATCGAGGACATGATCCTGCTCAATCTGATATTCTTCCTGAAGGAAATTTGTTTCGTCTCGTGTTACATTGCGTGCGTCAACCCAAAGAGGAAGTTTTGTATTTATCTCGTCTTTTTTGGTCTTTGTAAACTGGCCGTCAATCTGCTGCCAATATGTAATCATGATTAACCTCTCATACTTTTGAGGCCTCTATGACTGTTGTACGATTTTTAGTAGTGCTGAGTCAGGAGGTCTTTTTGATTTTTTTTTGAACGTATGGGATAACTCGAACCACTGTCCATATCTGCCTCCTGAATTAAGAAATTAAGAATCAAACTGATGTCTCAATTTTAATGAATTTGAGTGAAGTGTTCAAGTTTTTAAATCTTAAAAATACTGGCCTTCGGTGGGGGCGTTGCGGGGTGTCCCCGCAGAGGGGGTAGCGGACAAGACCGGAAGGAGTGGTGATTGAGCCTGCCGAAAGCACCGCGACTGAGGACTTGGGAGCGCAGGGGGAGACTTCCCCCTCCATTTGTTTAAGGAAAAAACAGAATTTTTCAACTTTTTTGATTTTTTTTTATGAATTTTTGTCCAAAAACGAAAACGGTGGCAATTATATAGGCGGAGGTTAAAAAACTTGAGACGGACGTTTGCTTGGTTTTTGGAAAAGATGAAAAGGGGTCTGATGGTCGTGGTTGTGGGCTTAGTTCTTTGTCATTTTGCGGTTGCGCAGGGGGCGGTTTTCAGCTGGGATTTTGAGGATTGTGAGATTAAAGACATCTTGTTTGCGGTGTCGGTTGACACTGGGATTTCGATTGTGCCTGATGACACTGTCAGTGGTAAGGGTGATTTGAAATTTGCAGGCGGGGACTTTGATTTGGCTTTTGAGGCTTTTTTGAGGACGAACAGACTGTTTGTGAGACGGGATAGCGGTGTTTGGACTGTAAGCAGGATTTGTGTGGTGGTAGAAGACGGTGCTTATTCTGTTGAAGCGTACGATTTACTTCCGGTGCAGATTGTTGAAAAACTGTCGAAGGTAATGAATCGTGTTGTGACGTTTGAGACGCTGCCGTCGCAGAGGATTTCGGTTTGCTTTAAGGGACTTTCTGAAGCGGTGTTGATGGATTGTCTTGCGAAACGTTTTGGTGTTTATGTCGTTGAGGAAGATGAGTTCGGATATCATTTTGTGAAAAATAATCTGGTGCAGCGGGGCGGTGTTGGTGCCGGTCAGCGTGCTGATGGTTTTTCGGGGATGATGAAAGTTGAAGTGCTTGAGACTGGTGAGTTTTTTGTGGATGTAGAGGATTGCAGGTTTTTGGTGGTATTAGATGAATTGTTTAGTCATAGAATTCCTTCAAATGATTTGAGTACTCCTTCAGAAAAGAGTTTTTGTCTGCTGGCTGATGCGGATTGTAAGATTCAGAGGTCTGTTTTTGTCGGATCGGATTTTAAAGATGCTTTGTTTGTTCTTTGCGCTCAGTGCGGTTTTGATTTTGTTCTGGAAAATGGCATTTACTACATCTTTGCAAATGCAGATGCACGGGCTCAGCTTGTAAGTGGAAAAAGAAGCTGGCGGAAATTCACTTTGCGTTTTACTAAGTCTCAGGATTTTTTAACCTTTGTTTTTAAGAGAGCGGGTAAGCTGGAAACTATTCAGCTTGCCGATGAATATACTTTTTTGTGTTATGCAAGTGAGCGTGAGGCTTCTGTTATTGAGACTCTGATTGAAGAGGCGGATATTGAGCTTTCAACTTACGTTGTAAATCTTAAATACCTGAAGCCGGCGGAGTTTCTGGAGCATTTGCCGCCGGGAGTGGAGCGGAGTTCGCTTTTTGTGGCGGATGATTCTGCCCGGATTTATTTTAAGGGAACAGAAGAAGCATATAAAGCTTTGTGTTCTCAACTTGAACTTTGTGACAGGCCTGTTGTCCGTCTTAGCTATGATCTTCTGATTCTGCAATATGACGAAACTTTACAGAATGACTGGGCTTCTTCCTTCGGGGCAAAGACTCTGAATGCCGGAGATAGACATGGTGCTTCTGCTGTGCTTGGTTCTGTGATGGGGCTGAATCTGAATGTGGTTACCTCTTTTGGTTTAACTTTTGCTGCGGAATTACAGGCTTCGATTGAAGAAAACAAAACCCGTGTTTATGCAGATACTACGCTGCATGGTGTTTCTGGCCGGGAGATTCATTTTCAAAATACTAATACTTACCGTTACCGCGATAACAATGTGGATCCGGAAACTGGAAAGCCCCTTTATTCGGGAGTAACAAGGGAGATTGCTTCTGGTATTAAGCTTGATGTTCTTGGCTGGGTGAGCGGGGATGGAATGATTACCAGTAAAGTTACGGCTTCGGTTTCGCGCCAGGGAAATGATACTTCCGGAGCTACGGGGAATCCTCCGCCGACTTCGGAAAAGCTTGTAACTACAGAGGTATGTGGGAAGAGTGGTGTGCCTGTTGTTTTGAGCGGCCTTGTTCAGACTGCAGAAAGCCAACAGCAGAAACGAAGCCCACTAATTTCGAAGATTCCATTGCTGGGGAATCTTTTTAAGAACAAAAATAAAACCCGTGAAAATATGCAGATGGTTATTTATCTTGTGCCGCATCTGGAAGGAGAGTCTTATGATATGGTTCAAGAGAATACGGATCACAGCTGGGCATATGAGTCTCTGGAAAAACTTATTGCAAGGTATTCTGAAAAAGAGGGGGCTTTGTAATGAATAAAAAATATGATTTTTGTCTGACTCCTGCTTATTGCATTTATAACGGAGTTGCAGTTCTGGAGCAGAAAGGTGCCTGTATAAGGTTTTTGATTACGGATGCGGGTAACGAAGTTTTGCGTGGAAGACTTTCGCGGGCATTTGAGCGTTATGTGGATGGTGTGAGAAAAATCGCGGAATGTCCGGATTCTTTTAGAAATCTTATAAAAATCGATTTTGAAAAAGGAAGCAGGGAAAAACTTAAAAAATGTGTATCTCAGCTTTATCGTGCTGAAACAGGAGTTGTTGCAGCAGAGGAGTCTGAGGAGGTTTTAAAAACTCAGCGCGAGGCTGCTGCAGTTTTACTTTTGGACAGCATATTAAATGAGGCTAGAACACGAGGTGCAACTGATATTCATATTGAACGTAACTGTGTGAGACTCAGGATAAACGGACGGCTGGAAGAGCTTCTGATTCTTCAGAATGAAAAGAGTATTGAGTTGGTGCAGAGAATAAAACTGCTTGCCGGACTGAATGTTATTGAGAAAAGACGATGTCAGGATGGCCATTTTGTATATGGAAATAAAAATCCATTTTTTCTACGTGTTTCTACAATGGCTATTATTGGAGAAAAGTTTTTTGGTGAAGAGTCTCTTGTAATGAGGCTGCTTGATACTTCGAGAATTCCGCTTTGTATTGAGGAACTTGGTTTTAACGTAAATCAGATAGAAGTTCTTTGTGGTAATGAGGGGTTGGTTTCTCTTTCGAGTGGGCTTGTTCTTGTGTGTGGTCCTACGGGGTCTGGAAAATCAACCACAGTTGCATCTTTACTTGTGGAAATTAAAAAAGCAGCGGATGGTTCTTTGAAGATTATAAGTCTTGAAGATCCTCCAGAGTATGTGATACCCGGAGTTACTCAGATAAAGGTTGATGAAAGAAATGGTTTTTCGGATGCCCTGAATCACATTTTTAGACAAGACCCGGATGTAATTATGATTGGCGAGATTCGTGATGAAGAAAGTGCCGCAGCAGCCTTGAGGGCATCTCTTACAGGTCATCTTGTTTTTGCAACTCTTCATGCGGGCTGTGCTTCGGAGACCGTTTTCAGACTGGAAAATCTTGGCGTGGAGAGAAGGCTTTTGTGTCAGATTCTGAGGGGTGTGATTTGCCAGGAATTGAATGAACTTGGCGGCCGGATGAAGCTTTATGCGGATATTGCTCTTCCCAAGGAGAAGTTTAGCAGAGAGGCTGCTGTGGCTGATTCTGAGGATATTCTTGAAGGTCTTTTTGAGCATTTTACAAATTATGAGGAAGTTCTTCGAGAGTCTCTGAAGGTGATGAAGGGGAATCAAAAAAACAGGCGGCGGAAGTTCCCGCTTTATGGAAGGAGGCAGGAGAATGCTGGAATTCACAAAGGCGTTGTATGAGCTTTTTGTAAGACAGGGGCTGGGGCTTTCGCAAAGCATTCTTGTTATGAGTAGAAAGCCGAAGAGGGATGGTGTGAGCCGGGCAGCAATGGCGATTTTTTCGGCACTGGAAAAGGGAAATTTTTTTTCAAATGCGCTCAGGACTTGCGGTTTTATTAATTTTGATGATGTTTATATTTCGTTTATTCAGCTGGCGGAAAAAAACGGGGATTTGAAATCGGCTGTTACCTATCTGAAAGAAAAGCTTGAACGAGAGGCTGCTGATAAGAGAAGGCTGGTCGGAGCAACTGTTTATCCGGGCTTTGTAATTCTGCTTTCTGTAGGAGCTTGCATTTTTATAGGGCTTTATACAAAGACTGCTGATTTTGTTCTGCTTGTTAAATATGTTTTGGCTCTGATTTTTGTTTGTGGTGGAGTTTTTCTTTTAATTGTAAAAATGCTCGCTGGCGACAGACTTTCGGAAGCTTTTCTTGCTGTTGATTTTCTTTTGCGGAATGGAATTGAGCTTTCAGAAGCGGTTGGGTGCGCGGTTCAGGTTGCAGGGCCTTCTTGCAAAATAGGAAACCTTTTTGAAAGTGCAAGAATAAAGCTTTCTTATGGAATGGACCTGACAACGGCTTTTTCGTGTGCTTCGGGGTCTGTTTTTGATTCAAAACTTAAAGAAGCCTTTTATTTTGCAGATTTGGGCGGCAGCAAAGACGATTTATTTGGAAGAATTGCTGCATATCTTGTTTCGGAAAAAGATAAACGAAGAACTTTATGTATGTCGCTTATTGAGCCTGTTTTTATTGCGATTACCGGAATCTTTTTGCTGATGCTTTTGATGACTTTTTTTATGCCGCTCATCAATGATATCGGCTGGATGTGAAAAAAATATGGGAAATGAGGAGGAATAAATGAAAAGAAAAAACTTTTACAGGAGGTTTTGTCATGCTTTTAAAAAAATTGGAAAAAGGGAAGCCGGTTTTACTTATGTCGAAACCGTTGCAGTCATCGCAATCGGTGCGGTTCTCACAGCGGGAAGCGTTTTCTCTGCAACAAGGCTTATTTCCGCAGCAAAAAAAACAGCTGCGAAAAATCAGATTGAACAGTACTGTAGTGCACTGCAGATCTACTTCATTGACTGCGGAAGATTTCCAACGACAGAGCAGGGGCTTTCTGCCTTATGGCAAAAACCAGTTTTCTATCCGGTACCAGAAAACTGGAATGGACCATACCTTGACCGTGAACCAGGCCATGATCCGTGGGGAACCGATTTTAAGTATCTCAGCTCTGAAAGTTCCGTTATGCCGTCAGAGGTACCTGAGGGTCTGCCCTTTATTCTTGTCTCATACGGGGCCGACTGCAAAGAAGGAGGAAAAGGAGAAGCGGATGATATTTGTTCATGGAAATAAAGCTGTGCTTGCAGGAGTTATAGCCTGCTGTACATCCTTAGCTCTGGTGCTTGGTTCAATAGCCTCTGAGCGTCGTATGAAATTCAGATTATGCGAAAAAGAAACTTCTGTTGTAGCTACAGAATTTGAAAATAAAAATAGAATGGAGATTTCGAAAAATAATAATCTGGATTTTGATTGGAGGTATTCAGGTACTGAAAAATGAGATTAACTGATGTAGCCGTTTTAATTTTGATAACAGGTCTTTTTTGTCCGCTTTATTCAAATCAGTTAAAAGTTATAAATCAGTTGGATAGAAAAATTCATCAAAGCATTCAGAAACGTGATTCTATCAGATTTATATCTTCAAGCTTTCGAAATGCCTGTGAGGGGAAAGGTTTTTCTAGTCTTGATGAATGGGAATCTGTTTGTCGTGAAATGTGGATGCTGGATTTTATCGGGTGGGAAAAACTGGAAGATGCTGGGTGTGATTTATATCTTGGAAAATGGAAAGGCCCCTGGGGTAATGGAGAAGTTTATTGCAGGAAAGAAAACTGTATAAAGGAGAGGAATAATAATGCAGAAAACAAATGTTTTAAGAAAAAATGATTTTGAAAAATATGAGGTTTTACTGCCGTTTTCTGCAGCTTTAGGAAAACGTAGAAAACAATATCTTTACTCTGAACTTGAGAAAATGCATCCCTGTTTTTCAGATGAGTTTAGTTTTGATGCGGCCGTGCGAAAAATTGGAAAAAAAGGAATCTCTGCTGATGTGCTTGTGATGAGTAAAAGGAAACTTGCCGAGTACGAAGGAAAAAGAAAGCTTTCCGGAACAGGATTTTTTGTAGAAAAACTGAAGCATAGATTTTTTGTAAATTCAAGGTTTCGGTTGACTGGACTTGGTGTAATTACATGTGTATTGATTGGTCTTACAGGTCTGTCATGTGGAAAAGTCTTTGCGGGAATAGAAAGCAAGGTGAGTTTGACGGATGAGTTTTCAACGTCTGAAAATATACCTGTATCAGCACCAGAAATTTCCGCAGCAGCAGATTCTTCTGTATGTTATTTGTTTTTTGACGTTTTGAAAGAGTCTGATGGAAAGATAAGTTTTTTCGAATGGAAACTGGATGGGTTTACAGAAAAATTGTCTGCTACGCTTCGTGGAATTTATCCGGAAGATTTAACAGCTTTGAAAGATTTTACAGCTCGAACTCAAACAGAAGAATTTGTTTCTTATGAAAACGGACTTCCTCTCATGAAGGTTTTTTATTCACAAAAACTTTCTTCTTTTAAGAGAAATGAAGAAAAAAGTTCGAATGACATATTAACTGATAAGAATTTAGAAAATGCAGATTTTAATAAAAATTTAAGAAAAACAATTTTGTTAAATAATGCTGTTTTGACTGAAGAAAAGGCACCGCCTTATCATATTAAATTTACCTGTAGTTTTGATACTGAAAACAAAAAGTTATTCAAAGAAATTGCGGACATAATCACTTTGGAGAAAAGAAAGATTATTGAAGTAACTGTTGATTGTTCTGGGGATGGTAAAACTTGTGTTGGAATTACAATTGAACCTGAACAGCAGAAAATAATTGCAGGTTTTGATCTGAGTCTGCTTTATGAAAATCTGAATTTCTTTGAAATAAAAAATAATAAGAAAACTCCTGACAGAAGCACTGCCGTAAAAGAGAAATCTTCTGATTCAATGCAAGTTCAAAATAAACTCAATAGAAAAATCGGAGAAATTAAGTCTGCAGATAATACAATAATAGTTTTTTACAAAAATGAGAAGGGCAAAATAGAACGCCTTGTTCAAAAAAATCAGTAAAAGGAGGTTTGATATATGGAATGTAGAAAAATTGTCTGTCGGTTCTGTTTATTATTTTTCTTTTTTTGTTTGATTTCATCCTGTGCTACAAAACCAAAATTTTCAGGTAATGCAGATTTGTGTGGGCTTGTAGTTGATGAAAATAACAGACCTGTGAAAGGTTTTATTATTCATGCTTTTTGTGGATTTTCGGGTTTGAAATCGGCTGTTACAAATGAAAATGGAATATTTGTTATTGAAAATGTTCCGTCTGGAAAAATTATCATTTCGGGTGAGAAGAAAAACTATTCAAAACTTTCTGATGTAAATTATCAATTTATTAACAGAGGGGATATTTTCTGCTGCCAGGTTAAATCAGTAAAAGCTGTGATAGACCTTGTCGATGAACTTATTCTTCGTGATGAGATCCAGACCGCCTGTAAGCTTTTGGACAGTGTAAGCTGCGTAAAAAAATCTGCAGAGTGGGGGCTTGTTCAAAGTTATAAATTTTTTCTGGCGGATTCAAAAAACAAAAAAACTGAAATTCTTTCTTCATTAAAAGAAAGTTCCTTTTGTGAATATGTGAAAAATCTGGAGGTATTTATAAAATGAAAAAAAACTTTTTAACTTTATCATTATTTTGTTTTGTGATTTTTTGTACAACGGCTTTTACTGCTTGTAAAAATTTTTCAATAGAATCTCTTCCTTATCTTGTAGCAGGAGAATTTGTTATGGAAGCTGATTCTGACAACTATTCTGTTTGTGGACTTAATTTTCAGTTTTATAACCAGTCGGTTAAACAAGTAAAAGAAATATCAGTTGCCTTTTTTTTGTTTGATAAGGATGGAGAACCGGCTCGCGAATGCAGCAACAGAATAAACTTAGAAATTGAAAGCAAAATCGAAGCCGGCGATTCCTTAAAAAAATGTATCAGTCTTGACCGCTTTATGAATCAGTTTCCGGAAGAAGCATTATATGTAGATTACTTATATGTGAGCAGAATTGAATATGAAGATGGCTCCCTCTGGGAAGATCCTTTTGGGCTTACTGCATTCAAGTGAGGTGTATATGAGGGTAAAGAAATCAAAAACAGCCTTTATTCTTTTTGCTTCTTTTTTTATTTTTTCTGCCTGTGATTTTAATAATTTAAAAGAACGGATTGTGATTACAGAAGAGAATAATGAGCTGCCTGAAACTGAAGTTGAAACTGAAACCGAGCTTCCTTTGGAAAATGAGTCAAAACCAAAAAAACTTCTTCTTCTTGTGTATATGGCAGCTGATAATGATCTGGAGAGTTTTGCAATTCAAAATCTTAAACAGATGGAGCACGCTGTATTTAGAGATATGGAATTGCTTGTGCTTCTGGATAGAGCAGAAGGTTATGATGAAACAAATGGTAACTGGACGGATACGAGACTGTTTGAGGTGTGTCATGATGATTCGGATAGCAGCCTGATTGTTTCAAAAAGACTTTCCTGTTCTGCGCTTGGACTGGGGGCGGATTGTGAGACGGAGTTAGATTTAGGAAACTATACGGTTCTTAAAAATTTTATTAATTTCGGGAAAACTTGGTGTGAGGCGGAGCAGTATGCTTTGATAATCTGGGGACATGGAACAGGATGGCGGGCTGTTGCAATTGATGACCGTACCAGCACTTTTATAAGCGTAAAAGATTTAGGGCTTGCTCTAAAAGATCAGGGATTAAGTGTTATCGGTTTTGATACCTGTTTTGGAGGTGTTATAGAAAATCTTTTTGAGATAAAGGATTCTTCTCAATATATAGTTGCCAGTCCAGGTATTACGCCTTCGGGAGGCTGGGATTATAAAAAATTACTTGAAACAATATCTGAAAGTAATTTTTCTACAGAATCTTTAGCAAATGCGATGGCAGAGAGTTCCAGCGCTCTGATTTCTGTATTCACAAATTCAAAGCTTTCTGATGTTATGACAGCTTTTGAAGATTTTTCTGAAAAGCTTTCTGCCTGCATCTATGATAATTCTTCCAGACAAAATATATTTACAACTCTATTCGGTTTGCAATCCTACAATTATTCAAAATATCCCTGCGATATGTATCTGGATTTAGCTGGAATGGCAGATTATTTCATTAATGATTCTGGTAATTCTCAGGTAAGTCTAACAGTTAAAACATGTGCGGAAAAATTGAAAATGGCAGTGAATGAAGCTGTAAATACCAGCAATTCCGCTGATGGAAGAATCGGTGTGCATTTTATTCCTATGACAGGTCCTAGAACGGCTGCGAGCAGTCATTCTTCTGATTATATAAAAGATTCAGACAATTCAAATCAATGTTCATTTATTCAGAATAGCGAGTTCTGGGTACCAACTAAAAAAGGTGATTCAGAGAGTTTGCTGGATAAATTATTTTATGCGTTTTTTTAGCATCATAAAAATGAGGAGGAATTTATGAAAAGAAATAGTATTAATCTTAATAAAATAGTACAGATTATTATAATAACAGTTTTATTCTTTACGAGCCAAAAAGCATTTGCTTTGCATGGTGCGCCAGATGGTCATGGCGGATATATAATGGTCTCAGATACCGGAGGAGGTTCAACAAATGATTCAGGAGGTGGCGGTGGAGATAATCCTACAAATCAGGGAGGACCTGATACATCCAGTGAGAAGGCAAAGCAGGAGCGGGCGAAAAAAGAAGGTGAACTGAATGATGCAAAAAAAAGTTCAGAAGACGCAAAAAATGAGATAGCTGAAAACAATGATAAGGTTTCTGCTGGAGATGATAACAAAAACACAGACGGAACTTATTCTAATTTTACATATTATTTGGCACAGAAGGAAGCTGCGGCTGCAGCAAAATTGAATGCTGATAAAACGACGGAATCAAGTAAGCAAAAGAATAAAGAAAGTCTTGATTCAGAAAACTCTGATGTTACCGGAGATCCTGTACGAATTACAGAAGGTGTGTATGAACAGGACGAGGTAGATTTGATTTTCGGAAATATAACTCAGGAAGGATTAAGACGAAAATATCGTTCAGATAGAAAAATTATTTCTAGCTTTGGATACGGCTGGTCTACAAATCTTGATCAGCGAATTATACGTGGATTAGCAAACGGGTCTGTCGAATACGAAAATTCTTTGAAAAGTTCTATAGAATATATTAAGAACGAAATAAAAAGCTTTGAGGATAATCTAAAAGCCTATTATGCTGTTTCTTCTCTGGATAATATTAAAGGTGAAATTAATGACAGAATAAAAAAATGTGAAGCAAACATTGATTCAACAACTATGTTGTCTGCATATTTATATAACTTATATAAGCAGTCTAGTGGTTTTAAAGTTGAAGCAGAAATTGTTTCACTTATGTACGAAGTGGCTGTTTTGCAGAATGATATAAAATCAAAAAAAGAATTACTGGAAAGTCGCCTTGAAACAGTAGATTCGAAAATATCAGAGCTTAATAAGATGCGGTCCTTATATGAGAAAAAATGTATTGAACTCGAGAATTATAAAAATATATCAAAAAAAATCGAAGAAGTTAAAAATAAGAATTTTTATGCCAGATTCGTTGGTATGGAAAACTGGTATGAAGAAACTGGTTTTAATACAATCACTGTAATCGACGATGCAGGTTTTCCCCATCTTTTGTTTCAGGAAATTGAAAATTCAGAAAAATGGAGTAATTCAGAGGATAAAAGAGTTCTCTTTTGTAAAAAGACTTCGGATGGTTTTGAACTTTATGAATCTGATGGAATATGTAAATATTTTGATGAAGCTGGAATGATTATTCGTATTGTTGATAGAAATAATAATTCTGTTTCAATTCAGCGAAATAATAACGAAAAAATTGATTATATTATTACTTCTTACGGAGAAAAATATTCCTTTGAATATCAAAATGGATTTATCAAAAAAATAACAAATGTCCGAAATCCCGAAGAAAGGGTAATATATTCTTATAGCGGAAGTAACCTGGTTTCAGTGAATGATACAGATGGTGATACTGTTACCATGAGTTATGATGAAAATAACCGGATGGTAAGTCTGAATAAATGTGATGGAAGTTCTGTTAATTTTGAATATGGTCAGCAGACTTCAGATGGAAAACTCCTTACGACAGCAACAATAAATGAAGAAGGAAAAACAGAATCTTTTGTATATAACAGAGGAAACAGGTGTACACAATACATTGATCATGATGGAAATTCTGACTTTTATTATTTTAATGAAAGACATAAAACAATCCTTATTCAAAAATCTGATGGTAGTAAAATAGAAAACGAATATGATAGTTCCGGAAATCTTATAAAAGTAAATGAAAATGGAAATGTAATTACTTACACTTATGATCAGAAAGGAAATAAAATCAGCTCTAACTATACTGATGGTAGTTTCGAAAGATGGACTTATGATTCATTCAATTTAATTACTTCATTTACTGATTGCGATGGAATTTTTTATGAATATAAGCGTGATAATAAAGGGAATCTGATTTCATATTTGCGTGGTGGTAAAACTGTTTTTACACAGGAATTTGATGCTGCTGGTAATGTAATTAAAAGAACTGATTTTAGTGATAAAAATTTAATTACTGAATATAAATATGACAGTTATGGAAATCTGATTGAAAAGAAAATAGCAGATGATATTACCAGATACAAATATGATTTGCTAAATAGGATTACAAAAGAAGTTTTGAATGGCAAAGTGATTTGTGATTATAAGTATAGCAATCACTTAACTGAATGTATTGATTATTCAGGTCTAATAACGTCTTGGCTAACTAACGGTCGTAAGGATATTGTTGAATATGTTCAGAAAGATTCTTTGACTGGGTCCATCCATAAAACCAGAATAGAATATGACAAGCGTCATCTTCCTTTGAATGTATATTATGGAGATGGTGAGGCTGAAGTTCTTGGTTCTTCATATCTTTATACAGCAGAAGGCCGACTTCATGTTTCAATTACTTATGGCAAGGAATGCTGGATAAAAATCTTAAATTATAAAAACGGGCAGGTTAGTGAAGTAAAACAATTTAAGGTTGAAAGGGATGTTGCCAGCCCGGGAGCTGTTTTTTCTGAAACTGAAATTAATAATCTTTTGGCAGCTGCAGGTGAAAGTGTTTTTGTGCAGAAATATGATATTCAGATAAAAAATGGAAATAAAAGAATACTTTCTGTAACTGATGGATTAGGTTCTGTAAATCTTTTTGAATTTGATGCTTATGGAAATCTTATAAAGAGTATTGATGCAAATGGAGTAATAAGTCAGCAAAAATATACAAAAGCTGGAAGATTAAACAGTGTTCAAAATTTTTATGGCGGCTTATATGAATATGGATATAATTCTGAAGGATTACAAAATAGTGAACATGAGAAAGGAAAAAGAACTGTAAGAAAAGAATATTTTTCTGATGGGAAAATAAAACTTACTACTGATAACTTTGGGCTTACGACAACATATAGTTATGATAACAAGGGGCGGCTTATATGTTCTTCAAGTGAAGAAAAAACTCTCTGGTATGAGTATGATGATTTTGACAGAATTATAAAAATAATTGTGGGGGCTTTGCCTGAAGAGAACTCGGCTCTTTATTTTGAAAGCAGAGAATACAGTTCAGATGGAAGAACTTTAGTGATAACTAAGGGCGGAAAGTATAAAACCATAATCGAATTTGATGCTTTCGGGAATGTTGTAAAAGAAAGAGATGGTATTGGAAATGAGGTGTTTTATTCTTATGATTTCTTAAATCAGATGACAGCAAGTTTTGATGCCTATGGAAATAAAACTTCTTATGATTATAATGCCTTGGGAAAAAACAGCCATGTAGTTTTACCGGATGGTTCGACATCTGATTATACCTATAATTATCTTGGTGAGCTTGTAAAAATCGAAGATGAATGTGGAATTGTATATTCGTCAACTTATGATAAAGCTGGTCGTCTCACAAAAGAATTTACCCGTGGCGACAGTGAAAAAACATATGAGTATGATAAATCAGGAAGAATAACAAAAGTACTTTGTGGTAATGAAATTGTAGAAAGTTACTTTTATGGAAATAATTATCGTACAATCACTGTAAAAGATGGAAACGGAAATGATTATATTTATAATTATGATTCTTTTGGAAGGCTAACAGGTGAGAAAAATAGAAACGGTATTACGCAAAATTATTTCTATGATGATGCAGGAGAGCTGAAGAGTCAGAACAATTTTGACGGAACAAGTACGACAATCCAGTATTCAGAAAACAGAAGTATTCGTACAGTTTGCTTTTCAGATGGAAGAAAGAATGTCTTTGTTTATGATGCACTTGGAAATATTATTGAAGCTTCTAATGAAAATGGAAAGACAGAATATAAATATGATAAGGGCGGCAAACTTATTTATCAAAAGGATGCAGCTACCGGTGAAGAAATTTTCTTTGAATATGATGATGCTGGAAACAGAATTAAACTTCTCAGTTCAAATCGCGAAACACAATATACATATGGTAAAAAAAATGAATTAAAAGAAATTTTTGACAATAAGCAGAGACTAAGTATAAAATTAGAATATGATAAAAACGGAAGGGAAGTGTTGAGAAAGTTTGGAAACGGGACAAAAGAAGAAACTCTTTATGATAAGGCTGGCCGTATAATCGTTAAGATGCAAAAGTCTGAGCGCGACGAATTAATCTGGGGAGAGGCTTATGTCTATGGTGCAGATGGAAAACGTTCTGCAACGGTTGATCATGAATGTCGTGTTACACTTTATGAATATAACAAAAAAGGTCAGCTCAAATCCGTATTTTATCCGTATTCTCAATCACTTATTGATAATCTGAAAAAGGAAGCAGTTGAAAATGGGCTTGCTGTAAATGGCGATGCAGGTGAAAATAAATACCTTTCAAGTTCAGAAAAATCTGCACTGGTTACTCTATTGAATACTATGCAGTATGGGCTTGCTTATAAACTTTCAAACTTGCAGCTCTTTATCAAAGAATCTTATACATATGATGCAAACGGAAATCGTACAGAAAAAATTACACCTTTTGGAACGATTTATTATGTTTATGATAAAGAAAATTGTCTTCTTTCAAGCGGATCAAAAGGTCAGTCATTTATAAATTATACATATGATAAAATGGGAAATCTCTTGAGCGAAGAAAGCTCTGCAAAATCAGTATTGTATTCCTATAATTCACAAAATCGTCTTATTTATTGCGAGGTGACAGACCGTTCCGAGAAAACTTATGCC
>CAKUWD010000034.1 GCA_934699065.1 uncultured Treponema sp.
CTCTTAGAGCCATATTCCACACGTACAGAAACTGAATTACTCTTCCGTAAAGATTTCTTAAATAACATTCACACATTTAAATTTAATTTAATTAAAGATGAATTAAACAAACTTCCTTTCTTTGAAAATATTGATATTCTTTTCATGCGTAATGTCTTTATTTATTTTGATAAGGAAACACGGATAGCAGTTACAAGAAAAGTTACAGACCGGCTGAAGAGTAAGGGGATTCTTTTCTTCTCTATGAATGAAATTGGATCTATTGATGAAAAAGTAATTCCAGGAAATTTCTGTAAAACAAATAATGGAGCTGTGTACTATTTTGTAAAGGATGATACTGCAATGAATAGTATGCGCCTTGCAACTGAGGCAAATCGACGTATCAACGAAAAAGAAATTGCCCGCAAGAAAAATAATCTTCAGAAAGAAGTTCAAAAAGCAAAGATTCAGAAATTTTCAGATCAGAATGAAAAATTGAGAAAAGCAAAAACTGCTCTGGATGCACTTTCTACAGAAAAAACTTTTGATGCAAAGCAGCTTTATGAAGATGTTTGTCTTGAAATAAACCGCGGTAATTTTGAAAAGGCAAGAACTCTTGCAAAGGCAATTTCTGGTACAGAAACTAAACAGTATTCATATTTTATGCAGGGGTACATTGAATATCATGCAGACAACAGAACGGATGCAGCTCTTTTGTTTGAAAATGCCGAAACTATTTCTCCTGATTTCTGGCCGGCTTTCTTTTATCACGGAATGATTTTGCGGGATCTCGGCCGTATTCAGCCTGCAAAAAGTTGTTTTGAAAAATGTAAAAAAATTCTTTCTGATTTTGGAAATCAGAATCCTTATGATTTTACGCTGGACTCGTTCAGTCCTTCATATATTTCCTCGCTGTGCGAAACTTTTTCTATGGGAGGAGGACAGTAAATGAATCTTGATAAAAATTTATTTAAGGCCGATTACATTTCAGAAGCCCGGGAGATTCTTGATTCTCTTGATGATATGGCTATTCAGGCTACAAAGAAAACACGAAACAGTAAATGCCTCGCAGAAATTTTGCGCCTGCTTCATACTCTGAAAGGCTCTTCGCGAATGATGGAATATCTGCAGATTGAAAAGATAATCAATCATCTTGAGACTGTATTTAAAAATATTCAGAGCAATCAGGCAGATATCCCGAATAAGATAATTCAGCTTTTAATGGGTGTGAATGCTATTCTTCATAAAGCAATTGATTCAATCGAGGATGGCAGTGACGGAACTATTGAACAGTATGATGAGATTATAAAAAACATCGACCTTGCAATGGAAGATGAAGATTACTCAACGGATTTTTCTTCGAAGGAAAATAAGGACGAAGATGCTTCTGTGAAAGATAAGACACAGGAAGATAACGAGGAATTCTTTCATGATTCTCAGACAATCAAGGTTCAGGTGTCTCAGATAGATTCAATCTTGCAGCTGCTTGATAAACTGATAATGCGTCAGATTAAGCTAAAAAATGAAATTGATATTCTCAATAAAAAAAGTGGAATGACAGAGTTCCAGGCCTTTCAGGAACTTTCGGAAAATATTTCTGTTCTTGAAAGTCAGAGCGTAGATATTCAGAAAAATATTATTTCACTTCGAATGCTTCCGTTCGATATGATTCTTCGTCCTATTAAACGTTCCATTGTTGCAGAGGCTTTGAAAACCGGAAAGAATATTGATTTTGATATTCCGCAATCCGAAATCACAATTGATAAATTCATTCTCGAAAAACTTCCTGCAATTTTGATTCACCTTGTGCGTAATGCAATTGATCACGGAATTGAAACTAAGCAGGAAAGAAAAAAACTTGGTAAGCCAGAGAAGGGGCTTATTTCAATTTCTGTAAATCAGGTTTCCAGCAGAATCTTTGTAACAGTAAAAGATGATGGCCACGGAATCGATTACGAAAAAATCCGGCAAAAAGCATTGAATCTGTTTCCTGAGCGTGAAGTTGATATCCGCTCTGCCGACGAAACAGATCTTCTTCAGTTTATATTTACTTCAGGCTTTTCTACAAAAGATGAGCAGAGTGAACTTTCTGGCCGCGGAATAGGACTTGATGTTGTACGCACAGAAATGGATAAGCTGAAAGGAAAGATTACAGTTTATTCAGAATTGAATAAGGGAACTGCTTTTGAACTTTCACTTCCGGCTTCACTTGCGACTCAAGACGGTCTTTTTGTTTCGGTTTCCGACAATTCTTATCTTATACTTTCTCACTATATCAAAGAAATTCTCACTGTTCAGAAATCAGATTTCATGCAGATGCAGCATTGCCCTGTAATAAATGTTCATAACGAACTGGTTCCTGTCTACGATTTTGATATCATAAATCCAAATTCTAAAAAAAGGACAAATACAAAATCAGAAGTTTCTGTTGTCATTCTCGAATACTTAAACCGCAAAATCGGAGTTATTGTAGATACAATTAAACATTATGGTACTGTTGTAATCAAACCGGTTCCCCCTCTCCTTAAAGATTTCAATGCCTTACAGGGAGTTGTATTTGATGAAAACTACAGCATTATTCCTGTTCTCAATATTCCTGATACAATGCGCCGCTTTAGGGTTGTAAACGTTTACGATATCAAAAATCTTGAGGTAAAGAAAACCCCACGAATTCATTCCATTCTTGTTGTAGATGATTCACATACGACACGTCATATTGAACAGATTATTCTTGAAGCAGAAAACTACAATGTTGCAACTGCTGTGGATGGTATTGAAGCCCTGGAAAAAATGAAGCAGTACAAATTTGACCTTGTTGTAACGGATGTCAAAATGCCTCGTATGGATGGTTTTGTTCTTCTTCATAATATGCGTCACAAAGATGAGCTTAAGGATATTCCTGTTATTATGGTTTCGTCTGTATTCGAAGAAGATACTCTTCAGAAAGTAAAAAATCTTGGAGCACAAGGCTATATTGTAAAATCAGATTTTGAGCGTGAAAGTCTTACGGCAAAGGTAAAGGAGCTGCTTAATGAGTAGAAGCGAAAAAGCAATAGTTTACCTGGCTGCAAGTTCTAAAGTTCTCACAAAAATGCTTTGTACTGTCCTCGATAAAAAAGGGTATAAAACAAAAAGCTTTGATGACGGCTTTAATCTGCTAAAAGAAATAATCTCAAATCCTCCGAAGCTTATAATTGCAGACAAGGATTTGCCATCAATAAATGGAATTGAACTTTGTAAGATTCTGAAGTCTGGTTCAGAAAATAATACAATACCTTTTATTCTGATTTCTACAGATGATTCAATTTTTGATTTCTGGACAACAGCAAGAGAAGCAAACAGAGTTGTACTTGTTTCGGATGATAACATCGATAAGCTTATTTCCAGTGCAGAAGAATTTATTGAAAATGATTTTGTTGATACCGGACTGTTTACTTCACAGTCTGAAAAAACAGAAGAGCAGATTCTGGTTTCCTGGCTTGTTAATGCAATGGATAAAAGCGACTTCTTTCTGAGTATGACACAAAATATTATTCAACTCTATAGTTTTGTAAAGGATACAGATTATCTTGTGGCTCAGATTTTCAGAATGATTTACACTGCCTGTACTTTTGATGGAATTGCACTTATTCTGGATAGTCAGCCAGCTAAGGTTTATATTTCCGGAACGGAATTTTTTGAAGCTGATGTGGGAGATGAATTCTGGAATATCTGTAAAGCAGAGCATGAACAGCAGTCAAAGAAAAATCATACAATTACTTATGAAGAAAAGTTGATAGAGAACGTTCTGCTTGCGAGACCTCAGAATTCAAAGTATGAATCCTACTGTGCATTCACTATTAAAAATGAAAAAGATTTTGTGGGAACGCTGCATCTTGCATCTACAAAAAAACAGACTTTTACTTATAAGGTTCAGTCTTCAATTGATTATATATTACCGGCACTGGCAAATCTGTTGCAGGAATCTCTTGTGCGTGCAGATCTTACACAGCAGGAAGAAAAGCTTAGAAGCGCCTTTTCTAAGTTTATTCCGGAAGAAGTTATTAATGATTTTTTGAATTCCGATGGAGACCAGGAACTTAAAAATAATAACGAAAAACGAAATGTTGTAATTCTCATGTGCGATATCAGAAGCTTTACAAGTATTAGCGAAATAAACAAACCTGAAGATGTCGTAAATTTCTTGAATACATATTTTACCCATATGGTAAATATTGTAAAAAAATATGGCGGTACTGTAGATAAGTTTATCGGAGATGCAATTATGGTTCTGTTTGGCGCGCCAATCAGTTATAACGATAATGCAAAACGTGCCGTACAGGCTGCAATAGAAATGTATTCTCAGCTGGATTCAATTCCGCACAGTCAGTTGAAACTTCCGGAAGGAGTAAAACTTGATATTGGAATTGGTATTCACTATGGAGATGTAATTGTAGGCCAGATTGGTAGTGCAGATAAAACAAGCTATACAGTAATTGGTGATACAGTAAATCTTGCATCACGTCTGGAAGGACTCACAAAGCTTTATGGTGCTAAGGTAATTATATCAGAAGCTGTTCGTGATGAACTTGATGAAAATGAAGAGGGTATGAATGTTCTTCTTCTGGATTCTGTAAAGGTAAAAGGAAAAAAAGAAGCGGTATTCATTTACCAGGTTGATGAAAATCCTTTGCCAAAAGAATTTACTGAGGCTTATGAAAAGGGCTTTAAGTCTTATAATGAAGGAGCTTTCAGTCTTGCAATTCCATATTTTGAAAAGGCGGTGGAAGTACTGCCGCAAAATAAGGCTGCAAGACTTATGCTGGAACGCTGCGACGAGTTTGCAGTTAATAAACCTGAAAATTGGGACGGCGCAATAGCGCTGACATCTAAATAAAAAAAAGACCGGTTCTGCCGGAGTATCACAGAGGTGTGTATGAATATTAGAGAAAAGATTGAGCTGAAGAGAAAAACAATCCGGGAGGAGGACAAGTTTACTAATGAAATTACAAGGCGGGTAGGAAGCTGGATTATAATATATGAAAGTTTGACTATCTTATATTGTAATCAAATTGGTAGAATACCTCTCGATAATCTGCTTTTTTCAATTGTAAGTGGTTTTTTGATTTGTATCCTGCTCCATGTTTTTGTTTTCTGGATAATCAATACTCTGATAACTCAATCAGTTTCAGAAGATCTGGCTACCTTTTATTTTTATGAAACAACAGAAAAAGAACGTACTAAGCTTATGAAAAAGCTTATGAGATTGCCTTCTGTTATTGCTTCCGCTGTTTTTGTGCTTTATATAGGTCACAGTGCCGGCTGGATGGTGCTTCTTTCAAGAGTTGTAAAAATTGATTCTGACAGTTTGATTCTTATGTCAGCAATGACCTATTTTGGCGCCTTATGTGCTGCCATCTGGACTCTTAGTATAGAAGCGCAAAAGGTTTGTTCGCGTCATGCATCAAAAATTGTAGAGAAGGGAGTGTCAAAAGCAGAAGTTGAGAGAATTCATTTTTTTGGATTAAGTTCACCTCTGATTGCTGGTTGTAATCTTTTTGCACCTATTCTTATAACTGCAGCGCTTATTTTAATTCTTGCCTGGCGGGCATACGTATCTTATATGACGGCAAGTCTGGTATTTCCCCGCCTGCTTCTTGTTACGCTGGTAGGAAGCGGAGTATATGTGTTTTATTCCGTTTTAACCTTCAAACGTATGATGCGTTCTATTAATGTCATGAGAGATCTTATGGAAGGTATAAACCGTGATAGTCTTTACAAGGTAAAGCCTGTAAAAACCGATCTTTCAAATGAGTTTATGTACAATATGTATCTCATAAACACAATTATCTCGATACTTCAGAAGATTCTTAAGGAAAGCCAGGATATAAGTATGTCTGTGGTAGAGGCAAGTAATGAGCTTTCTGTAATTTCGAGGGAAACAGCTGTTACTTCTCTGGAGCAGAATTCGGGCGTTAAGGAACTTCTTTCTGCTATGGAAGAAACAGATAATCTTTCAAAGAATATTGCAGAAAAAATCGGAGAGGTTTCCCTGGTTGCTAAAAAGACTACAGAAAATATTGTTGACGGTTTTGGAATCTTAAAGCAGAACATGCAGAAGCTTGATGAAATCAAGGCAGCCAATGATGTGACCGTAGAAGGTATTAAAAAGCTTACAGAAAAGATTACCGGTATTTACGAGATTGCAAGAATTATCAATGGAATTGCAGACCAGACAAACCTCATTGCCTTTAATGCAGAAATTGAAGCTTCCAGTGCAGGTGAGGTTGGAGAAAACTTTGCCCTTGTTGCAAATGAAATCCGCCGTCTCACAAATAATACAATTCAATCTACAAACGAAATCCGTAACAGAATTGTAGAAATCCAGCATTCTTCCGATGCGCTTCTTGCTTCTTCTCAAAACGGAAGTAACAAGATTTATGATGGAACAAAAATTATAAATGAGCTGAATGACCGCTTTGAAGATCTTCAGCATTCTTCTGAATCTATGGATTATGCTTCAGAAGATATTAAAAAAATCATAGACCAGCAGACAGCTTCCTTTGCACAGATTGTAGTTACTCTGCGTCAGATAACGGCTGCTGCAGATACCTTCTCGAGCTCAACTCAAAAAATAAGCGATTCTGCCCAGAATCTTTGTCTTATTTCTACGAACTTGAAAAACATTCAGCCGGAAGAGATAGCAGATTATACAGAAGCTGATGAAAATACTCAGGCTGCAGTCGATTCTATAGTTGAATCAATGTCAAAAGAGGTACAGTAATGAAACAGAAAACAAATTTATTATCACTTGAAAGAAGAATCCTTAGGGCAAGTCATCTTCCTGATATTGCCTGTGGTATTGTGCTTCTTATTTACACAGTTTTTATTATGAATCTGAATTTAAAAACTCATTATCCAATTATACTTATTGTAATTGCCGGAGTTTTATTTGCTCAATTTGTCCTTTCTTCTGTTACTAATCATTTTCTTATGAGAAAAACTTCTCTGGAAGTTGAGAGATGGGAAACGGAAGCGTTTACTCTTGAAGAACGTACAAGGCTCTTTCTGGCTATTCATAAGCTTCCAAAAAAGAAATCAATAGAAGCCTGCATCTACTTTTTTATTTGTGCAATTATGCTTGCTGCCGGATATCATTTTTTCTATAAGATTAATCTGAGCATAAATGCGGTAAGTTTATTAAGCTGTTTTTTGGGAGCATACTTAGCAGGAATGCTTGCTCTTGCCAATACAAAGAATATTTGCAATGAATATGCCTGCAAGCTTGTGGACCAGGGAATTGATTTAAAAATCCTGAATAAAAAACAATTTTTTGGTGTATCTTATTCAAAAACTTTTGTGCTTTATTGTATTGTACCTGTCATATGGGGAACTGTGATAGCAGTATTATTGTTTTATGTTTACTTCTATAATAATATTCCGTCTCCAACTTCGGGCTTCCTGCCTTCTGGAACTTATGGAGCCGGTTTGCGAAAAGTTCAGCTTTCACGTATTGCGGTAGTACTTTTAATTAATGTTATGATTGGCTGGGTTTCAGTTTATTCATTTTTGCACAGTATTCTTTCTGCCTGCAATAAACTTGAAACTGCAATGCAGCATATTATTAAGAATGATATTTTTACAGTAGACCTTGTTCCAACTGACTTTGAATCAGATGTTTCTTATAACCTTCACCTCATCAATCAGATTGTATTACTCTTCCGTTCTATTTTGAATGAGATTCATGAAATTGGAACTACAATGGTTGAGCCTATAGAAGGCCTTGCGGAAATTGCTCAGTCAACTTCTTCAACTTCTCTGGAGCAGTCTACCGGTGTAAAAGAAATTCTTGCAACTATGGAAGATACAGACCGCCAGACTCGTACCATCGTTGATAAGATTGCTGATGTAACTACTGTAGCCGAAGGCACAGAAAACAATGTAAATGTTGGTTTTGAAACTCTGCAGTCTAACCTGGACAAGATGACAGAAATTACTGATGCAAACGTTGCAACAATTTCGGGTATCCGTGAGCTTGGTGAAAAAATCAGTGGCATCTGGGAAATCGTAAAAATCATCAATGATATTGCAGATCAGACACGAATTATTGCTTTCAATGCCGAGCTTGAAGCTTCCAGTGCGGGTGGCAGCGGAAAGAACTTCCATATTGTTGCTAACGAAGTTCGCCGTCTTGCGGCTGGAATTACAAATTCTGTTGATCAGATTAAAAAGCAGATTGCAGAGATTCAGCATTCTTCGGATAATCTGATTATTACTTCTGAATCTGGGACTGAAAAAATCCGTGAGGGTCTTGAGCTTTCCGAAAAGCTTAAGGAGAAGTTCAGCGATATTCAGTCTTCTTCAGAAATTACAGTGGAATCTGCAAATCAGATTAAAGAGATTATTCACCAGCAGTCTGTTGCTTTCGATCAGATTGTTGCAACTGTACGCCAGATTTCTTCGGGAATTGAAAACTTTTCTAACTCAACAGGAACGGTTAATAATACTGCCCATAAATTACAGGAAGCTGCAAATCTTCTGGAAAATCTGCATACACAGATTATCTCATCTGAGATTTAGATTGCAATCCAAAATCGTAAAACCCCGGCTTGACCGGGGTTTCTTTTTCTTGTATATACTTCATATGAATCAAAAACTTACATCTACGCTTGCCAGTTTTGGCCTGATTTTAACAGCGGCAATCTGGGGCTTTGCCTTTGTCGTTGTTAAAGACAGTCTCGATTATATTGGTCCAATGTATATGGTCGCAGTCCGCTATTCAATTGCTGCGCTCTGCATGTCACTTATCTTCATAAAAAAATGGAAACTGCTCAGCAGAAAGTATATTCTTCACGGAGCTCTTACCGGTTTCTTTCTCTTTGCGGGATACGCTACTCAGACAGTCGGCTGTAATTTTACTACAGCCGGAAAGAACGCTTTTCTTACAACTGTTTATGTAGTCCTTGTTCCTTTATTCAGCTGGCCGCTTTATAAAAAAAGACCAGGCTGGTTTGTATTTGTAGCGGCCATTCTTTCGATGACAGGAATCGGGCTTCTGGCCCTTGGTACAGGAGACACAAAAGGAATCAACCGTGGTGACCTGCTTACAATGATTTGCGGAGTCTGCTTTGCCCTGCACATTATTTTTACCGCAAAATATAATGCGGAAGATGGTTCAGACGGGAAGGGTGGGGATCCGCTTTTCCTTACACTTCTGCAGTTTATCTTTGTTTCAATATTCGGCTGGATCTGCGCGCCTTTCTTTGACGGTGGCTTTTCTGCTTCAGAAATCTTTACCTGGCGGGTTACCGTCTCAATGCTTTACCTGGGGCTCTTCAGTACAATGCTCTGCTTCAGCCTGCAGAATGTCGGATTAAAATATGTTCCGTCGTCACTGGCTTCACTTTTTCTGAGCTTTGAGTCTGTATTCGGAATCCTCTTCAGTACATTATTCTTACATGAAGCGTTTACACTTAGAATGTTTTTTGGCTGTTTATTGATATTTTTAGCTGTAATTCTTGCTGAAAACGGCTGGCGTTTATTCAAAAATTATGCATAAATATTGAATATTTATACAAAAAACTGTATATTAATTCACAGAGGTGTTTTATGAAAAAGTTATCAGTAATATGTGCCGCTATGGCAATCGTGCTTGCTCTCACAAGCTGTTCAAAATCAAAAGTAGAAATTAATTCTGTAGCTGATCTTACAGGAAAGAAAATTGGAGTTCAGGCTGGTACTACTGGTGAAGCCTGGGTTCAGGATAGTGTAGAAGGTGCACAGGTTGTATCTTTTAAATCAGGTATGGATGCCGCTCTTGATCTTAAGAATCGTGCAATTGACGCTGTAGTTCTTGATGAACTTCCTGCAAAAGCAATTGTTGAACGCAATCCTGATTTGAAAATCATTCATGATTCAGAATTTGCTGATAACAAAGAAGCTTATGCAATTGCTGTTAAAAAAGGTAATGCAGATCTTCTTTCTTCAATCAACAAAACAATTGCAGATATGAAATCAAACGGCGAATATGAAGCTCTCGTAAATGCATTTATGCCTGCTGATGGAAAAATCACAATCCCAGCTGCAGAAGCTACAACAGGAAGCAAAGTTGTAAAGCTTGGAACAAATGCAGCTTTCCCTCCATTTGAATATGTAGAAGGAAAGAATATCGTTGGTTTTGATATTGCAATGGGGCAGAAAATTGCTAAGAATGCTGATATGAAGCTTGAAGTTGTAGATATGGCATTCGACAGCCTGATTCCAGCTCTTCAGTCTGGAACAATTGATTTCATTGCAGCAGGTATGTCTGTAAATGAAGAACGCAAAAAGAATGTAGACTTCTCAGAAACATATTTTGAATCTGAGCAGGTTATTATTGTAAGAAAATAAGCCTTACAGATAAAACGGTGATTTCGATATGCCCTTCGGGCTACTCAATCACCGTAGTATAATAACGGTGGTTGAGTGCTCGCGAAGCGAATGTATCGAAACCACCGATTTTGTTTTTTTAAAGGAATTTTATGATTCAATCTTTTATTGATACAATGATAAACGGGCAGCGTTACATGCTGATTGTAGAGGGCCTGGGAATTACAATTCTCATCGCTATCTGCGCAATTCTGATTGGAACAGTGCTCGGCTTTATTCTCGCTTTGATGAAGGTTTCCGGAAATAAGATTCTTAAGGCTATTGCAGAGCTTTACACAACCGTGCTTCGCGGTATTCCATTGGCAACCCAGCTCATGATTTTTTATTTTGTAATCTTTGCTCCTTTGGGATTAAACCGTCTTCTTGTAGCAATTCTTGCTTATGGTTTTAACTCTGGTGCTTACTGTACAGAAATCTTCCGTGCCGGTATTCAAGGAATTGATCCTGGCCAGACAGAAGCCGGCCGTTCGCTTGGACTCAGCCAGTGGCAGACAATTTTTAAAATTGTTCTTCCTCAGGCAGTAAAAGCAGTTCTTCCAACTTATACTAGTGAGTTCATTGTTTTGATAAAAGAGACTTCTGTTGCAAGTTTTATTGCTGTAATGGATATGACAAAAGCCGGAGATATGATTCGTAATGCAACCTATAATGCATGGATTCCTCTTCTTACCTGTGCGGCAATCTATTTAATTCTTACAGTAGGTCTTACAAAGCTTTTCGGCAGACTCGAAAAAAGGATGGCAAAAAGTGATAGAAGTTAAGAATCTAAAAATCAGTTTTGGAAAACTCAATGTATTAAAGGATGTTTCTATAAATATTCAGAAGGGAGAAAAGATTGTAATAATCGGACCTTCAGGCTCTGGAAAGAGTACATTTTTACGTTGTCTAAATAGACTTGAAACTCCAGATGGAGGACAGATTCTTTTTGAAGGAAATGATTTAACAGATCCTAAAACAGATCTCGATCTTTGCCGTCAAAAGATGGGAATGGTTTTCCAGCATTTTAATCTTTTTCCTCATCTTACAGTTTTGCAAAATATTACACTTGCACCAGTTACCCTTAAATTAAAAACAGAAGAAGAAGCAAAGGCAGAGGCTATGCAGCTTCTTGAACGTATAGGACTACCTGATAAGGCAAATGTTTACCCTTCAACTTTGAGTGGTGGGCAGAAGCAGCGAATCGCAATTGTTCGTTCTCTTGCCATGCATCCGGATGTTATGCTTTTTGATGAACCAACTTCCGCTCTTGATCCTGAGATGGTAGGAGAAGTTCTTGAAGTAATGAAAGATCTTGCCCGTGAAGGAATGACAATGGTTGTAGTAACTCATGAAATGGGCTTTGCCCGCGAAGTTGCAGACCGGGTTTTATTTATGAACGAAGGTTATATAGAGGAAGAGGGTACCCCTGATGAAATCTTCCAGCATCCAAAAAGTGAGCGTTTACAACAGTTTTTCAAATCAATCTTATAAAGTATTGGAAAAAATCTGAAAAAAATCCTGAAATATGTTCCAAAAAGGGCAAATTTCAGGATTTTTATAGCACATTTTAAGCACAATAACAGCACACTATTAGTACTCTAGCCGTAACTGCGGTTATTTTTCAATAACCATGGTTAAATCGTAAAAAAAGTTATTGACTGTAACTTATTTTCACGTTATGGTATAACCATAAAATTAAAGTTAAGTAAAGTTAAAAAGTATGAAATTAAGAAAGTTATTGATTAAAAAGAAATTAGCATTATCTTTATATATAAGCGTTGCTAAGAAGAGAGTTTTATCGGAGAGCCGGTTTGTTATCGGTGAGAGAGTTCTTGGACTGTAAGTTTGGAGAGAATACAGTCTGAGAACTTTTTTTTTGTCTTGCGATGTATTATAATCTGCAAGATGGTAAAAGAAATTACAGTTACAGTCGAAGCAAAGGATGAAAAGAACTTCGGCCTTATTGATAATCTGATTTTTAAAGAACTTAAAAAAAATCACATAAATGATAGTCACTTTGAAAAGGTTTTTGTAAAGAAATCTATTGATGCCCGTCACGGACAGCTCAAACTTCATCTGCGATATAAAATTTATATTGGCGAAAAACCGGAAGCGGCAGGTGAGTGGAAGCCTTGCTGGAAATCTTGTGAAGGCGCTGGACCTGAACATACAGTTATTATAGTTGGGGCTGGACCTGCAGGACTTTTTGGTGCCCTCAAACTTCTTGAAAAAGGAATTAAACCTGTAATTATTGAAAGAGGTGTTCAGACAAGTCAGCGCAGAAAAGATATTGCCCTTATAAGTACTAAAGGTCTTGTAAATGGAGATTCAAATTACTGCTTTGGTGAAGGTGGTGCAGGTACTTTTTCTGATGGAAAGCTTTATACAAGAAGTAATAAACGCGGAGATATCAGCACGATACTTCGTATATTTAATTACTTTGGGGCAGATGAAAAAATTCTTACAGATGCACATCCGCATATCGGAACCGACAGACTCCCTAAAGTAATCAATGCAATGCGTGATAAAATTATTTCGCTTGGCGGAGAGTTTCATTTTAATGAACGGCTATCAGATTTGTTAATTGAGAACAATCATGTCCGTGGTGTAGAAAGTGAAAATGTAATAACTGGAGAAAAGTATACATTTGCAGGCAGGGCTGTTCTTCTTGCAACAGGTCACTCAGCTGGTGATATTTATCAAATGCTGGCAAAAAAAGTACCGGCTGCTCTAGAAGCTAAAACATTTGCTGCCGGAGTCCGTGTGGAGCATCCTCGTGAGTTGATTGATAAAATACAGTATCATGGACAGCGAGAGGCTAGTGGTCTTGGAGCTGCAGAATATCGCGTAACAACTCAGATTGACGGGCGGGGAGTTTATTCCTTCTGTATGTGTCCCGGAGGCTTTGTAGTTCCTTCCAGTTCAGGTCCGGATGAAATTGTTGTAAACGGAATGTCTGCTGCAGCAAGAAATTCAAAATGGTCAAATGCTGCAATAGTTGTAGAAATCAGACCGGAAGATATTCCTCAAAAATTTCAGAAAGCAGCAGAAAAGCTTGGATGCCCCCAGCTTGCAGGACTTTTATTCAGAAGTGAAATAGAACATCTGGCTTTTACAAACGGAAAAGGACAGTCAGCTCCGGCTCAGCGGCTAACGGATTTTCTGGCAAATCGTGTTTCATCTGATCTTCCTGACAGCAGTTATACAGCGGGCCTGGTTTCATCAAATCTTGCAGCCTGGCTTCCGTCTCACATTGCAGATCGCCTTAAAAAAGGTTTTGTAGAAATCGATCGGAGTATGCATGGTTTTATATGTCAGGATGCTCTTATGATTGCTGCAGAAACCCGCACCAGTACACCGGTAAGAATCCTTCGTGACAAACAAACTTTTGAGTGTACGGCAATTGCAGGTTTGTATCCTGCAGGAGAAGGTTCAGGTTATTCTGGCGGAATTGTTTCCAGCGCAATGGACGGAGAAAATGCCTGCAGTCAGATAATTAAGAGTATGAAATAACTGATTGTTATTTGAAATTTCAGCCTTATATGGTATAATTTTGTTATTATGAATAAAAACAGAATCAGCTCGGAGAGAGTTGTTGCTGTTGTAGGGCTTGTTTTTTTACTTGTAGCATCTATTGTCAGCATCCTTATGAATGGAGACCCTAATTCTATTATTGAAAAAATTGCACCCACTCATATTGTAATTCCAGTTGTTCATATTATTTGTGTAATTCTTGCTTTAGTTTTTCTTATTAGTCAAAACTTATATGTTATGATTTCAATCTTCATTATTGAAAGTGAATTGACAATTCTTACAAATTATGAAGAGCTGGGAATTTTCTTCTTTTACGCAGCAATCATTTTAATTCTTTGTAAAGATCTTATTAAAAATAAACCGCGAAAAAAAATCTTTATACTGTTTGTGATTCATCTGATTACGCTTTTTCTGAATTTTTTCCGAGGCGTTAATTATATGCTGATTGATATGTCGTATTCATTTTTCTGTTTTGCTTTTTATCTGTGGATTTATTACTGCTTAAAAGCAAAACTTTCCTGCTTTTTCCCAAAGAATGTTCGTGAAAATAATACAATTATCAGGAAGCCGGCTGGTTCAACAATAAAGCTTTCTGATTATAATCTTAACGAAAGACAGATTTCTTTTGTTCTTGCAAATCTTCATAATCAAATGTGTTACAAAGAAATCAGCGAAAAGTATTACGTAAGCATTTCCACCGTAAAAAAAATCTTCGCCGAAGTTTTCAAGATTTTTAATGTGTCCAACATCGAAGAACTTCGGATTCTTTTATTACAGTACCAGGTGAAAGAGTAAATCAACGTACATTTGAAAAATCTGAGGTGCTACCGCGGCGGCATAAGCGAAACCGCGCGGCTTTCAGTTTTTTGGGTTAGAATCCTGCGGTTTTCGCAGGCGAAAATCCTCGGATTCTTTCTATGGCTAAGCGCTAAAAGCTTCAAGAGTGCGTTTCGCTTCTGCCTCTGCTCCCGCACCTCAGATTTTTCAAATTCACCGTTTTCCACCTGATATTGGAATAAAGAATTATAACTCAAAACCACAATCTTTATGCAAAACTGGATATGCACAATAAATCTTCGTTTTGTAAAAAAATCCAAGTGGCGGAGCGGGCAGGGGGTACGGATTGCCTCTTGAGGCTTTTGGCGCTTAGCCATAAAAATAAAAAATCACTTTGCGAAAGCAAAGTAATTTTTTATATCCCAAAAAGCCGAAAGCGAGCATGTTCGTACCCAATGCCCGCGAGAGCCACTTGGATTTTTTTATGAGCCAGTATTTTTATTGTGCATGTCCTGATTCGGTGTGCTTGTGATGAACGTTGTTTTGTGATATAACTCTTATATGAAAGTTGCGATTTTTTTCGGTTCAAAGTCTGATAAAGACACGATGAAAAAGGCGGCCGACATTCTCACAGAGTTCGGCGTAGACTACAAGGCTTATATCATTTCTGCCCACAGAGCCGGGGCTTTACTCAAGCAGACAGTTGAAGAAGTTGAAAAAGACGGATGCCAGGTTATCATTGCCGGTGCCGGCCTTGCTGCAGCCCTCCCTGGAGTTATTGCAGGAATTACAACTCTCCCAGTTATCGGAGTCCCTCTCGAGTGCGTAAGCGACAAATCAAACGGTCTTGGCGGAATGGATGCCCTTTTGAGCATTGTTCAGATGCCACCACAGATTCCGGTTGCAACAGTTGGTATTAATTCTGCAAAGAACGCAGCCTATCTTGCACTTCAGATTTTAGCTTTGCAGGATGCGGAGCTTTCTAAGAAGTTGAAGGAGTTCAGAAAGAAGCTTGCAGATGATGCTGCGGCATCGGGAATTGATATTAGCTTCTAGCTATTAGCTAAAAGCTAGAAGCTTGAAGAACAGTTAGCGTTTTTAGGAGAGAATTGCTTGGCTAATTATAAAGATTTAGTCGTTTGGCAAAGGGCAGTTGATTTATCTGTAGAGATATATCGATTGGTTAAGAAACTACCTAAGGAAGAGACATATGCATTGTCTGATCAGATGAGACGAGCTGCTGTTTCAATACCAAGCAATATTGCAGAAGGAAAATCGAGAAGTTCTGAAAAAGAGTTTTCCTATTTTCTTGGAATAGCAAAAGGGTCTAGGGCTGAATTAGAAACGCAGTTACAGATCTGTGAACGAATTGGATATCTGAACGAGGAAGATACAAAAACAGCGTTTGGATTATTAGTTGAAGTTGAAAAAATGCTTGTAAAACTACAAGCTGCAATTAAATAAAAAGCTAATAGCTAACTGCTAATGGCTAATAGCTTGAGCGACTGCAAGGAGCAAACAATGGCAAACTACAAAGAGTCTGGAGTAGACGTAGAAGAAGGTTACCGCGCGGTAGATAAGTACAAGGAACAGGTTAAAAGAACTGTTATTCCAGGGCTTTTGACTGGCTTGGGAAGTTTTAACGGTATGTTCGAAGTGCCTAAGGGAATTAAGAATCCTGTAATGGTAAGCGGAACTGACGGTGTTGGAACTAAGCTTGATGTTGCTTTCCAGATGAAGAAGTATGACACTGTTGGAATTGACTGTGTTGCTATGAGCGTAAACGATATTCTCTGCTCTGGTGTTCAGACACTTTTCTTCCTTGACTATGTTGCCTGTGGTAAGCTCGATGCTGATGTAGCTGCTGAACTTGTAAAGGGTGTTGCAGACGGTTGTGTTGATACAGGTTGTGCTTTGCTCGGTGGTGAGACTGCTGAAATGCCAGGTTTCTATGATGTTGGTAAATATGACCTTGCCGGCTTTGGAGTTGGCGTAGGTGAAAAGAAAGATATGATTACAGGCGAGGATATCAAAGAAGGCGATGTTCTTATTGGTTTGTCTTCTACTGGTGTTCACTCAAACGGATTCAGCCTTGTTCGCAAACTTGTTCCAAATGTAAATGATCCATTTGTTGTAAACGGAACTGATACTGGTAAGACAATTGGTGAGGTTCTTCTTACTCCAACCCGCATTTACGTAAAGCCTGTTATGGAAGTTCTCGGAAAATACCGTAAGGCTGTTCACGGTATGGTTCACGTAACTGGCGGCGGATTCTTCGAAAATATTCCACGTATGTATCCAAAAGCAAAAGATGGCAAGAAGCAGCTGATTTCTGTAATTAAGAGAGCAAGCTGGGATATTCCTCCTGTATTTGGTGAACTCATTCGCCGTGGTGCTGATTTTGACAACGTTTACAATACTTTCAATATGGGTATTGGTTTTGTTCTTGCAGTAAATGCTAAAGAGGCTGATGCTGTTCTTGAAATGTTCAACGCTAATGCTTCTAAGTACCACAAGGACTACTGTCCTGATATGAAGGCTTACAAGATTGGCCGCGTTGAATACGCTAAGGGCGCGGTTTCATCTCAGAGAGATGCAGTCCTCTTTGAAGATTAGGTTTTAGGTTTTAGGTTTCAGGGGTTATGAAGAAATTAAAGACGGCTGTTTTAGTAAGTGGTGGTGGTACCAATTTGCAGGCTTTGATTGATTATCAGATGTCGCAGGGGGCTTCTTGTCCTTACGAGATTGTATGTGTAATCTCTGATTCAAAAAAGGCATTTGCTCTTGAGCGTGCCGCTAAGGCTGTAATCCCGACAGCAATTTGTTCTCCATACGCTGTTATGGGCGAAGAGGTTGCTAAAGCCAGCGACCGCGATACTAAGCGTCTTGCTGTTTCAAATGCAATGCTTGAGGCCTGTCAGAAATACGGGGCTCAGGCAATTGTAGAAGCAGGTTGTCTTACAGTACTTGCCGGTGACATTCTCAAGGTTTACGAAAATAAAATAATCAACCTGCATCCGGCTCTGCTGCCAAAATTTGGCGGAGTCGGCATGTTCGGTCATCATGTTCACGAAGCTGTTATTGCTGCCGGCGAAAAAGAAAGCGGTTGTACAATTCACATTGCAGACGGTGGCTGCGATACAGGACGCATCCTCATTCAGAAAAAAGTTCCTGTTATGCCGGACGACACTCCTGATACACTTTATGCCCGCATCGCTCCAAAAGAGCACGAAGCAATAGTTGAAGGTCTTTGTTTGCTTGCTAAAGAACTCGCATAATTCGTATTAAATGAAGTTCCTTGACTGCGTTTTTTTAAATATCCGTATGAAGGGACAAATACAGTATCTTTTCAAGTAAGAAGTTTTTCTGTAATATCAAAGCATTATGAAATACTCACTTGCGATTTTTGATATGGACGGTACCATCCTTAACACTTTGGATGATATGACTGATTCTCTAAATGTAATTCTTAAAAAATATAATCTTCCTTTACACACTGTAGAAGAAGTTCGTTTTATGGTAGGAAACGGAATTCCTAAATTGATAGAGCGTGCTGTCAGCAATGGGCGTGATAATCCTGATTTTGATAATATTTTAAAAGATTTTATTGCTTATTATGAAAAGCACTGTGCCGAAAAAACCGCACCTTATGCAGGAATTCCTGAGTGTATAAAAAAATTACGTGCAGCAGGAATTAAGATTGCAGTTAATACAAATAAAGTTGAGCCAGCTGCTATTGCTCTTTGTGATGATTATTTTCCAGGCTTATTTGATATTATTTCCGGCAGCCGTCCTGGAATGCCTCCAAAGCCTGCGCCAGACGGAATTTATGAGATTCTCGAACGAGCCGGAATGGATGGAAAGAGCGAAGGTCAGAAAGCTGTTTTCATTGGTGACTCTGATGTTGATATGCAGACAGGAATGAATGCCGGTCTTGATGTAATAGGAGTCGACTGGGGCTTTCGTGGAAAGAAATTTCTTGAAGAACACGGAGCAAAAGTAATCATGATGAACGCTACTGAGTTGGCAAATTATCTGATATCTTAAGTGTCATTGCGAGGAGCCTTTAAGGGCGACGTGGCAATCTACAATATGGATTGCTTCGCTGCGCTCGCAATGACAAAAATAATCATTTATGATATATTTTTCTCGTGTATTTCAATGGAAGCAGGTGCAAGGCCTGAGCTGAATGCGCAACGGTATGCGGAGCGGTGGTTGAGCTTATCGAAACCACCATACGGGGTTGTTACAACCACTGGAACATCTACGGT
>CAKUWD010000035.1 GCA_934699065.1 uncultured Treponema sp.
TGTGCAACTGTAGGCCTTATGGTTCCTGCGATGAGTCTGATTGCAACATTCCTTTACTATCCTTACAACAATGGATTCCAGATTCATGTCGCTCTGGTTCAGTGGCTGCGACTCATGTGTTTTAATTTCCCTTTTGCCTTTTTTACTCAGTTATTTTTTATTCAGCCTTTTGTGCGAACTGTCTTCAAGCTGATTTTTGCAAGAGATATTAAGAATAGAAAAGATATACCAGCTATATAAGGGTTAAAATACAACACACATCATCTTCCCGAACGGGAAAATATTTTCATATAACAGTCCTTTTTCTATTGATTTTCCCGTTCGGGAAAGTTATACTGTTGATATGAGAATAATTTCTGTTGAATCAATATCAGAGGCAGTCAAGACCCGCCGAAAACAGCTGGGACTTACTCAATCAGAAACAGCAGCAATGTGTAATGTTGGAGCCCGTTTTTTTTCGGAACTTGAAAACGGAAAAGAAACTTTACAGATGAATAAAGTGCTTCACTGTCTTGAAATGCTTGGGATAAATCTCTATGCGGTAAACCGGGAAGATGATAAATGAAACTGAACGTATTCTTTGAAAATAAAAAAGCAGGCTCTATTGAATCAACAGAAAATCGTGGAGTAATTTTTGTTTATGATGAAAATTATTTAAATGATAAAAACTCAGTTCCTCTTTCTGCTTCACTTCCTTTGCAAAAAGAGGAATTTTCTCAAAAGCAATGTATCCCTTTTTTCTCAGGACTTTTGCCTGAAGAAGATTCACGAAAAAAAATTGCAGACTATCTACATATTTCTGAAACCAGCACTCTGAAATTACTTGAAGCATTAGGTGGAGAATGCGCAGGTCTCATTTCGATTTTAAGTGAAGATGATTCATCTTCTAAAGAAACAAGCTATAAACTTGATTCAAAAAATTACGAGCTGCTTGACGATAACAGGCTTTCGGATTTTATCGAAAAAATGAATACTCGGCCTCTTATAAAGGCTGATGATAAGTTACGGCTTTCACTTGCAGGAGCTCAGGAAAAACTCGCACTTGCAAAAATCAATGGAGAATGGTATTTACCATTGAATGGTGCTCCTTCAACTCACATCTTAAAACCTGCTCGAACAGGAAGTCTTTCTTCGCTTGCGCAAAATGAATATATCTGTATGAAGCTTGCAAAAAGTTTTGGACTTCCTGTTCCTGATGTAGATTTGCTGAAGATTGCAGGAAAAGACATTTTTGTTGTTGAACGCTATGACCGCATCAAAGAAACAGACTCGATTCAACGGCTTCATCAGGAAGATTTTTGCCAGGCACTTGGTATCATGAGTACATCAAAATATCAGAATGATGGGGGACCAGGAATCGCTGATATTTTCAAGACCATATTGAAAGTCTGTACGGTTCCGGCTTTGGAGAGTCAGAAATTCTTGAGATATGTGCTTTTTAATTATTTGATGGGAAATTGTGACAGTCACGGAAAAAATTATTCTCTACTTTACAAAAATAATCGTGTAGAACTTTCTCCTTTGTACGATGTTGTTTCCACAATAATCTATTCAGGTCTTACTGACAAGCTTTCAATGAAAATTGGAAAACACTATGAGATTCAGAAAGTAACCCAAGAAGATTTTTCTCTTTTGGCTGAATCTTTGAACATTAAGTATTCCGTTCTTTCAAAAATATTTGATGATTTTGCTAAAAAGTACATACCAGCTTTTGAAGAATTAAAGGATGATGAAAAAATTTCCAGGGATATAGTTAATTCTATTTTGCAAGTTGTGAAATCCAGGTTTTGATAAATTGGTGTTTTTTAATTTTTATACCAAAAATGAATTTCTTTGCAAAAAGCTTGGAATCTTTTTGGTGATAAATTGATTCCTACAATTACAAAACGTATCAAAGCATCAGCTTAATTTGAATTAAGCTTAATAATTACCATTTTCTTTCGGGAATCTACGTCTTAATCAGAAGCCTGCCTCTTGCAGCCTACATCGACGGAACAATCACAAACTTTGTAGTTTAGTAGGAGACGGAACCACCGCAAATTTCAGTCTTGAATGGGGAAGAAATAACAAAGACCGCTCTGACAAATCTATAGGAAACGGCATTTTGCGTTGGAGCGGGAAAACCTCACTCCGCCGCTTCTTCGCCCGCCGCGTTCTCCGCCTTGCCCTTCTGATAGCTGTACCCACTCGTGTCGTGCTGATTTTCCTCCGACCGCTCGACCCTCTGACCGTCTGCGTACTGCCCGTGATTCTGCGTACCCTTTCCTCCCCTCGCCACAACCACGCCGATACCGATTCCAAGCGCAAGGACGAGCGCGACGGCGACCGACACCACAAGGATTTTCGCGCGGCTGTTCAAGTTTACCGTCACCACCATGCCCACATGCGCCTCGGCGGGCGTGGGAATCGCAGAGATTTTCCCGTTGTTGAAAAGGACGATGCTCTTCGGCTCGCCCACTTGGACTATAACTCCTTTCATAGTAACCTCTTGAAATCAAATTGATGCGGAAAAATCACAGATTTTTCCGAGACTCGCTAAAAACTCGTCTCACGAGTTTTTGCCCTGCTACGCAGCGCCGCTCCCTACCTTTCATTTTCTAAAGTCCTCCGTCCTATGTCCTTCCAACTCCAACAGCGCGATTTTATTCTTGATTCCGCCGCCGTAGCCCGTGAGTTTTCCGTTTGAGCCGATGACGCGGTGGCAGGGAATGATTATGCACATCGGATTCCAACCGACTGCACCACCCACAGCCCGTGCCGACATTTTTTTGATGCCGTGCCGTCGCGCGATTTCTGCCGCGATTTCGCCGTAAGTCGCGGTTTTGCCGAAAGGGATTTTCAGCATTTCGGCGATGACCTCATCACGGAACGGCGTTGTGTTTTCGATTCTGTAAGGCGGCGTGAAGTCGGGGGCGCGACCCGAAAAATAGATGTCGAGCCAGCGGCAGGTTTCGCCGAAAACGCCGCAGTCTTTTTCCGTGCCGCGTAAATCGTGCTTTTTCTCGTCGCTCGAATGTTCAAACCACAAGCCTGTGAGAACCTCGCCGTCGGTGTTCATCAGAATATCGTCAAAACCGTCAGGCGTTTTGTAACGGTGCGTGTAGGTCATTTTGATACCTTGAAATAGTCGTTTGAATCCTGCGGGGCGTTTGCTCTGTCCTTATCGGTGTAGGAGCGGAATATTTCGGTCAGTTTGGTCATACTGATAGTATACGGATTCCAGCGGGAAAAAACGAGGGGGAACGGGGAAAAAAACAGGGCTGTCATTCCGAACTTGATTCGGAATCTTTTGGGCGTTCCCCGCCTATGGCGGGTCGGGCTTTTCGGGGTTCCGCGCTTACGCGCTTCATTGCTACGCAACGGCTAACGCCGCCCCTACAATCCCTAACGCTTGGCTTACCGTCGTATTTGTTGAAAGAAAAAACGCAGCAAGTTTTCCAAGAAATATTTTTATTGTTTATTAAAATATTCCGTATTGCAAATTCCGCTTTCAAAATCCCGCAAGTTCATTTCCCCGCCCTTGATTTTATCCGCGACAAGCAACGCTGTAACAATCGGCATTGCGGTTCCGCTCACTTTCGTTTCAAGATAAATCTTGTTCAGTTTGTCCGCTATATCGCCCTTGAAAGTTCCCGATACGAACATAAAGTAATATTTTTTAAGGTAGTCGGGAAATTCTCGCCACCACTTCGTTGGATTGATTTTCTCGTCGCGTTTTTGATTGTTGCTGATGTAGCGTTTCATTTCGTCCTGCTGACCAATCGGAAGGTTGTAGCCACCCGAATACGCCTTCATATCGACGATGATTCCGTAATTTTCATCGGTGACTTCATCTGTATATAAAACGCCATCGGGCTTGTTCGCGCCGCCGAGGTGACGACCATAAAATCCACACTCATTCAAAAACAAATCCATTGCTTTCATTTCAAAAAGGCGGTTTTGCGCGGAATCAAATGCCAAATCCATAAGCGAAAGATAATCGTGCGACAAAATTTTTAACTGCTTGCGAACTTCGTCTTTTTCTTTTGAAAGTTCGGATTTCACCGTCAAATCTTTGTAGACTGGAATTGAAAAATCCACAATCGTATCTTTTAGAAAAACGCTGTCAGCGGAAATTTCGACATTCAAGCCGAGGTTTTCAAAGCCCGCGACATCATCTTTAATTGTTTCGATTGACTCCTCAAGTCCGTTTGATTTCAACGCTTCCTGTATTTTTGAAAAAGCCGCATTGTTTTTGCTTTCGATAATCGCTTTTAAAATCAGCGAGCGGCGGAAGCGTAAATATTCGCGGTCGCTTCCTTTTGTGGCAAACATTTCATACGACACAATTTTTTCGATTTTTGAATGTTTACTGTTTCCGTCGATGTTGCGCAACACTCGCTCGCCTTTTGGCGTAATGCAGAACGCTCCGAGCGTTTCGGAAAACAATTTGTGTCCGTATTCAACAGTAACTTCTTTCTTGCAAGTTTCCACAAGCCCCAAGTGACCGAGCCACTGCGCAATCGTGCGGGCGTATTTGTCAGAAGAACTTTCCCAATCTGAACGGATTTTTGCTCGCTCGTCTTTGTCCGAAGTTTCAGCGAGTGCGGCGACAATGCTCCGAACAGGATAGCAGATGAAGCCTTCCTCGCCCGTAAAGCCGAGTTTTTCGCCGAGTTCAAATTTTGTAAGCGGTTTGTCAGGATTTTTAAGCAATGACAAAATGCGGTTCGCGGGCGGATAAGACAAAATCGCGTTTATGAGCAGTTTTTTTTGTCGTCAGTCGCTCGTGTCAAAGAAAGCCCTTTTTCTGTGATTGAAAATGTGTCGTTAGCATAATCATATTTGATGAAGCCGACCGCGTGTGCCCAACACACAAAATTATCCGCCGCCCAATCCACGATGAACGGTCGTTTTTGTCCTTTTACCGCCGCTTGGATTATGCCGTTACAACGAGAGTTAGAACGCGGAGTGAACGCCGTGCCTGTCAGCAACTTGTATTTGAGCGAAAGAGAACGATAATATGATTTTTCTGTTGGAATTGAAAATCAATGCTCAACTTAAAAAATCCTTGTATTGATTCACGGCAATTTGTGCGTTGTAAAAACCAACAACCTTATCATAATTGCGGAATTTTACTCTATCTTTTATTGAAGAAAATGCTGATTTTTCAATTTCTTGATTATACTTATTCAATTTGCTCTTATCATTCGGTGCAATCATAATCATTGAAGTTGCAAAATCTTGCAATTCAACGAACTTGACAAGGGAATTGCGGAAATTGGTTGAATTCTCCACTTCAAAAATCGTATCGGGAAAGTTTCGCTCGTTAAACCAAATAACATCAATAAATCTTGTAGATTGCAAAATATGGTCAAAAGTGAATTTTGGAATTTCCTGCAAGGTCATAATATCGCACAGTTTTTGCGTAGTAAACCTTGCGCTTTTATCGGGCGCAAAAGTCTGAAATCCCCTGCTATTACCTATTTCAAGCAACATTCCTTGAATATATGCGTGAGTAATCTTGTCTTCGTCCGCCTGTGTTTTGCTGACTTTTGGATTAAATTCATCTGGCAACTTATCGAGATGGTCTGCAAGTCCATATAACCCCGGCTTTAATTTTACAAAGCGTTTATCTCTCTGAACTCGCTCGTTGATGGTTCTGTCTGGTGTTAAACCGCTAAAATTCTTAAAGACAGGAGCAATTTTATAAATTTCTTTCAGAGTTGCAATGTATCCATTCTGAATTATTGCGCGTTCTATCGCTTCACTCCAAGTTGGCTCTTTCATACCTTTATTATAGCACATATTTCAATCAAAATACATACCGTGGCTTTCGCACCAGTCAACAACTGTTGCATCATTTTCCATTAAAATATCCAAGGGCGCAAAATAAACGGGTGGGTCATAATCAGAATTGAAAAAACTATCGTTAGAATTATAATTATCTGCCAAAGCCGATTCCGCAACTCTATAATGATGTTCTTCTGTTGTATCAATTATTTTTGAAACATCTCGCCAAAAATATTCGTTTCCTCTAATCGAAATTGTGTTAAGCCGATTCGCATTCATTCGTTACGCCGCCATTTTTTCGCATACGCCGCTTTCATCAAAAATCTTGCTCTTGTACTTGCGGTAGGGGATTTTCTGCAAGGTGAAAGTCGAGGCGATTCCGTTGTCTTTGAGCGTTTTCTCGATAAAATATTCTTTCATCAATCCTGCGGAACTGTAACTCATAACGATATGCGAGAAGTCTGCGTTTTTAATCAGTTGCGAGAATGCTTCGTTCACTTCGTGCTTAGAGCAGAACACAGATTTTTGATCGGCGTATGGGCGCATTCCCGTCACGCCTGTAAGAACAGGATTGTCGTAGCGGGCAATTGTTTCAAGAACATGATAGTTCGGCGCATATTGGCGAGAGTTGTAGGGCGGGTCGATATAAAGGATGTCACCCGAAATGTGCTTTTCCAAATCGAACACATCTTCATTGTATGCTTTGTTTTTTCGGTTATTGTTTTCGACCGCGAACTGCGGAAGTTCCAGTTTTTTGAACGCCCGCTTATCCCAGTTTTTAAGATACGCTCCGTAAGTTCCCGTGATATTTGAGACAGATGGCACAGCTTCAATAAGGCTTGCAAGAAGATAATAATATTCGCTTTCCGTCAATTTTTTCTCGATTTTCCAACGCTCAATCGTGGTTCGGATAAAATCAATGCGCCGTGCATTCTCGGAAGTGAAATACATTCTGCCCGCTTTTCCCGACGGAGAGTAGTTTTCCTCAACAAATTTGTTCACATTCGGCAAGTCCGCGTTCTCAAGATAGTTAAAAGGATTTTCGATTTCGGATTTCAATTTTGAAAATGCGGGCGAAGAATTGTTTTCGATAAGCGATTTTTGGATAATGTATGAGAAAAATAGGGAATCGTTGGAGAGGATTTCATATTGAGGCTTGAAATACCGTGCGACAACTCCTGTTCCGCTGAAAATATCGCAGAAAGATTTTTGCTTGGTGCGGATATTTTGAGAGATACAAGTTTCGATATTTTTGAGTAAAGCCGCCTTGCTTCCGATGTAGCGCATTTTTTTCCACATCCCAATACATCCTTTTATAGCATAGATTGATTTGTATTGCAAGGGGGGCGTTGCGGGGGTGCGGTTCAGGCACAGCCTTCACCGAGACTCGACTAAAAACTTGCCTTGCAAGTTTTTTCGCCTACGGCGACCGTCTCCCTACCCCCTCTCCTAAGGGGCTTCGCGCCCCTACAATCCCTAATGTAGGGAGCGGCACTGCGAAGGCGTTTTGCCGTCAACCGAAATTCAGCTAAAACGACCAACGGCATTATGCCATTTCATTTCCCGATGAACAGGAATATCGCGGAAATCACGGCGACGAGCATTTCCGCCGCAGAAATCGTGCCGTAGATTTTTTTGGATTCTTTATCGTCCTTGTCTTTAACAAGGTAGAAAATCCCCGCACCGAACACAAGAAGCCCGATTACGATTCCCAAAATTGCTTTTACCATCTTCTTTTCCTCCATTTCAGAAGCAATCCCGAATTGACGATGACAGCGACGCTGCCCGCATTATGGACGAGTGCGCCGACAACGGGATTTAATATCCCTGAGATTGCGAGCGCAATCGCCGCGAAGTTCAGTGCCATGGAAAATGACAGGTTCAGCTTGATTGTGCCCATCATCCGTTTTGAGAGCGCGACGAGGTGCGGAAGTTCCTTTATCTCGTCGTCTACGAGGGCGATGTCGGCGGCATCAACGGCAATGTCGCTTCCCGTCTTGCCCATTGCGATTCCCACATTCGCTTTCTTGAGGGCGGGGGCGTCGTTGATTCCGTCGCCAATCATGCAGACATCGCTTTCTTCCTGCATTTTCCCGATGTAAGCAAGCTTGTCCTCTGGCAGGCACGAAGCCTTGAACTGCGTGATTCCGATTTCACCTGACACGCTCGCGGCGGTTTTCTCGTTGTCACCAGTGAGCAAAACAGGCTCAACCGAAAGTGCTTTGAGCCTTTCTATCATCGCCTTTGAGTCGGGGCGTATTGTGTCGGAAAGGATAATCAGCCCTCCCGTTTTGCCCTCGACCGCGACGAATACTGTCGTTCCGTTTTCAGCCTCCGTGCCGTCCGCAACAGCAATGTCATTTTCCAAAAGAAGATTTTTGTTCCCCGCAAGGATTTTCTTTCCGTCCACCACCGCAGAAACGCCTTTTCCCGGAATCATCGAAAAATTTTTGATTTCCGCGTCCGCCTTTCCGAACTTCTTTTCATACGAGCGAACAATCGCTCGTCCAAGCGGGTGCTCGGAGAATTTTTCAGAAAGCGCGGCAAGCCTGTATAATTCATCCTCTCCAAGATTCCCGAAGCTCCTCACGCTCGTAACTTCCGGGATTCCGAACGTGAGCGTTCCCGTCTTGTCAAAGGTGATTTTTGAAACCTTCGCAAGCCGCTCCAGCGCGTCGCCCTCTCGCACAAGAAAGCCGTGCCTCGTCGCGTTCCCGATTGCCGCCATGATTGCCGTGGGGGTGGCGAGGACGAGCGAGCAGGGGCAGAACACGACGAGAATCGTAACCGCACGGATAATCTCGCCCGTGAAAATCCATGTGAGCGCGGCGGCGGAGAGAGCCGTTACCACAATCCAAGTCGCCCACTTGTCCGCGAGCCGCACGATTTTCGCCTTGCCCGCGTCCGCCGACTGCACAAGCCGAATCATCCGTTGAATCGAGCTGTCCTCTCCCACCTTCGCCGCCCGCATCTCGAACGCGCCGAATTGGTTCACCGTCCCGCTCGAAACCTCGTCGCCAGCCTTTTTGTCCACCGGCAGTGGTTCGCCTGTCATCACCGCCTGATTTATGGAAGTCTCGCCCGAAGTGATTATGCCGTCCACAGGAACGGTCTCGCCTGGAAGAACTCGGATAATATCGCCCACGCGCACTTCCTCAGCACGGATGATGATTTCCGAGCCGCCACGCAAGACACGCGCCGTCTGCGGGGTAAGGTGGACGAGCTTTTCAATCCCCGCCCGCGCCTTTGCCACCGTCAAATCCTCCAGCAACGCGCCGAGCTGCATGATGAACGCCACCTCGCCCGCCGCGAAATCCTCGTGAATGCAAAGCGAGGCGATGAGCGCGAGCGAAACGAGGACATCCGCCTTGATGTCAAAGCGCGTCACAAGCCCTATGACCGCCTCAAGAATAATCGGGATTCCGCACAGAATGACCGCGACCCACGCGATGTCGAACGGAAGCGGAAGAAAATGCAACCGTGAATCAGCGATGCTCAGAACGAGCGAAACGCCGCCTGCGATGAGGAACGACACATCTTTTTTGATTCCGCCGAGTTCAAGCAGAGATTCTAATTTATTGAAGAATTTGCGCATACAGACCTCTTTTAATTTTTCTAGGGATACTACCTATACCCCTATAGGTAGTATATGAGTTAAAATTAGTCTATTCTAACGGCTTTGTCAAGGGATTTTTCTGGGGTTGGAAATTACTGCATATTTGCGAAACGCTCTATTGCTTTGGTGAAGTTTTCAATCTGAGACTGGTCGCCTTGCTCGACGGCATCGCGGATGCAGTGGTTGATATGACCTTCAAGGACGACCTGCCCCGCCTTGTTCAGTGCAGACTTTGCCGCACTGATTTGGGAAAGGACATCTTCGCACGGCACATCCTCGTCAATCATTCTGTCGATGGCTTTAATTTGCCCCATTATTTTCGCGAGCCTTCGGTGAAGGTTTTCTGAATCCATGCATTGTTTCATAGAATAAATTTACAAAATATCCGCCGTGTTTGTCTAGTGAGGGATATAGGCGATTTTTGCCGCCTTTGCGATTGGGGTGGTAAAGGTATTTTGCCGCTACACGAAATTCCGCTTGGACGATGAACGGCATTTTTCCGTTAGCCGAAATTCCTCTTGGGCAAGCAACGGCGTTTTGCTATCACCCAAAATTTCACTCGGGCGAGCATCGGCACTTCGCCGTTCACGGAAATCCTTTTTGGGCAAGGAAAACGCCGTAGGCGTTGGAGCGAGGGGGAAACTTCCCCCTTCCTTATTTCTTCTCCTTCGGTTTCGGGTCGGTGAGTTCGGGGATTGCGCCGCCTGCGACTGCCCAGAAATACAGGCTCGCCACACTCCCGCAGGGCGAGAGCCGCTTCCGCTTGGACTCAAAGAAGCCGCGCGGGATTTCGGTCTTGCGGTAGACCATGCGCATTCCGCGCTGAATCGCAAGGTCGTCGAAACTCAAAATGTCGGGTCGGCGCAGGCAGAAAAGCAGAATCATCTGTGCCGTCCACACGCCGATTCCCTTGAGGCTCACGAGGGCGGCGGTCGCGTCCGAGTCGCTCATTTTCTCCACGGCGGCAAGGTCAAACCCGCCCGAGGCAACCTTCTGGCAGAAATCCTTGATGTACTGAGCCTTCCGCATCGTCATTCCGAGCCGCTGCAAGTCCTCCGCCCCCGCCGCATCGATTTTTTCTGCCGTGACCGCACCGAATTTTTCGTTCATTCGCGCCCAGATTGTCGCCTGCGCTTTCGTGGAAATCTGCTGCCCGATGATGTGGTGGACGACCGACGAGAACAAGTCCGTGTCGCACTCGCGCTCAACACGTCCGATTCTGTCGATGACCTCGCCGAGCCGCCTGTCGCGCGTTTTGAGGTAGTCGGTTTCTTTTTCGGCGTAGGGGAAAATCATCTCTCCTCCCTGCTGTCAATCAGCGAATACTGCGGCACGAACGAATACACATACGGATACTCGCCTTTTTGTATCAAAATCAGCGCGATGATGTAGATTCGGTATTTTTCCAATGCTTTTTTGGGGAAAGTTTCGCACAGTTTTGTGTACGGAAGCGATTGTTTTTCCATCATCTCGCCCAAAAGGCTGGGGGATTGTAAGACTGCGCGGGCAATTTTCTGGCACACTTCGCGGCTTCGCTCCTGCTTGGGGCATTTTTTCTGCAAGGTCGCCCACGAAAAGCCCCAGTCGGTGAACTCCGTGTTTGCCGCCTCAATTTCAAGCGCAAGGTTTCTCTCCTCTTCCTGCCTGTTGAACGCGGCGACAGCCATATCGCTGTCCCAATTTGGCATTTCACCCTCGTCGTCGCTCGTGTCCTCGTAGTGAATGTGATTTTTGTAGGCAAGTTCGCTCCGTGCGCTGTCAATCAAGCGGTTTCTGATGACGGTGCGGGCGTAGGCGACGAACGAGCCGAATTCTTCCCTGTAGGTCTGGACGCTGTGCGCGAACGCGAGCATCGCCTCGGTCATATTGTCCTCGCGCGACTGCGTGCGGAACATCACGGCGGAAACGCACTTCCTGATGAACGGCGTGTAGTCGCGGATGAGCGTGCCGAGTTCTCCCCTGTCGGTGCGGGCAAGCGCGAGCCGTTCAGGGAGGGAGGAAACTGCATTGTTTGCGGGGGTGAGGTCGTTCATAATCTGATACTATCAAAAATCGGCATAAATTTCAAAATCCCTTAGAACCGCTCCAGCGCGGCTTTGGCTTCTTCCAGCGTGATCTTTGCCGCCTCGCGTCCTGCAGCGAATCCGTGTGACAATCCTTGTTACTTGTGCAGATTCTTGTAGAACTCGGAAATCTGGTTCTTCGTCATGTTGTCGAAGTCAGCCTTTGCGTACGCGCCGCTGATGTCGCCGTGCTTCTTTGCCGCGTCCGACTTGATTTTGTCCGCCTGTTCCTGCGTGATGATTCCGCGGGCGAGGAGCGACTCGACATCGAGATGCTCCTGATAGCTGTTCGGCCCGTCGCCGCCGATTCCCGCCTCACGGAAAGCCGCCTCGCGCTCGGCTTCGGTCTTGTAGTCGCTCACCTTGCTGAAGAATGCGCTCCTGTCCTTGTTCTGCGCCGCGCCTTTCTGCCAGCCGTAGTCCGCCGCAAACGCGCTTCCCGCCAAAACTGCCGCCATTGCAAATCCGATAATCTTTTTCATAAAATGCTCCTTGTGGTCTATCCCACTGTCTTAAAAAAGTGATTTCGTGCTTTCGCACAAGGAGTTTTTCGCCGCTCGTCAGCGGTTTGAGTCTGCCAGCTCATTTTGCGCTTACAGTTATAGGTTACGGAATTGGGGTACGGGAAAATGGGGGTGCGAAAGAAAAAAAAGTTATTTTTTGGGAGAAAAACAAGAGTTCCACATTTACTGTAGAATTTTAGTTCCCCTTTCTTACATCAAAATCAAAAATCTGATAAAATACCGTAACAACAAAGCAGATTCGATTCTTCCTTCACATAAACGAGCAGCGATGAGCGTAAGTCCAGTTTTTGGAAACGCAATCGCTGCTTTTTATTTTTGAAAAAATATGTGAGGTTTTTATGAAAAATTATGATTTGGGAACAGAGAAAATCGGTCAGCTTGTAAGGCATTTTTCGGTTCCATGTGTTATCAGTATGCTGGTTGCGGCTCTTTACAATATTGTGGATCAGATTTTTATTGGATGGAGTCCGGCCGGAGCTTTTGGAAACGCTGCTACAAATATTGTTTATCCTTTTACAGTTCTGGCTCTGGGGCTTTCCCTTTTAGTAGGAGACGGAGCCGCTGCAAATTTCAGTCTTGAATGGGGAAAAAATAACAAAGACCGCTCTGACAAATCTGTAGGAAACGGCTTTTTGCTTCTTGTGATTTTCTCAATTCTACTCTGCCTGGCTGGCTTTATTTTTAAATCACAAATTCTGAAACTCTTCGGAGCAAATCCGGAAGAAAAAACTTGTTATGATTTTGCCGTCCAGTATTTCACTGTAATCTGCAGTGGCTTACCCTTCTATATGATTGGACAGGGAATGAATGCTTCAATTCGTGCTGACGGCTCTCCAAAATATGCAATGGCCTGTACCCTTGCAGGAGCAATCGCAAATCTTATCTTAGACCCGCTTTTTATTTTTGCCTTTAATATGGGAGTAAAGGGAGCGGCCATTGCAACTGTTATCGGACAGGCACTAACTTTTGTCATGAGCATTGCCTATCTTTTCCGCGCTAAGAATTTTAAAATCTGCAAAAAATCAGTTCACCTGGAAACTTCAATTCTTTCAAGGATTATCTCAATTGGCATGGCATCCCTCATCGTTCAGCTTTCAATTGTGGTAATCATTGCGGTGAATAACAATCTGCTTTCAAAATACGGCTATGAAACATTTGCAAGTACAGGAGTGGCATTCGGTTCGGTTATTCCTCTTGCGGTTGTGGGAATCGTTATGAAGGTTTTTGGAATTGTAGTTTCCATTGTGATTGGAATAAGTCTTGGAGGCCAGCCAATCATCGGCTTTAATATGGGAGCTGGAAATATGGAGCGTGTAAACGAGACTATAAGAACGATTACAAAAATTGTCCTTGCAATCGGCACAGTCTTCTTCCTGATTTTTGAACTTGCTCCGGATTTTATAATTTCACTTTTTGGAAAAAGCAAGAGCCCGGAATATAGCGAATATGCCCGACTTTGTGTCAGAATCTTTTTGAGTGGCATCATCCTTACCTGCTTTATAAAGTCTGCAGCCATCATGCTCCAGTCCCTGGGTAAAAGCGGCAAATCCACCCTACTCGCCCTGCTCCGCGACGTAATCATCTTTGTACCTTCTTCAATTATTCTTGCACTGACCAGTCATAACATCGTCACCATGCTCTGGGCCTCGCTGATAAGTGATGTAATATCATTCATTTTTGCCATTGCTTTTATCATAGCAGAAACAAGAAAAATTACACAAAAACTCTCTATAAATATTAAGGAAAAAGCATCATGATAATGAATGGAAAAAATTATTCAGAAGAAATAAAAAAACTTCTTATTCAGAATTCAAAAAGCATTGATGAACGCTTTTTTGAGAATAACAGTTTTTCACTTGTTTCTCTCCGAAATGGAATCATTCAGGGATTTTCAGCCTATTATAAAATTTCTAATAGTCTGTGCGAAATTTTTTTATGTATATCGCCTGAACTGATAGATCAACCTGAAGAAATAAAGCTACTTGAAAAACTGATTTCTGTTGCAAGAGGTAATGGATTTGAGACTTTAAAAGTATGTGTCCAAAATCTTTCAGAGCATGAAAAATATGTTTGTAAAAGAAAAGGTTTTAGAGAAGAAACTTCTTCTGATACACAGACCGTACTTTGCAAGCATATCTAAAATCAGGGGATGGAAAAATCCTTTCCTCAGAAGTGATTGATAACGGCGGAAACGGACATCATGCTATCCCAGAGCTTTTTGCAAAAGGAGAGCTCAAGCCAAACTTTGAAGCTAAGTGCAACCATCACGGGAATGTGTAAAACCACTGCAGGCTCAAAATTTTACAAGTTCGAAACTTTTCTTTGTCAGTTCACAAAGTTTATCAAAGTCTGTCACGGCTGTAAGCAAGACCGTAATCCAGTATTTTTTGTTCATATGATATGCAGGGAAGATTGATTTTTTATCTGTGATTGATTCGACATTTTCCGCCTTCAGATTCACAGCCCAGACCGGCTCATCACTTTCAAGACCAAGATTCTTAAACTTGATTTGCATTATAAGAGCGAACCACTTGTTGTTCGGGCAGCGATAAACTGTGCTGCTGTCATATGGTTCTGCTGCCCAGGGATTATCCCCCGGTGCGTTAAAATATGAATGCAGAAAATCAACATACTTTTCTTTGATATCCTGACTGCTAAAACACTTATCCCGGATTTCTTCAATCACATTCTGAACTTCACTGCGAATTTGGCCGACAAAGGCTCCCTGCGCAGAAGCTACATTAAAAAGCACATATTTTTCATTGGTTTCTGTTTCAAAAACATCAGCTGTGAGAGTTTTGTCTGAAAGTTTGATTTCTGCATAAAACTGGCCGCCAGCGATTTCTTTCTTAAGCACAAGCTTGGCGTCGACTTCTGAAAAACCAAAAGCAAGCAATTTTTCTTTCTGAGGAACTGATGTATTTAAGATATAGCTGTAATCCATTTTCTTCTGCTTTTATTCTTCGTGTACCCAGTATTCGTGACAGTCCGGAGTCCGGTCCATAAGAAAAGCATCATACAATTCCCGACGCAAAAGAGAATGATCTCCAAACGAATGCCAGCGTTTTAGAATCATATTGACCTCAAGCTCAGAATATCTCTTTCCCTTTTCAAACCTGGTAATCAGATATTCCAGGACTGCCCTCTTCTCTTCCTTTTTCTTTGGCCAGCGAATAATAATTCCGTCTGCATTTTTGATTGATTTCAAAATCTCTTCACTTTCTGTAATATTCATATTCTAATTGTAATATTCTTGAAGTTAGTTTTCAACAGATGTAACAGTTTGATTATCTAAGTCTTAAATAAACTGTTACATGTCTATTATCTTAAATATACTGTTACATACTTGTACCATGTAACAGTTTATTATCTGCCCCCATTCTTCCGCTTTGATTCAATAACTTAAATACTCTGTTACATGCCCTTCCTTAAATAAACTGTTACATTTTTTCCTGAATTCCAACTGTATTTATGAGGATGCCCGGAAAAAATTGTCCATATGTAACAGTCTTGTTATCTAAAATCTAAACTGCATGAATATAAGTCCCTTAAACACACTGTTACATATCTAATTCTTAAAAGAACTGTTACATTCCTTCAATATGTAACAGTTCTTTTATCACTCTTTCCATGAATTACCAGCTTTCTGGCCAAATCTGAGGTTGTACAATCCAAAGACCAAAAAATCTTGCTATCCATGTAACACTTTATTTAAACACACTGTTACATTTCTTATTCTTAAATACTCTGTTACATATAGATTTCTTAAATAAACTGTTACAAATAATCAGTATGTAACAGTCTGGTTATCCCAACAAAATCTTTGCAGCAACATCTTTTCCAGGTTCATTTTTCTGTTCATTTTATGAAAATTTCCGCATAAAAAATGCTCCGAATAAACAACGCTAAAAAAGGCCTGTAGAGCGATTTTACCCCCAAATCGATATATTACTCGTTTTTTTCAAAAAAGCCTCTCAGAATCAATCCTAGAGCCTCTTTTGTTTACATATATAATTTATATGTAAACATATATTTTTGATATGTTATCATATATTTATTACATGTTATTCTCATTATTTTTCGCATATATATTATATATGTTTACATATATTCTTTCACAATTTACATATTTTTCATATATTTTTTTACTTGTTTTTTCATATAAATTAACATATAATCTTAAATATACAAAATTTAGGTGGGAATCAATGAAACGAATTTGTGTTGCTATTCAAAAAGGCGGAGTTGGTAAGACAACCGTCAGTGTAAATCTTTCTGCAGAACTTGCAAAATCAAAAAAGGTAGTATTAATCGATGCCGATCCTCAGGGCAACAGTACTAGCTCTCTGGTAGACAGTTTTGAATATGAACTTGCAGATATTCTTTATGGAAATGTTGCCGTAGATGAAGCTGTTTGCAAAACAAGTATTGATAATCTTTTTATCATTCCAACAGCTGCAATTGATGAAAAAGGAAATAACCAGCTGAAAAAATATCGTGCAAATGAAGCTGCAGGAAATCCATTTGCATTTGCTGATATTACAGATGCTCTTGCAGAACAGGGCTTTGACTACTGTATATTCGACACATCCCCTAACTTCGATGATTTTGAAGAAAATATAATGGCTGCCACAGATGAAACAATTGCTGTTGTAATGCCAGATATTTTCTCTCAGGATGGACTTCAGATTTTCGAAAACAACCTGCAGAACTTCAAAAAAAGAAAGCGTGTAAATAATCCTATATTCAAAACATTCGTTTTCAATGCAGTAAACCTTTCTACAAAAATGGCAAAGGATATTCTGGCTCAGCTTGCATCCAGTGAATTAAACTATGTAACAGTTCCTCAGGATCAGAATTTCAGAAAAGCCCAGGGTGTAAGACAGACAATCCAGCAATTTGGAGCAAAAGCAGAAACTGTTGCTGCATTTCAAAAGCTTGCATCATTTGTAAAATAAGGGAGTTTTAAGACATGGCTATTTCAATAAAAAAATCATCATCTGAAAATAAACAAACTGTTACATCGCCTTCCTCTCTTCCGGAAGCAGTTCAAACACAAATTTCAAGCAATTTGAAACTGGATAAAACAGATTACACAGAATATAAAGAACCTGTTAAACAAACTGTTACATCAGAAAGTCCTAAAGGAAAACGAAGTGATGATGTTGTACAGTTAAAGTTTTCAAAAGGAAAAAGAGCAGAAGCAAAAGCTTTCTATGCAAGCTATGATGTAAAAATGAATGCTGGTTTTGAAATGGCATATGAATTTCTTAAAGAAGAAGTTTTAGCCGGACACGTAAAGCTTTCAAAAAGTGGTGTACAGCGTATAAATTAGGGGAGACAAAACAGTCTTAAATAAACTGTTACATAATTATGAAAAAAACTGATATATCAAAAACACTGGTTCCCGTTAGTGAAGACAATACATTAAATGAATTGTTTGACATCGTTACAACAGGAGATCAGCCAAAATACTTAAGTTATATTCCAGGGCTTTTTACAACAGCGTCTCTCCCTTTTAAAAATGTAAATAAAACAGTTTTTACAAGAAAAGGAAGTCAAGGACTTACATTAACCCTTACATCACCAATAAACGTTCCGTATGGCCGTTATGGAAGACTTCTTCTTACAATTTTAACAACCCATGCAGTTCTTTCAAAAGAAAAGAATGTACCTGTCTTGATTGAATATAATTCGCTTTCAGAATTATTAAAGGAAATGCAGCTTCCTCGTCAGAGAGGTAAAGATATAAAAGAGCAGTTGGATTGTTTTACAAATGCAACCTTTGCCTTTACTCATAAAGAAACCTCTCTTAAAAGCGGATATCTTTTTAAGGATTTGTATGAAGAAGGAAATTATCCAAAAAAGGATGTTGAAGTAACAACAAAGACAACTGGTACAATTCGTTTTACAACAGCTGTTCAATTTCAGGAAGTAAGAGATAATGTATCCGATCCTAAATACGGAAATTTCAAAATTGCTATATCGGCAGAGTTTGCCAGCTTCTGTCAAAAGCATGCAGTTCCTATTGATTATGGTGTTTACAAAAGTATTTCCAGCGCTGTTGGAAAAGATATATATGCCTGGCTTGTATATCGCAATAATGGGCTTAAGGATTCAGCTTTTATTCCACGCGATAAACTGGTTGAACAGTTTATGCCTGTAAATGAAAATCAAGACAAAAACACTGTGAATGTAAATTATGCTTTTATAATTAATCAGATAAAGGAGATTAAGAAAAAGCATTATCCTGAAGTTAATATCGACATTTCATCTGATACTGGAATTACTTTATATAAAAGTCCAACTCCTATCATTAAGAATGAAACAAGATATGCTTTGATTACATCAACAATTTAAAATTATGATGTAACAGTTTATTTAAGAAATTTAGATGTAACAGAGTGTTTAAGAAAATGTTAGTTATCCACATTTTCAACACTTCTACTATTAGTAAAATAAATTTATTAGTTAATTATTAGTATATATAGTAGATTTTAATACTCTGTTACATCTTCTTAAAGAAACTGTTACACTAATTTTATTTAGATTCATTTTCTTCCATATATAACATTAAAGTCATAAAAAGGTAATATTTAAATACACTGTTACATTAAAAAGGACTTATCCGCAGCTAAAAAGTGGATGAATTTAAATAGACTGTTACATAAATCTTAAATACAGTGTTACATTATAAAATGCATGGAAAACAGAGTTTATACATGGGTAATATACGACTACCAACGTTCGCATATTGATATTATAATATAACTATGTCTTTTACGGTTGAGAACAATGGCAGGGATTTGAAAATGAAAGAGTATAAATTTTATGGATGGCAGACAGCGGATTGCAAGCCCGCAGATTCAGCTTTTAAGAAAATTGAAAATCCGCGTCACCTTTATGATATCCTCAGCGAAATCTGGTGTGTCGAAACT
>CAKUWD010000036.1 GCA_934699065.1 uncultured Treponema sp.
GGTCATCTTTCGTCGGATTATATAATCGTGAACCGAAAAATGAATCGTGTACTTAAAGACCTTTTCAAGCGCAGACTTAGAAGCAAAACACGCAGCAGCAATATCTTCCGTCTGAACAGCGACAGCATCTTCAAGATGTTCCTCGATAAACTCCAGTGACCGCATTAATAAATCAAGATTAGCCAAAGTAACTCCTGTGAGCCCCACGGACTCAGTCGCAGGAAAGCACGCGCGCCATACTTTCTTACAATTATGAGAATACAACAATAGTGTAACATGCATTTGATTTTTTGAGTAAACTTTTAGCGAACGGAATTTTATCATAAAGGAGGGGAAGGCCTTCCCCTGGCTCGCACTTCGTTGCTCACCACCCCTTCTAGCGGGGGCTCAAACGCCGCCCCCGCAACGCCCTTGCTTATAAACATTTTCTAACATATTATTTAGTTTAAGCGTAAGTCATTCATATAAATAAAATACACAAATCTTAAAACCGAGGTAAAAAATGGAACTCAGAGAATTAAACGAAAACGATCTTGAATCTCTCATAAAATTATACGAGCAGTTAGACGGTGCTAACGGAAACTATTCAGTAGAAGACGCCCGCAAAATCTGGGAAAGCGAAATCGAGGAAAACAAGAAAATCAAATATTTCGGAGCAGTTGAAAACGAAAAAGTAATCTCAACCTGCTATTGTATGATAATTCCAAATCTTACCCGTCTGAGTTCTTCAGTTGCCTTTGTAGAAAATGTTGTAACCGACAAGGAATATCGCGGACGGGGACTGGGCCGTAAAGTTATGGAAATGGCAATTGAGTTTGCCCGCGAGAATAACTGCTACAAAGTGATTTTACAGAGTGGCAGTTGGAGAAAAGAAGCTCATCAGTTTTATAAAAATCTTGGCTTTGACGGCGAATCTAAAAAGGCTTTTATAATGAAGCTAAAAGATTATTAAACTTCAGGACTTTTTCAGCGAGAAGCTTCCGGTATTTTTTTGTCTCTTTCAAAAACAGCAATTTTATCCAATTTTTTAATTCATATTTTTACTAATCTTTCTTCAAGAGGTAACAATATGAATAAAGAACTTTTTGAAAAATTTAACTGCGGAAGTCTTCGTTTACCGGAAGGTCAGATTGACTTCGAGAAAATCAAGTGGAACAAGCATCCGACTTTTGAAGGTGTTGAGCTTAAGCACATCATCACTTCAAAAGATACTGGCGGCAACTTCAGCTATCATCTGGTTAGAATTGCGCCTGGTAAAAGTATTAAAAATCACATTCACGAAACTCAGTTGGAAACTCACGAGGTTATTGCAGGCAGCGGAAAGTGCATCAACAATGGAAAAAGCCTTGATTATGAACCGGGTGTAATTTCAATTATGCCTGCAAAAGTTCCGCACGAAGTTAATGCTGGGCCGGAAGGACTTTATCTTTTTGCGAAGTTTTTCCCGGCTTTGTGTTAGTTGAGGCTTCCCTGTACTCCTTTGGAGTAAGGCCCACAATTTTTTGAAAGCATCTGTCCAGGTGACTCTGATCGCAAAAGCCAGCATCGTAAGTCACCTCGCAGATGCTTTTTTCTTCTTCGAGCAGCTTCTGTGCCTTTCGAACTTTACACTGAATCTGAAACTGATGAGGTGTAAGTCCGTACATCTTTTTGAATTTTCGAATCAAATGAAATGGGCTGATGTTTGTATCCTTTGCCATTTCTTCAATAAGATAAAGATTTTCCGGCTGATCAAGAATTGAATCTTTGAGTTCTACGAGCGGGCCGTCCACCAACTCCTTGTCAGCTTCAGAGAGCTCCTGCACCGGTACTCGTATACAAGTAACCAGCATTGAATATCCTTTTTCATCAAGCGGTTTTATCTCATGCAGGACATCCGGAGGAATCTGAAACTCATCTCCTGTCTTATAGATTTTTGACTCACCATCCATCACAATGCAAACTTTTCCATCTTCAACAATTCCAAGAGTAAGATGTTCGGCATGAGTGTGAGGAGGATAAGCCTTTGTCCAGTTTTTATAATGAACACATTCTATATCATCATTTTTTTTGCGGTAAGAAATTTCATTACTCAAGAGTTTCAGTTTCCTTTGCAGTCAATTATAAGTGTTTCTTTACAAACTCTTCAATCACCTTTGCACTCTACGCGAAATCAGTTTAAAACGCTTTCCGATATTTTGAAAAAACACTACAATAATATTTATGAATAACAACTTGATTTTTGAAACTGAGCGGGAGATTTCTTCCGCATTTATTGATTCATCTGTAAGGATGGGAGTGGCGCAGTCTGTTTTACTTGTACAGGATAATCTTACTGAGAGTTTTAATGCAATGGACTGCGACGGTGTAATTTACCGCGAAAAGTTTAATGCCTTCTGGGTGTTCACAAAAACAAAAGTTCATTTTGAACGTCGTCCAGACTGGCGCGAAATTATTACAGCCCGCACCTTCCCTATTGATAACCTTGGAATGCGAACACACGTTAATACACAGTTCGTTGATAAAAATGGAAAAACTCTTCTTGTTGCAAATCAGGAAGCCTGCGTTTTGAGTCTTGAAAATCATCGTCCACTCAAAATCACAAATCTTCCATACCCAAAAGAGAATTTCCCTGAGGCAGTTTTCAACGAACCTTTTGAACGTTTTCCTTCTGATTTTTCTGACAGTGACTTTGTCTTTGAGCAGCAGATTCGTTCTTCTCAGATTGATATGTCGCATCACATGAATAATATTGAATATATCAAGCTTGCACTTTGTGTGTTCTCGGATGATTTTCTGCAGTCACATGAAATCACTGATCTTGAAGTTCACTATACCGGCGAAAGTAAAGAAGGTCAGATTCTTAAGGTTTATAAAAAAGAAGATCCGGAAGTAAGCGATAAATTTTATATTCACATCAAAGAAAGTGACCGCTGCGTTTTTGAATGCTGTATTAAAATTTAAAAAACTATTTCCTCTGTAGTAGAAGCCGTTATGACAGACGCATTTTTAAGAAGTCTTTCATATCTTTGTAAAAGTCCATTGGCGGCGGAGTAATGTTAATCTGTTTGAGGGCTTCCTGCACCAGAGGATTTTTGTAGCAGCAGACTGCATTTGATGAAGCATAAAACAATACGTCCAGCTGAATTTTGTAAGCTGCATCCTGACTGGTGCCCAGCATTTGTGCAAGTCTATCGCGGAAGGCATAGGCCAGGTCATAATATTTCTTTTTGAAAACGGCAAGGCGTTCTACAGTTACATTTGTTTCTATCACCGGATTAAGATATGAAACATAACGCATATAATCCTGATTAGCATTTATAATGCCAGCCCAGACTTCGGCAATCACGTCCGGCGTAAAATTGTTGCCTTCTGGAAAAGCCGAAATCAGAGAGCCATAGTAAGCCGACATTTTTTCGGCAGAGATTTCCAGAAAGATTTCTTCTTTGGTCGTAACGTATTTATAAAGGTTTGCACGTGACCAGCCAAGTTTTTCAGCTATAGTAGTAAGCGTAATTTCTGAATAAGGGCTGCTTGCAAAAAGTTCTGCAGTCGCCTCTTTAATTTGAGAAAGTCTTTCTTCTTTGTGTTCGTCGCTTCTTGCGCGAATATAATCTGCCATATCTAAAGAATATCACAGTAAAAGGATTTTTGCAATAAGCAACTTTTCGTCACTAAAAATGCATTTTAGTGTTGACAAGTCACTGTTTATCTCTTATGATTAGTTTAGTGACGAAATGTTACTTAAAAGCGTTAGGCACTGTAGGGGGCCGTAGGCCGTGCGTAAGCACCGAACGTAGTGGAGCCCGGAAGCGCCGACCGCCGCTTGCGGCGGGAACGCCCAGAAGGAGATTAAAATGATTGGAAATTTTTCTTATTCAAACCCGACTAAACTTTATTTTGGGGAAGATTCTTTAAACTATCTGGATCAGGAGCTTCCTAAATACGGAAAAAAGATTCTGCTTACTTACGGTGGCGGCTCTATCAAAAAGAACGGAATTTATGAAGCTGTTGTTGCAGCCCTTAAAAAGAACGGCAAGGAAATTGTGGAGCTGCCTGGTGTTATGCCTAACCCTACCAGCGAAAAACTTGCAGAAGGCTGTAAGCTTGCCCGCGAGCAGAAGGTAGATTTTATTCTGGCAGTTGGCGGCGGTTCTACCATCGATTATGCAAAGGGAGTTTCCGTTGGAGCGGCATACGACGGCGATCCTTGGGAAAAATATTACATCAAAATGGAAGAACCCAAGCCTGGTGATAAAATAATTCCAGTAGGCGCTGTACTTACAATGGCAGGAACCGGCAGCGAAATGAACGGCGGTTCGGTTATTACAAACCATGCACAGAAGCTTAAGATTGGCCATGTTTTTGGTGAAGAAGTTTTTCCAAAGTTTGCAATTTTGAATCCGCGATTTACTTTCTCCGTTCCAAAACGTCAGATGGTTGCAGGCATTTATGATATTTTTAATCACATCTGCGAGCAATATTTTTCGGGCAGTGATGACTCTGCCAGCGACTACCTTGCAGAAGGACTTATGCGCTCGGTAATTCATGCCTCACGAATCGCAGTAGAAAATCCAGAAGACTATGAAGCCCGAAGCAATATCATGTGGGATGCAACCTGGGCACTTAATACTCTCATTGCAAAGGGAAAGAGTACCGACTGGATGGTTCACATGATTGGCCAGGCTGTTGGTGCTTATACGGATGCTACTCACGGAATGACTCTGAGCGCTGTAAGTCTTGCTTACTATAAAACTCAAGTTTCTGCAGGATTACCGAAGTTCGTCCGCTTTGCAAAAAATGTGTGGGACGTTTGCGCCGAAGGTAAAACTGACCAGGCTGTAGCTGAAGAGGGCTTGAACGCAATGAAGAGCTGGATGCAGGAAATCGGTGTATCGCTGTCGCTTGCTGAGCTTGGAGTTACTGAAGATATGTTCGAGGGCATCGCTGGTGCAACCTTCATTCTTGATGGCGGCTACAAGGTGCTTACAAAGGATGATGTTATAGAAGTGTTGAAGGAGAGCATGTAATGAAGAAACTGTTAATTACTCTTTTAACTTTATTTCTCTTTACAACTGTAGCATGTGCAAGTGGAACACCCAAGGAGACAAACATGGAAATCAAAATCTCTATTACAAGCGACACTGGATCTCACACACTAAATGCAACACTTACTGATAATTCTTCTGCCAAAGCATTTTACGAAGAGCTTAAGAAAAACCCGATAACTGTAAAAATGCACGATTACGGCAGTTTTGAAAAAGTCGGCACTCTTCCAAAATCATTTCCACGAAATGACACACAAATCACAACAAAAACGGGCGACATCATTTTGTATCAGGGAAATCAGATTACAATTTACTATGACACTAACAGCTGGAACTTTACCCGCCTTGGAAAAGTGGTTTCGACAGGCTCAACCACCAGTATTACTCAGGCCGAGTTCAAAAAAATTCTGGGCAAGGGCAATGTGACTGCTGTCTTTTCTGTAATGGAATAGAAGGAAATGCTTTTGAAAAAACTATTTCTGATTTTTGCGGTATTGCTTATGACAGACTTAATAGCAGCAAAAGAAGACCGAACTGTAAAACTAAACTCTGGATATGAAATGCCTGTGCTCGGCTTGGGCACATGGACGCTCACAGGTGAGACTTGTGAAAACGCCGTTTATGCCGCGCTCAAATCTGGCTACCGTTTGATTGATACTGCAAAATATTATGGCAACGAGAGAGAAGTTGGAAACGCAATTCGTCGTGCTATAAAAGACGGGATCTGTAAGCGGGAAGAAATCTTTGTAACTACAAAACTTGTTCCCTGGTCAAACAATCCGGCTCTTGATATTGACGATTCGCTTAAACAGCTTGGTCTTTCTTATATTGATCTTTGTCTGCTTCATCAGCATGGCTCAACTTCCGGAGACGATGCGGTTTATCAAGCCATGTGTAAAGCAGCAAAGTCTGGGAAAATCCGTTCAATCGGAATCTCAAATTTTTACACCGAAAAAGCTGTTTCGCATTTCATAAAGGACTTTGAAATCCTACCAGCCGTCATTCAAAACGAAAACCATCTGAAGTATCAGAATAATGCTTTGCGTGACTGGGCAGCCAAAAAGGGAATCTATATAGAAAGCTATTATCCATTCGGCGGCCGCGGCCATACAAAAGAGCATTTGCAAAATCCTGTAGTTTTGGAGATTGCGACAGCGCACAAAAAGACTGCTGTTCAAATCATCGTCCGCTGGCACCTGCAGTCGAGCTACATCGCAATCCCCGGAAGTTCAAACCCTGCTCACATTGCAGAAAACTTTGATGTCTGGGATTTTGAACTTACTGAAAACGAAATGAAAAAACTAAACGCGCTCGATACAGGGCGACGTTATGAAAACTGGTAATAAATTTGGAGGATTACAATGAAAAAATTTATTCTTACACTTTTAATTGGAGGCTTTATTATGACAGGTGCATTTGCTACCCCTTCGACAGGCTCAGGGACCGTGGCTTTTGTTTATTTCAGTGCGACAGGAACAACAGAACGCATGGCAAAAAATGCCGCAAAAGAAATGGGAGCAGACCTCTTCGAAATCCAGCCGGTTCACAAATACACCGACGCCGATTTAAACTGGCACGACAAAAAATCGCTTTCTTCAATTGAATGCAACGACCCGAAAAGCCGCCCTGCAATAGCAAATAAAATAGACATCTCGGGCTACGACACAGTTGTAGTTTGCTATCCAATCTGGTGGGCTTATGCCCCAAAAATTGTTTACACCTTTGTAGAAAGCCAGAACTGGTCGGGCAAAAAAATGATTACTCTTTGTACCAGTGGTGGCAGCGGTCTTGGACGCAGCGGCACAGATTTGTCTAAGTTTGCAAAGGGCGTAGACTTCAAGGGCGGAAAAGATTTTACCCGTGGCAGTGGAAGCGACATCAAAAAATATATTGAAGGTTTACTCAAGTAAGGAGCCCTTATGAAAAAACTTTTTTCTGCAATTATTTTATCTTTAGGAGTTCTGTTTATGGCGGGCGCAGCAAACTATAATTCTCCATCTGATGATTTTGTTTTGATAAAAGGCGGCTCCTTTACAATGGGAAGTCCCGAAAGTGAAGACTGGCGCAGCAATGACGAAACTCAACATCGCGTTACACTTGCTTCTTTTTACATGGCAAAGTTTGAAGTTACTCAAAAAGAGTGGCGCGAAATTACAGGTAAAAATCCTTCAAACTTTACAGGAGATAAGCTGCCTGTAGAAAGCATCACCTGGCTGGAAGCAATTGAGTTTTGCAATGCCTTGAGCAAACGCGACGGACGCACTCCAGTTTACACAATTGCAGATGGAGGTAACACAGTTACCTGGAATAGAAGTGCCGACGGCTACCGTCTCCCAACCGAAGCCGAATGGGAATGTGCAGCCAGAGCTGGAAGCACTACTCCTTTTTATTCACGCAAGGTTCCAGGTGCCGAGGATGTAAACTTTTACGGCCACTACCCATACCAGATTGAGCAGAATTATTTTAATGACGAGGTTCTGGAAACCCGCCCCGGCGTTTACCGCGGAAAAACTCTGGAGGTTGGAAGCTTTAAAGCTAATCCAAACGGACTTTACGACATTTACGGAAATGTTGGCGAATGGTGCTTTGATTATTATGGCGACTATAATAAGAGTGCGCAGTCAAACCCGGCCGGTGCAAGCGAAGGAACACGACGTGTTTACCGGGGCGGTGGCTGGAATGATTTTGGAAAAAATCTTCGTTCTGCTTATCGTGCTGCCATGCCGCAAAACAACAACGCTTACAATGTAGGACTTCGTCTTGTCTGCAACGCAGATGACAGTGTAAAAGGAAGTATCACAACCCGTGAAGCAGCAGCGTCCGGCACAAAAAAATCCGCTGGCAAAACTAAAGCACTTATCATCTTTTATTCCTGGAGCGGTAACACCCGCGAAGTTGCCCGTGAAATTGCCCGCCAGACCGGCTTTGACAGCATTGAGATTGAACTTGTAAAACCCTATTCCACAGATTACAACACCGTTTTGGATCAGGCACAGAGCGACCAGCATAAACAGGCCCGCCCTGCACTTAAAACAAAAATTGACAGAAAAAAATGGGCAGAATATGATACAATATTATTAGGTTATCCTAACTGGTGGGCAAGTATTCCAATGCCGATTGCAACCCTTCTAGAAAGCTACGATTTTTCGGGAAAAACAATTATGCCATTCTGCTCTCATGGAGGCGGAAGATTCGGCCAGAGCCTTACAGCAATTTCAAAGCTTGCTCCAAAGGCAACGCTGGCCGCAGGTCTTTCAATCCACTATTCGGGCGGTTCATCTCTTTCGAAAGATGTAGAAAAATGGCTTAAAAAATGCGGAGTAAAATAGGAATTAAATAGGAGCAAACTTATGACAAAAACCCAGCGCTTAAGAATGACTATTGATATAACCATGACCATCCTCTCCATCATACTCATGGGAGGAAACTACCTTTTTCCGGCAGACCTTGTGCATGAAATCTTGGGCGTGGGTCTTTTTGTCCTCTGGGCTATTCACATTATTTTGAATCGCCGCTGGTATGGTGCAATTTTCCGCGGTAAATATAACTCCTACCGCGTAATGCAGACTGTCATAAACTGCTGCATTTTGATTTGCACAATCTTTTTGATGATAAGCGGAATTATTCTTTCAAATCATGTTTTTACTTTTTTGAACATTCAGGGAGGACTTGGTTTTGCCCGCATTACGCATCTGCTTGCCAGTCACTGGTATTATCTTTTTATGTCGCTGCATATCGGACTGCATGTGGGGATGATTAAAAATAAAGTTCGTCATCCAGAAGGTAACAACAGTCATCCTGAACACAACAACTGTCATCCTGAACTTGTTTCAGGATCTCATGCAGAAGAGATGCCGAAACAAGTTCGGCATGACAACCTTGCACAAATTCGGCATGACAAACTTCGCAAAATCCTTCCGCGCATCCTTCTTGCCCTGGTCTGCGCTTACGGCATTTACGCCTTCATTGCCCGCGGAGTCTGGAAATATCTTATCCTTCGTCAGCAGTTTTTCTTCTTTGATCTGGAACGCGGGTACGTCCTCTTTGCTTTGGACTACATTTCTATTATCATATTATTTGCTACAATTTCACATTTAATAGCATCAAGATTAAAAAAGAATCGATAGATCAGGAGGACCAAATGGCAATTACAGTAAATCTTCGTTACACAGGAAAAAAGGATGCAGCACTGGCTTTTGCCCGCGAAATGATTTCCAGCGGAACTGTTGAAAAAATCCGCGCAGAAAAAGGAAACCTCCGCTATGAATACTACCTGCCTTTTGACGAAGCGGCCGACAACGAAAATGACACCATCCTCTTAATCGACTCCTGGGAAAATCAGCAAGCAATTGATTTGCATCACGCCACACCAATGATGAAAACAATAGCAGAGCTCCGCGAAAAATACGACCTGCACATGACCATCGAACGCTTTGTTTCTGATGATAAAATTCCTGAGCAGGATAAAAATTTTATAAGAAACTGATGCTGTTATTGAATTTATAAGGTTGGCTTGAGATGAATCATCTTTCATAACAAAAGGAAATATTTGTATAGATTTATTCTTTTTTTCAAACTGTTTTAATATTATCATTATATCATGGTTGATTTTTTTAAATTATCTGCCGTTTCAAAAAAACGACATCTCGAATTAGTTGAAGAAAAATCTGATATTTATGATTCCCCTGAAGTCTACGGTCTGAACTATCAGGAAAAGATTCTCGGAGGAAACGGCTCATCAGATTCTCCTTATAAAATTGAAGTAAGCATTCAAAATACCAGTGGAAAAGTTTTCGAAGGAATTATGCGCCTTGAAATTGAGGCAGACGGTAAAGCTGATTTTTATCTTCCGGGCTTTATGTATGGTTCAAACAGAGGAGACAAGCCCTGGAAAGTAGACTGTAAATTTCCCCGGCTTAATTCTGCTTTCACAAATCCTTCAGATTCTGATTGTCCGCTTTCTTCATTTTATATGGTAAGGGGAGACAGACTTTCTCACCCATGTGCCTTGATGTACATAAATGGAAACTATCCAAAGATCCGTGGCTTTCACACTTCTCCGTATTATTGCGAAAAAGATTTTATACAGTATGGCGGCTTTACATGTAATTCCAAAAGGCAATCTATCGGCTATACCTTCGGTTATGAAAATGCACCCTGGCTTTTTATTCAGTCACATACAATTTTTCCAAGACAAACTTCAAAAAACTATTTTACTTTGCAGGCAAATCAAAAAATTACACAAAACTTTTATGTTTATGATTTTGATGCAACTTCGGTAACAGATATTCACAAGGTTATCAGAAATGTTTATGAGGCATATCACGAAGCTCCCCGCCAATCGGCACCTCTGGAAGAAGCAATAAAAGATTTATCACTGGCGGTCTGCGATTATGCTTGGCTTCCCTCTCAAAAATGTTATTCAGGTTTTGTAAGAGAAGCCGGATTTGATCAGAAGGGCAAGGAAAGTTTTTCTTATAATGTAATTCCTTCGATTTCCTGGACCAATGGAATTGTAGTTGCCTATCCTCAGCTTGTTGCCTCTGCTCGTCTAAATAATCAGAAAATGAAGGAACAGGCTCTTGAATGTATTCAAAATATTGTTGATAACTCCCTGAACAAAGCTTCGTCGCTTCCGTATGAAACTTTCGACGGACAAAACTGGACCTGTCACGGCTGGTGGTATGGCGGAATGCACAGCGGTGGACATTCGGCTTATCTCGACGGTCAGTTTATTTATTATCTTTTGAAGGCTTACCAATTTGAAAAAGAAAATGGAAAAATTCATGATGACTGGCTTACTTTTTCTAAGACTGTAGTTTATGCTCTTGAACGCGAGATTAACCGTGTCGGTGAATATCCTTTTGTTTACTCCGAGACTGATGGAACTGGTATTGAATATGATTCTCTTGGAAGCTCATGGGCACTGGCCGCAAGCATTCTCTTTGCCTTGATTACAAATGAAACAAAGAATCTTCCTCTCTTTGAAAAATCTCTAACCCATTATTGCGAGACTTTTATTGCAAAACTTGAATGCTATGGAAGCCCACTTGATACAGACAAGGCTCCGGATAACGAAGGTGTACTTGCTTTTATAAGGGCAGCAAAGCTTTTACATCAGCTTACAAAAAATCAACTTTATCTTGATTATATGGAAACTGCATTGTACCAGGAGTTCTCTTACAAGTTCTGCTATAATGGGCGTATCGAAGTTCCGCCTCTGAGCAAACTCAAGTGGAGTTCCTGTGGTGGTAGCATTACTTCAGTCTGTAACCCTCATATTCATCCTATGTCTTCATCAATTATTAGTGAGATGGCTTACTTTATTGAGCATGCAAAAAAGGATTCCCGCACAATTGAATATATCAAGAATCGTATGCAAGATACAATTTTATGGGGCTGTCAGACATATAATCATTTTGATGGAGAATTTGATTACGGCAAAAAAGGCTGGATGTCGGAACGCTTTTGTTACAGTCAGGGCCTCGTTGTCGAAAAATATAAAGACGGAAATCCTTCTTCAACCTGGTTTGCTTTAATGCCATGGGCAAGCAGCAGCGTGCTGGAAGGGTTACTGTATAAGCAGCTTTAGTATAATAACATAAAGCAAATCTAACTCGACTTTTTTTGCTAAAAAATCACTCTACTTTTTCGCGCGGAATCAACAGAATCATTACAATTAAAACCACAGGGAAAATAGTTCCTGCAAGGAGGCCTGCTTGTAGGTTGTCGCCAAAGATTTGAGAAATGTTGCCGACAAGGGCGGGACCAGCAGCGCCACCTAAATCTCCAGACATGGCCAGCATGGCAAAAAGTGCGGTTCCACCTTTGGGGATTCTTGGGGAGCATATGCTTATTGTTCCCGGCCACATAATTCCAACAGAAAATCCGCAGAGAATACAGCCCAAAAGTCCGAGCCATGGAAGTGAAGAAAGAGAAGCCAGAAGATAGCTTGCAAGGCATAAAAGTCCCGAAAAAATCATAAAACGTGTAAGACTTATTTTTGGACCAAACTTGCCAAAAAAGGCACGGCTTATTCCCATTGTAACGGCAAACATACAAGGGCCTGCAAGGTCTCCAATATTTTTGGACATTTTCTATAACCGATTTTATCCACAACTCTGACACAAATAATGTCGACAATCAGCTGAGTTATAAAAAACACCGCCGGAATAAGAGCGATTTTGCCCAGCGGCACCCCATAATCTTTATTGAAGGTCAAAAACAAAAGAGGCGCAAAATTGGCGGCAATCGCCTGAGTTATAAAGCCCATGTAGCAGGCAATCAGCGTCTTATTATATTTCTTTGTGCTTGGTTCTATGAAAATCTCCTGTTAAATGCCCGGGATAATTTTATCATAAGAAATATTATTTTCAATATGAACATAAGAACTGAAACATTTTTTATATTTATTAATCCTATGGTATAATATAAATATATGGAGGAGCACTAAAATGAAAGTAGCAGTAACTTACGAAAAAGAAACAGGAAATGTCTTTCAGCATTTTGGAAAAACTCAGTATTTTAAAATTTATCAGATTGAAGACGGAAAAATCATTTCTTCGCAAGTGGTAGACAACGGCGGAAACGGTCACCACGATATTCCTCCATACCTGAAAAGTCTTGGAGTAGAAACTCTGATTCTTGGAAACCGCGGCCAGGGTGCCATAGAAGCAATTGCTGCAAGCGGATTAAAAGAAATGCCAGGAATCACCGGAAGTGCCGACGATGCCGCAGAGCTTTTTGCAAAGGGCCAGCTCAAGCCTAATTTTGAAGCTAAGTGTGATCATCACGGGGAACATCATCACGAGTAGATTGGTTTTGCTTTTCAGCCTCTTGGTCAAAAATATTTACCAGCCGAAAATGCCGCAGTTCTTACAGTTATTAATCCTCTGACTGCAAGCATTATGGGAATCATTTTTGTGCATGAACTTTTAAGCCCTCTTAAAATTGCAGACTACATCATTATTTTGTCTACGCTTTATATTTACAACAGCAGGCTTGGTGAAAAAAAATGTAACTTTTAGATGTATTCAATTGGCAGGGCAACTACATCATCTCTTAAATATAAAGATTTATCACACTGACATATAATACATCCCTGTCCTACGGAAAGGCCAGCAATTTTCGATAGGACTGTAAAATGCTTTGCCATTTCGATTTCTGGTCGAGCCGATTTCTTTATCTCAATAGGGTAAAGAATATTATCTTTTTCAATGATTAAATCTATTTCTCTTTTGTCTTTATCGCGGTAAAAATATATTTTTTCAGTTTCATGTCCGGCATTGTAATATGATTTGATTATCTCGCTGACAACGAAGTTTTCAAAAAGTCCACCTGCCATAGCTCCATTCATTGCGACTTGTGCTGAAGTCCATCCAACAAGGAAGCAAACCAAGCCTGTATCCATGAAGTATATTTTTGGAGTTTTTACGGCTCTATTTGAAACATTCTTTTCATAAGGCTGTAAAAGTCTTATTACACCGGAAGATTCCAATATGCTTGTCCATTCAGCGATAGTTTTACTTGTAACACCTACGTCGCGCGCAAGGCTTTCTGCATTAAATAATTCCCCAACACGAGCTGCTATGCATTGCATGAAATTATGGAATTTAACAAGATTTTTTGCGGTAATAATGTCAGCTACATCCCGGTCAAGATAAGTTCTGATATATGACCTGTAAAATGGTTCCCATTCAATTGAATCATCAGCTAATTCAGGCATACTACCTCGCCAAATATGATTCCACAAGTTATCGTATGTTATTAATGATTTCTTTCGCCTTTCAATATAGTCTGCAGTAGGAAGGAATTCTGTATTAAAATCTATACTGAATTTTTCCCGAAGAGAAAGAGCGGCCAGATTGATAATACAGACTCGTCCAGCAAGCGAATCAGCGGCTTTGCTCAGTAATCTGTAACTTTGTGAACCTGTAAGAATAATTTGACCTTTTTCGTTTGAATTGTCGGCAAGGAGTTTTATCTGAAGAAATAAATCAGGAGCACGTTGAACTTCATCGATTATGACAGGAAGAGGATGATTCTTAAAAAATAGAGCGGGGTCATTTTGAGCTAAGGAAAGCTCTGTAAAATCATCGAGGGTCACATATTCATACTCTGGAAGAAGTTTTTCTTTTAGGAATGTTGATTTCCCAACCTGACGAGAACCGGTAATTAAAAGTACGCGGAATTGATTTTTCATTCTGCTCACATATGGTAATATATGACGATTGATATACATATCGTCCCCTAAACACATTCGACTAATTTGAAGTGTAACTCCAAATTAGTCGAATGTCAACTTTTTTCATTTGCCATGTTATTTCTATATATTCTTTATCTTTCTCATCTGGCTTTCTTAGGTTTCTTTTCTGGCAATTCTGCATACATTCCTTCCAGAAGCTCCAAAATCAGGGCCTTATCATCAAAACTATCAAATACATGCATCAGGGTTTTTGATTCTTCATATGGATAACGCAGTTCGGAATCTGCAAGCAGACTATCCGATGTGGGAGTTCTCTTCAAAAACAGCTCATCACCGCAAATGTCACCTATCAGCTTACCCTTAAAATATACTAGGTATCCGCCCATCATTGATTTTATGACAATATCGCCTGCTTCAGAAAAACAATCGCGTACATATTCATTAAACTCATTCACCATAATCTTTTCCTTTTCTGTATTATAGCAGAGATTGTTCGTCAGAACACTGATTTAATCCTTATTTCGTGATAAAATACATCTCATGGCAAGTATTTTAATAAAAGACACAACTCGCGAACTAAACATGGAAGCCAACTGCGGCTTTGAAGTAGCACATCCGGAAGAAAGAAAATCCGGCTGTGGAATGATTTAAAGGAAGGACAGACAAATGGTAAAACACATAATCTTATGGACATTAAAAGAAATGAGCGATTCTGAAAAGGAATCTGTAAAAGCCGGAATCAAGGAAGGGCTCGAAGGCCTTAAAGGAAAAATCCCGGGACTTGTAGACATCAAGGTAAATACAAACGGTCGCCTCGCCTCTTCTACTGCCGACCTGATGCTGGATTCCACTTTTGAATCTGCAGAAGCCCTCAAAGGCTATTCAAAACACCCTGAACACGTTGCCGTAGCAGACCGCAAGGTTCGTCCATTTACTGCAAGCCGTGCCTGCCTGGATTTTGAAATATAAACGAGGTCCAAAATGAAACTCTTCGGTCGCAGAAAAGCAAAGGAAGCTGCCGTACATTTCGATCCCGAAACTCAGTATGCCGTAATCCGCTCTTCAATCTGCACCGGAGAAAAAGTCGCTGGGTTCAAAAATAAAACGGACGGCCACTTCACCGAAGTAATGCTCATCCGGTCCCCAGCTGATGAGAAAGAATTCAAACAAACCTATGGTGTTGAATCGGTGAAGGTGGAGTATTAGCGATGTTCTTTAATTAGAACTGAACAAAATCCCATATTTCCATCGCATTTGTAACCGTAAATTCCTGCCCATAATCCTGAGATGGTCTGTCTGAACGGTTTATCAGAATTGAATGACAGCCGATATTTTTTGCAGCATTAACATCTCGTGATGTATCGCCAATCATAACCATATTTTCCGGCGCAATTCCAAAATGTTCAGAAATGTCTCTAAGTCCTTTTGGATTCGGCTTTTTATATCCACATGAAAGAGACGAAACATATAAATCAAAATAAGGCAAAAGCGGAGTTACGTAGTTTTTGTGCATGAAGTCTGGCATACCGGTAGCAACATCGGTCATGGCAGCAATTTTGAAGCCGGATTTTTTCAGATACTCCAGAGTCGGAATTGAATCATCATAAATCACAGGCTCAAGCTTAAGCGATTCAAAAAAGACCTCAATGATTTTCGCAGGCGGAATTGTAGTCCCCCACCCTTTTATGATATCACCAAAAATGATTTCTGGATCAATCTCCTTTTCACGCGGATTCACCGCCGGGTTATAATCTGTAAAAATCTGAACTGAAGTTGCAATCTGCTGATCTGAAAGGCCGAGCTCTAACGTTTCATTTACATATTCAAAGGAACTTTTATAATACCCGACCCAACTCAGATGCATGCCCTTATATTCCATAAGAGTTCCACCAAGATCAAAGACAAATAGTTTTATATTATTCAGCATTCTCTAAATCTCCAGCGACACCGCTGCTTCCCAGCGGCTGCCTTTTCGTTCAAAAATGGTGATATTATTTACAGGGAATGTTTCAACAAGATTCAATTCGTTCATCACTTCTATTGCATCTTTTGTAACGCCTGCAGGAATATCACGATTACTGACTGTCAGATGCGGAGTAAAGGGACGCTGATCTTTTTTGGTACAAGCAGGAGCGGCTTTTATTATTGCGGAATAAACTGCGTCACGCAAAGCTGTCCACTTTTCATCCTTTTCAACTTTTGCAAAAAGAGTCCGATCGCCAAATGCATCGAAATTATTAATTTTTGCAGAAAAACTCAAGCCTGCTGGTAATACATCCTGCTCGATTGCTTTTGCTAAATCTTCTGTTGAATATTCGTCTGGAAGCCTGAACGGCGGAATCAAAGTTACATGAATCGGAGTCAAATGCCCAGAACGACAGCCATATGCTTCATTCATATAACGGCGGCAGTCTTCAAGTGTAAGGGTAATGTCCTCTGGCGTAAGAACTCCAATAAAATGTGTCTGCTGTGGAAGGTTTTGTTTTTTCATATTTTCTTAATTATAACATATTCTGAGGCTTTTGAACGTAAAATTTTCGTTTAATTCAAGAGTATTACATTTGGCCGCTTTTAATCATTATTTTTTTAAACACACTTTATCAGATTTGCGCAAAGAGAATCCCTGAGCAGATGAACACTTATGCCAGCATGACAATCACTTATGCTGTGGCAACGCGGTACTGGCTGTCATTTTGATTTTTGTAGGACTTATCGGCTATCACGAACAAATCAAATGGAGCAAGATTCTTGGTATTTTATTCTGCCTTGTTGGCTTGTATTTTATAAATAAGAAATAGACACCTTCCGTTTTTGGAAGATCGCTTAGTTCTTATTTTCTCTTTTTCTTGTCAGTTTTGTTTTGTTCGCTATTTTCTGTTTCTACCTGAGCCTCGGGCTTTGAAGAAAGTGTGATTTTCTGATAATCGTCTTTTTTATCGTTAGGATGGGGTTCAATTCCTATGATTGTAATATCATTTTTATCCGGACCATATACCCAGAAGATTCTTCCGGCTGCAGGTTTGTGATTTTCCAGATATGATTCCCAAACTTTCTGGCCGTAACGTTTTGATAAAGCTTCAATATCGTGAGTGCAAAGGTCTGGATAACGAGGATCATTGCTTAGTTTTGAAAAGCAGCTTACTAAAAGCTTAAAGAGTTTAAGTTCATTTTTATTTGCGGTTTGCTCTTTATATTTTTTTTCAAGACTTTCCCACAGTTCCTGCATTTGGGGAATTCCCATTCTGATTTTATACATTATAAGAGTTCCTCGTATGCAGAAAAGTCTATTGGATCCCCGGCTTTTCCGGCTTTGAAGTTTTTCATGCTTTCATCCATAATAGAAAGAGTGTTTTGTGATACTTCAAATGGTTTTGTGAGTTCGCGAGGTTCCAGGAGGATGCGTCCATCAGGATATTCTTCAACATGATAATAATCGTATGAAGCTGCTCTGAGAGTTATTCTTCTTTTTGAGTCCAATTTTGAATCATAAGATCTTACTGCTAATGCTGGCATATAAACCTCCTTAGTGGGATTTCCCACTTAATACTATATGGGATATGAGCAAGAAAATCAAGTATTTTGTGGTATCGCCTCCGTTTTCCTGCGGGAGCATTGCAAAAAGCTTATCTGCAGAATCAGGGCCTTATCATCAAAACTATCAAATACATGCATCAATAAACTTCATCTCTTCTGTATGTCCCGTCACTAGCAGAACTTAATCATCTTCTGATAATTTTCTACAACTTCTTCCGGGGGCATTTTCATGTCGGAATTAATCCACCATTTGATTGTTTCGCAAAAGCTCCCGGTAAAAAACTGTATAGCAAAGGCTTTTGGCACTTCGGAATGAATCACTAAATCATCACAAAAAGTCTGTTCAAGGTAATCGCGAAAATATGAGGTAAAAAGCTTTTCTGTTTCGCCGTACATGATTGCCTTGATATTATCCTTGTGATCCTGCAGATGATACAAAATATGTGTGAGGCGATTTGCAAAACCCCTGCGTCCTTTTGAAAAATCGTGGCTTTTTTCCGGAGCCAGATCTTTTGAAAAAACATGGGCAAACATTTCCCGGCAGATTTCTTCCAGCAGTTCTTCCTTTGTTTCAAAGTGAGAATAAAAAGTGCTGCGGCCTATGTTTGCCTCGTCAATAATATCCTGAACTGTGAGGGCTTCGAATTTTTTCTTTTTCAAAAGCGTAGTCATTGCCTGATGAATTGCAATTTTTGTTTTCTGCTGGCGTCTGTCCATTTTGCTATGCCTCCAGTTATTGAATAAAAAGCAGATTTTTGTTCATTAGCGCACAAAGAAATAGCTTTTATTCTTGTTTTAATCATAACATAGTCTTATATTTTTATCAAACACTATGTTCAGTAACTTACAGGAGGTTAGATATGAAACAGACAGTCAAAAAAGATTTTAAGTTTGATAAAAGGGCAGAAAAATACGACGACCATTTTGAAGGTAAGCTTTCTAAAGTTTTTTACCAGCTGATTTATGAAAATATTGATTTGCCTGATTCTGC
>CAKUWD010000037.1 GCA_934699065.1 uncultured Treponema sp.
ATTAGATTCAAAAAATCTCGGTGGTGTAATTCCAGATGGATTCTTATTTAATTTTGCGGACAAAGAAAATCCTGAGTGAGAACTATGGCTGGCGGATTGCTTTCTCCAACTTTTCCAGTTACCGTAACAGTGCCGGTGTTTTGTAGAACTGAGAATTCTATCTGATGAGCGCCATTAAGAGTTGAATCAAAAAGAATGTTTCCATTGTCGGAAGTAAGGCTGGTGTCTGCGCCAAGAACAACAGCTCCGTGGTATGCCTGATTGCTGCTTGTAGAAATTGATGAACAGTTTATGTTAGCAGCAGCTGTTGAAAGTGTTCCAAGGCTGCTGATATTTGCATTTGTATTGAAGGTTGCAGTTGCGGCTGTTGTTAATGAAGTAAGGTTGCTGACTGCTCCGTCAAACTGAGAGTTTGCATTCTGACTTGTTACCTGAGGTAAAGGTGAGCCGCTGCCTGTAAGGGTGTTTTTGAAATATATTAATTGATTTGCATTTGCGGTTAGACTTGTATTTGATTGAACAGTAACTGCTCCGTCATAAGTCTGGTTACCTGTTGTTTTTATTGATGAACAATTAAATGCAGAAGGGCCGGTAACAGATAGAGTTGTTAATGCACTTGTCGTTCCGATTGCTCCGTTGAAACTTGTTCCGCTGGAACTTGCATTTGTTGTGATGGTCAGATTATGTGGGCCGTTAATTGTTGAGGCAGCAGATGCAAATGTAATACCTCCTGCACTTGTTGCATTGGAAGTAAGAGAGAGATCGTTTTCCAGGGTAACTGGTCCATTATAAGTCTGGCTATCAGAAGTTGTGATTGAGTCTTGTGTTGTGCCTTGTGCAGTAAAAGTGCCCACAGTAAGTTGTGCGCCATTTATACTTCCGTTTAATATAGTTGTTCCAGAACTTGTACCGAGAGTGATGTTTGCTGCGGTAAGAGTTCCTGTTATGTTTGTGTTACCTGTTGCGTGTGAGAGGTTTGCATAGCCTGGAGCCGCCCCGAAAGTAGTTGAGTTTCCAAAGGTAACTGGTTGTGGGGTAGTGAAGGTTGTTGCACTCGAAATTGTTCCGCCGGCGTTGAAGTTGATTGCGCCGGAAGTTGTAGTATCTGAGAAAGCTGAAATATTTACTGTGTCGTTAAAGCTTGTGCTTCCAGCCTGAGTGAGAACTATGGCTGGCGGATTGCTTTCTCCCACTTTTCCATTTACCGTAACAGTGCCGGTGTTTTGTAGAACTGAGAATTCTATCTGATGAGCACCATTAAGTGTTGAATCAAAAAGAATGTCTCCATTGTCGGAAGTAAGGCTGGTGTCTGCGCCAAGGGTAACAGCTCCGTTGTAGGCCTGATTGCTGCTTGTAGAAACAGATGCACAGTTTATATTAGCAGCAACTGTTGAAAGAGTTCCAAGACTGCTGATGTTTGCATTGAAGCTTGCACTTGCGGCTGTTGTTAATGAAGTAAGGTTGCTGACTGCTCCGTCAAACTGAGAGTTTGCATTCAGAATTGTTATTTGAGGTAAAGGTGAACCGCTGCCTGTTACTGTGTCCTGGAAATTAATTACTTGTCCGGCACTTGCATTGAAGGCAGTGTTTGTTTGAACAGTAACAGCTCCTCCATAGGTTTGAGCACCAGTTGTAGAAACTGAAGCGCAGTTTATATTGGCTGTGGCTGTTGCAAGTGTTCCAACGTTGTTGATGTTTGCATTAAAGCTTGTGCTTGCTGCAGTTGTTAATGATGCAAGATTGGTAACAGCTCCATCGAACTGTGAGTTTGCTGTAGAAATAGTAAGTGGATTGCTTCCTGTTACAGTCTTTTTGAAATAAATGAGGCTTGTGCTTCCTGCTGTAAGAGTTGTGTTTGATGCAACTGTAACTGCTCCATCAAAAGTCTGTGTACCACTTGTCGTAATCTTATTTATATTGATTGTTTTTCCATCTGCACAGGTTACAGAAAGACTGTCAGCAAGCGCGTTTGCAGCAATTGTTATATCACTTGAAGAATTGAGTATAACTGCTCCGGCATCTAAAGTAATGGCGCCGCCAAAGCTGTTTGCCGGATTGTTGAGACTTACGTTTTTTTCGGTTTCAGGCTTAATTGTTGTTGTATTAGAAACAGAAAGCGCAACATCATCCAGACTCGCAGGTTTATTAATTATGAGATTTTTGTATGTGGTTCCCCAGGCAAGTTTTGTGGAATCAAGTACAGATGTGGTGTCATAATATTCAACTGTTGAAACTTCAGTTCCATTTGAAATTGTGCATGGAAGAGTAATCTGATTTGCTACGCCTTTCAGTTGCACTGTTCCATTATTTATAATAGTTCCAACGGTAAGAGTTTCAGCTGCCAGATCAAACTTTGCACCAGATGCTACAGTGATTTCACCGGTATAAGCAGTGCCGTTATAGCTCTGGTTCAGATTCAAAGCATCTGTCAAAATAGGATGGTTCGTTGCAGCTGCTATTGTAACTTTGGCACCAAATCCTGGAACAGAATAAAGGTTCCAGTTTGCGGCAGTATCCCAGTCATTACTTGAGTTACCAGTCCAGATATATTCCTGACCCGGGAAAATCCATCTTGTGTTATGGCCAGAGTCTTTACTGTCAATTGCGACTATGCTGTTAGTAGAAGTTGAATTTATAACATCTACATTTGTAATAGACGGATTTGAACAGTTGATATTCCAGATGCCAGATCCCACATCTTTTAGAGTTAATAAAGATGTAGACGAAGATCCGGAAAGCGAAAGGTTACCGTTTATATTTTGAGTTTCTCCTGCTTCAAATGAAAGTGATTTTCCTCCTAGATTTGTTGCAGTAAAATCGTTATAGCTGTTGGTGCCATAAATTATAAGTGAACGGGATGTTTCGAAATTGTTGAAGGTTTGAGGTCCTTTAATTGTTACTTCGCCTGTAGCACTTCCTCCAATTTGAACAGTTCCGTTTGAGTGCGCAAAAGTTGTACCAGACAAATCAAGATTTGATTCGAAAAGACTTGTTCCGCTGGAAAGAGTAAGACTTGCACCGCTTCCTGAATAAGCGCCCTTAAATGTTGCTGCACCGTTACAGGTAATTGCGCCGTTTGTATTGACAACAGCGTCGTTAAAAGTAACAGCCCCAATACAGGTAATTGTACCGGCATTTGAAACAGCAGGCGAAACTATGCTTCCGGCTTTAAGATCAGCTTTTGAACCTGAAGAAAGAGAGATAGTCTTTCCTGTACCACTTATAGTAGTAACATCAAATGTTAGTTTTTTTGTATTGGTTTGAATGGAAGTGTCTGCAGCGAATTCAATTTCACTCAGAGTGATTGTATTATCAGCTGAGGCAGCGCTTTTGAAAACAGGCGCATTTACAGTCAGTTTATTTGAGCTTCCAATGGTTGCAAGAAAATCAATTTCGGATGCTGAAAGAATTGTATTCTGACTTATAGTTATTGCGTCGTTATAAGTCTGGACTCCACTACTTGTTATTGAAGCACAGTTGATTGTTGCAGCGGCTGTTGAGAGAGAAGATAATCCAGAAACAGTTCCGTCAAACTGTGTGGCACCTGTATTTATAGTCAGCGAGTTAGAAGCGCCTGTAATTGCATCTGCGAAATGTACAGTTTCACTTGCTGCTGAACTTGTGATAGTTGTATTTCCGGCCAGCGTTACAGCTTTAGTAAAGGAGAGAGAGTCTGAGTTGAAGGTACCGTTCAGAGTTGCAGCACCGTTTGTAACTGTAAGGTCTGCAGTAGTAAAAGTTCCTTCTAGGTTTACAGTGCCGCTTGTTTTGATTTCTGTGTCGCTGCTCAAAGTGGCACCGGCATCAAAAGAAAGATTTCCGGCTCCAGCAACATCAGACCAGGTTGTAATTTCCGGCGTTCCAGAAAATGTTGTCGCAGTACCCTTGGTGATAGTAAATGAATCAATGCTGCAGTTGCCGCTTACGGTAAGATTGCCACCATTTTTATTTTCGATAATATTTGTATAGGTTTTGTTATTGCTGGTAAATATCTGGTCTATGGTTCCAGTAAAAAGCAGGGTACCGGTTCCTGTGATATTTGCTGTAGATGTCAAATCTTTTGTGATAGAAATATTTCCTGCATTTATTATTGCTGTATTATTTGTAAAGTCTCCGGTGCTGATTGTTCCAGTATTTGAGAGTGTACCTTTATTTATTAATGAGCCTGTCTGGATTTTTCCACCGGCTCCTATGGTAAGTTCAGAACCTGCGGCATTCAAGTTTACTGATTTTAAGTTAGTTGCCGAAATATCACTTGTAAGGTTTGGATAGGAAGAAGCTCCGCCTGGAATTATAGCATTCATGTTTTTTGCAGGAATACCATTAGTCCAGTTCAAAATATTATTCCAGTCGCTGTCACCAGCAGAACCTGTCCAGCTTGTATTCTCTGATTGCTGGGTGTAAAAGAGCGGAGTTCCAAGAAGATTTGTTGTTGTATTTCCTTCGTATAAAGCAAGACTGATACCATGGCCTGGTTCAATTGATTCTGGCAATTCTACGGTAATTGTCATTGTGCTGGCAGCCGGGGAATTTGATAAAGTTGTTGCAGCGGTGTTTATTGCTGTTCCATTGACTTTATAAGTTTCTTCTGTGCCGGTAAAAGTTGCCTTAAAAGTAATATCTGTAAAATCTACAGGAACAGGAGGTGTGTCTGAAGTCTGGTTTGAAATAGTGATTGTTATAGTTGCACCAGGGGCAGGAACTCCACTTGAAGTAATAGTGTAGGTACCACTTGCAACCGTAGGCTGAATAGAGCCTGTAAAAGAAAGAGTGTTACCTGTTCCATAAGCTGTATTATAGCTTGCTGGAATTGTGAAGGAACTCGAGCCGGTTCCATCGATAGTTGTAGTTCCGGAACCATTTACAAGCAGTAAAGTTGAAATTGAAAGATCTGTATTATCGAGATAAATAGAGTTATTACCATTATCATTTGTGTCAAATTCAGAGGTAGATAGAGAGCCTCCCTCTAAAACAAGCTGACCTGTGGTATCTTTTCCTAATCTAAGTCTTGTATTGATATTGAGCTCTTTTCCATTGAGGTTAAGGGTAACTGTATTTGTGTTTCCCGTATAAATAAACAGATTACCTATTTCAACATCATCTGAAAGTGTAATATTTACAGTATTGTTTAATGTAACAGTATCAGCAGCTCCCGGAACAGCCGTAGAAGGATTCCAGTTTGCAGCATTATTCCAGTCATTATCACCTGCGTTTCCAGTCCATGTATAATCTGCTGCCTGCGCGCTCATATAAAGCCCTGCAAAAACAAAAAGAGAAGCTAAAAGTTTGCGGAATCGTGATGTTGGCATTTTGAGACAGTTATACATATCTTCTTATATTATCGGCATTATTTTAACATATATAGACGAATTTTTGGCAATAAATAGCAATAATATAGTATAATAATAGCGTAATTGTCATTCCCGGACTTGATCCGGGAATCTGTATATCACAGTCTTTTACAGATACCCCGGTCAAGCCGGGGTATGACACTGCTGGAGTTATATGGCAACACGAATTATAAATCCAATTTTGCCGGGGTTTTATCCGGATCCTTCTATCTGCGAAGCGGGCGGATATTATTATCTTGTCTGTTCTTCTTTTTCATATCTGCCGGGTTTGCCCCTTTTTAAGAGCAAAAATCTTGTTACCTGGGAGCAGATTGGTAATGTGATTGACCGGCCTGAGCAGCTGGATTTTACCGGTGCTGGAGTTTCCCGCGGGCTTTTTGCTCCAACAATCCGTTTTCATGAGGGGAAATTCTACTGCATTTGTACTCAGGTAGATAAAATCGGGAACTTTTTTGTTACAGCAGACAGAGCAGAAGGCCCGTGGTCTAACCCTGTTGTGATTGAAGGAGCGGAAGGTATTGATCCATCGCTTTTCTTTGATGATGATGGAACTGCCTGGTATATTGGAACCCGGCCGGCTCCTGAGGGACCAAAGTATGAGGGTAACTGGGAAATTTGGATTCAGAAAATTGATCTTTCTACAGGCAGACTGTATGGCGAATCAAAAGGTATCTGGCGCGGTGCTTTGCGCGACTGTGTCTGGCCGGAAGGACCGCATATCTACAAAATCAACGGTATGTATTATCTGATTCATGCAGAAGGCGGAACGGGTAATAATCATGCGGTATGTGTGGCGCGCTGTGAGACGATAAACGGCGAGTGGATAGGAAAACCTTCTAACCCGATTTTGACCCACCGTCACCTCGGAAATACTGCGCGCGTTCGGAATGTAGGACATGCAGATCTTGTTTGTGCGGACAATAAATGGTGGCTCTGCTGTCTGGCTAGCAGACCTTATGGTGAAGCAGGCCATCGTTTCTGTAACATGGGTCGCGAAACTTTTCTGGTTCCGGTTATATGGGAAGATGGCTGGCCAGTTGCAAGCTGGGAAACTGGACTTGTGGAAAATGCCTACAGTTTGAGTGGACACGTTGTAAAGCGTGATTATGATGATGCAGATGCAATTGCTTTCCCCGCAGTCGATGATTTTAATTCTAATGTAATTGCTCCTTACTGGCTTAGCCTTCGCAGGCCAGCCAGTGACTTTTGTAACTGTAAGGAAGAATCCGGCGTTCTTAGAATTTATGGTGGTGAACCTGTAACTGGCAACGGAAATATTTCAATGCTGCTGCGCCGCCAGACTGGCTTTAGTTACGAAGCAAGTGCAAGACTGGAAGCACATTTTGATGAAAATGAAGATACAACGGGCATAATTTTATTTCAGAATGAAAGCTATAATTATCGGCTTCAGATTGTTCTTAAAGGAAAAATCATAGTGCTGCAGCTGGTAAGGACACAGGCAGGCGAGGAGACTATTCTTGCAGAAGAGGTAATGACTGGTGGTCGTAAGGTTGCCCCTATAACTCTGAGGGTAGTTGCCGAACATCAAAAATTGCGTTTTGAGTATGGACCTGATGAACGTAACATGTCACTGTTGGCAGAAAATATTGATGCCAGCATTTTGAGTACAGATGTTGCCGGTGGCTTTGTTGGAACTGTAGTAGGGATGTTTGCGGTGAGTGGCGGCGACTATAAAGAAAAGAAATTCTTTTCAGATTTTGACTGGTTCCGCTACGAAAATAGTGGAAGAGAATGGATTTGTTAGGGTATAATGGATTGATACAGTGAATGCGGGGGCGTTATACGTTCGCTGACGCTCACTATCGAGTTTGTACGCAGCAAGCTGCTAGCAAACTCGCGGGGAATTAACCGGGGTTTTAGGGGCTGCGCCCCTAGGAGAAGGGGTAGCGAGCAACAAAGTGCGAGCGTGGGGAAAGCTTTCCCCTCCTTAAATATATAGGAGATAAAATTGAAAGGTACATTTAAAATTAAAGGAATTGTAGGCTCGGGGATGGTTCTGCAGCGAAATAAAATTAACTGCATTTACGGAACGGCAGAGGTATATTCTGACGTTATTATGGAATTCCGTGGCACTACTTCAATAACTCAGTCGGACGAGGACGGAAACTGGAAAATTGAATTTAGTCCGGGTGAGGCTGGTGGACCTTTTGAAATGAATATCCGCTGCGATAAGAATAACGTTGAATTTACAGATATCTATGTTGGTGAAGTCTGGGTGAGCTCGGGCCAGTCTAACGCACAGCTTCCTATGGAGCGCATGAAGTTTTCTTATCCGGAAGATTTTGAACTGCCTCGTAATGAAAGAATCCGCATGATTACGATTCCGATTAACTGGTCACTGGATGGCGAGAAGGATGAGATTGTTGATGTGGGCTGGGAGTCGAATGCTGATGAAGGAACAAAGGCTGAAAATATAAGCGGTGGTGTTCATTGGGTTTGTGCTTCGCCGGAAACTCTTGGGGGTATGTCTGGAACCGGTTATTTTTTCGCAAAGAAACTTTCTTCTGAACTTGATGTTCCGGTAGGAATTATCAATGCAAGCCAGGGAGGTTCTCCAATTGCTTCCTGGTTGAGTCAGAAAGCTCTGGAAGAGATGGGCGATAAAAAAGAATATCTGAAACAGATTGTAGAGTATCTGGCAGAGGGCAGGGCTGCTGCAAAGCAGAAGGAAACTGCAGAAGAACAGAAGGCCTGGTTTGATGAGCTTTATGGTAAGGCGGCTGCTCCTGAAAAGATGTTTGATGAAGCTTGTGAAGAAGTTGATGGCTGGAAGACTGTAACTGTGCCTGAAGATTTTAAGGTAGAAAGTGCAGGCTTCTACTGGTTTAAGAAAATTGTTGAATTAACCGCAGAACAGGTTCAGCATTTTGATACATTTAAAACCTGGCTCTGGATGGGTACAATCGTTGATGCTGATACAGTCTGGGTTAATGGTGTTCAGGTTGGAAGTACACCTTATTGTTATCCTCCTCGCCGCTATCCGGTTCCTAAAGGAACTTTACATGAAGGCAAAAATGTGATTGCTGTTCGAGTTCAGAAAAATAGTGCAAACGGACCGCTTCGATTCTTTAAGGAAAAGCCTTATTATTTATTTACTGATAATACTTTTGTTGCTCCATGTGCCTGCAGAAATTTTGAAGAACGTACAGAATCCTTGTACCCGCTTGATGGGGAGCGAATTGACTTGAGCGGTGAATGGAAGATGAAGGTGGATGTTCAGCTTCGTGATTGTCCTCCTCAGATGTTCTTTGAATGGCTTCCTACGGCTCTTTATAATTCTATGCTTGCTCCATGTTTTAAGCATGCAATTGCCGGTGCCTTGTGGTATCAGGGTGAATCTGATGCCGGCAGACCTGCTGAGTACAAAGACATGCTTTTGAAGATGATTGATTTGTGGCGTCACAAATTTGTGTATGGTGCAAAAGATCTGCCATTTGTAATTATTCAGCTTCCTAACTGGAGCGATGGATGGAATGAAGATATTGCAAGTAAGGATGGAGGCTGGGCCAATATACGCCAGGTTGAAGCTGATGTTGCAGAAATCGCCGGAGACACCGGCCTTGTTGTAGCAATCGACGCGGGCGAGTGGAACGATCTTCACCCGGAAAAGAAAAAGACTATCGGTTCGCGTGCTGCAAAGGAAGCCTTGAGAATTGCCTATGGCAAAAACTTTATCTCTGCTTCGCCGAAGGCCGAGTTCTGCGAGTTTAAGCATGGCCGGTTCAGAGTAAGATTCGACTGCGGAAACTCAGCTTTAGTGGCTCACACAGTGCGTGGCAAACGCGCAGACTTGAACAGCGAAAGCAAAGACAAGGTAGTTTACGGTTTCAGTCTTTTGTACAGCAAGAAGGGCACAGAAGGCGTAATCGAAGCAGATGCTAAACTGATAGATGATTACACAGTTGAGGTTGATGTTCCACGAGGACTTGGCGACATACTCGAACTCCGCTACCTCTGGGCAGACAGCCCGGCTCCGGTAAATCTCTATTCAAGAAACCAGCTGCCGGCAGCTCCGTTCAGGATTGTACAGGGTTAAATAAAAAAAGGTGGTTGAGCTTGTCGAAACCACCTTTTTTGTTGACTGAGTTCTATACGAGTCGGCTCGCCGGCTCGCCTCTGAGGCGTTCTTTCGATGAACCTAAAACGACCCGCTGTCGCAGCTCGTTTTTTAACGGTTCTTCGATTTTAGCCTTATTCTTTTCCATTCCAGCAGTAAGTGCACAACTTTTCATGTGGAAGCCCTGTGGAATCCAGCATGTCGTCGAGTCGGTGGAAGCGCAGGCTTGTGAAGTGCAGCTGTTTTCTGATTTCTTCTACCATCTTTGCGTATTCTGGAGTGTCCGGGTCGCAGTATTTTGCAAGTGTTTCTTCGCTTACATTTTCACCTTCAAAGTCGCGGATGATGCGGCGGGTAATCAAGTCCATTTCACTCTTTGAGCGGCTGAAGTTCAAATATTTACAGCCATAAACAAGTGGTGGACAAGCCGGACGGATATGTACTTCTTTTGCTCCGCTCTTGTAAAGGTATTCAGTTGTTTCTCTAAGCTGAGTTCCGCGGACAATCGAATCGTCAATCAAAAGAATCTTTTTGCCCTTAATCAAATCCTGAATAGGAATAAGCTTCATATGAGCAACCTGATTTCTTATATCCTGATTTGTTGGCATGAAGGAACGTGACCAGGTTGGGGTGTATTTAATAAATGGACGTGTGAATGGAATGCCGGCTTCGTTTGCGTAACCAACGGCATGTGCTGTTCCACTGTCTGGAACTCCGGCAACTGCATCCGGGTGAACTGAATCTTTGTCGCGGCGGGCAAGGTAGCGGCCACAGTTGTAGCGCATTGCTTCGACATTTACGCCTTCATAGCAGGCAGTAGGGTATCCGTAGTAAATCCAGAGGAAGGTACAAATCTTCATCTCTTTACCAGGCTGCTGCAATACTTCCATTTTATCAGCATTGAAGAAAACGATTTCTGCAGGACCAAGTTCATGATAATCTATGTATCCAAGATTAGCGTATGCAAAGTTCTCAAAGCTTGCACAAAAAGCACCTTCTTTGTGTCCGATTTCAATTGGTGTTCGGCCAAGGCGGTCGCGGGCAGCGTAAATTCCGTCGGCTGTTAAAATCAGCATGGAAATTGAGCCTTTGATTTTTTCCTGAACGAATTTAATTCCGTCTACGATATTGTCTTTGTGATTCAAAAGTGCAACAATGAGTTCTGTCTGATTGATTTCACCGCCGCTCATTTCCAGGAAGTGAGTATAACCTGAATCAAGAACTTCTTTTACAAGTTCGTCTTTATTTGTAACGATTCCAACCGTTGTGATTGCAAAGTTTCCAAGGTGAGAGTGCACAAGCAGAGGCTGTGGCTCATAATCTGAAATACAGCCGATACCCATTTTGCCGTGCAGGTCTTCCATATCGTTTTCAAACTTTGTACGGAATGGAGAGTTCTGAATATTGTGGATGGAACGCGAAAAGTGCCCGTCCGGAGTTACTACCGCAATACCACCGCGGCGAGTTCCCAAATGTGAATGATAATCTACTCCGAAAAATAAATCCAATGCACAGTCGTCTTTAGACGCAACGCCAAAATATCCGCCCATTTTCGCTTCCTATAAAAAAATATGCGGATAGTATAGTGATTTAACGGATTTTTTGCAAATGAGGGAGGAGCCCCTTCCTGCAAGGCCCAGTGTTATGCGTCTATCTGAAAAAGCACGCCTGCCATTGGTTGAGCGCCGGCCAGAACAAATGACTGCTGTGCTACGGTCTGCTGAATCTGCTTCTGATATTGTTCAATGAGTGCCTGAGCCTGATCGTCGCTGATATCTGAAACTGATTCTTTTGGCTGATTTTTGATTGCGGCCATGCGGTCTATAAGAGAGTTTAAGATTCTGATTTTGCTGATTGAAACACCCTGCTGTCCGTTTCCGGCTGCAACACCTGAAACATGGTCGAAGTGTGAATAAAGAAGGGCAGAACGGCTTACAGGAACATAAAGCTTTCCTGCGGATCCTCCAATGGCTCCGCTATAAGAATAAGCATTACTGAAATTTCCAATTGCACTTGTCATTATAATCTCCAGTCCCTTCCACTTTTAGGATTCTACCTAAATTTTCGGAGACTGGAGAAAAAAGATTAGTTATTTTAAATTTTTGATTATGTTATCTACTGCGGTGAAACGGTTTGTGAGCCAGCCCTTAAAATATTCTGCAGATGCGGCCTGAGACTTTGCTGCTGCAGCTTTACTTGCGGAACAAAGTTCTTTTTCAACTCCAGGATGTTTAGTAGATACACCCCAAACCTTTAGATTAGCATTGAAAACAGGCTGATAATCTTTTGAGGAATTTTCATCGATATATTCCTGAAGCTCAGTGAGAATCTGCTGTGCCGGGATAGCAGCCCATCTTTCTTTTACAAGATTCTGGAACCAGGCTTCTCTGATAAAAATCACCATCCATGGATTTGCATGAATTCTTGGATGTTGACAATTTACGTCTGTCTGGCAGCTGCCGGCAAACATGTCATTTTTGCCTGTGATATTACCGCTTGAAGATTTTGCTGCACAGAAATCTTTATTTCCCATAGAAGAATCAAAATCCCATGGTGCATTAAAATGAAGAAGGTGATCTTTTCCTTCACCAAAATCAACATTCATAAAAAAACTTGTAAGATAAAGATCAGGGTCACAGACAATTTCATTGAAAATATAAGTGTCTGCAAGAGATTCAATATTGATTACCTGAGAAATACAATTGCGGCACTTTTCATCATCGTTAGAGCCTTCCGGAGTGTAGCTCTGCAGCTGATAATTTGAATCAAAGCGGTAGTATTTTTTGTTATAAACTGCTGAGTAACAGATTTTCCAGAGTTTGTTCATATAATCTGCAATAAAATCATGCTGAGCCTTGTCTTTTATTTCGCTCTTGATTGTATATCCGCCCTGAAGTTCATCAACACGCTTGCCGTTGTAATCTTTGACATCTCCAAGATAATTAATCCAGAATTTTTCGTTGTCTGCTTCTGTATTTGAATAACTGTCAAATTCGATAAGATATCCAATATTTGTATCAGCGGAATCTTTTTTTGCATTAGTCAAACCAAGTCTTTTTGCTTCCTGTAATTCTGCAAGAAGATATACTCCAAAATAAACTCCGTTTATTTCGAGTTCTACAAGCTGGCAGTCACTTACGTAGCCTGGAAACATTTTGCTGTACATCTTAAAACCAACGGCATCTCGTAAAAGAGAAGGATCTTTGTATGCAGCAAGCAATACCCAGTTTTTATATTCTTCGCCGGAATGTAAGCCTGCTATATTCTGCTTTTTAGCAAATTTAATTCTGAGGGATTTTTTAGGATAAGTTGTTGTCCAGTTACCTCTTGCCTTTACTTCAGCATCACCAAGAAATTCGTCATTAAGGGAGATTGTGCATTTTTCATACCAGGGACCTGGAGTGTCTTTGTCAGACATATCGCCCCAGCTCATTTTTGCTTCGGAAACATGTCTTGTAACAGGAACGGTAGCAAAATCATTTTTACCACCGTTTTCAGTTGAAACAATTTTGATTAATGGAAATCGTTTTGCGTTTGCGGGAACTTTGACCTTCCAGTTTGCGGCAAAGAGACTGGAAAACATTAAGCTAATCACTAAGGATGTAAATAGTTTTGATAATTTTTTCATCATAATTCTCCTTATAATATAATAGTATATGAATAAGGAGAATTGTCAAACTTTTTTGCAGATAGTATTGTCATGTTGATGCTGAAACAAGTTCAGGATGACAGTTTCAGCATCTATAAAAAGACCCCGAAACAAGTTCGGGGTGCAACTTCTGTTTTTTTATGCCCAGATAGCCCATAGCAAAGCGGCTGCTGCGGCGGTTGTCAGAATGGTGAAAGGTGCGCTGATTTTTAAGAAGCCCGAGAAGGTGATAGGATGATCTTCCTTTTTGAGGATTCCCATTGCAACAACATTTGCAGATGCTCCGAATGGAGTGAGGTTTCCACCAAGGCATGAACCAATCAAAAGTGTGAACATCAATAGTTCTTTCTGAATGCCAAGACCTGCGGCAAGTGAGCCTGCAACCGGAAGCATTACGATGATGTAAGGAACATTATCAACAAAGCCCGAAATCAAAATAGAGAAGAGAAGAATCAAAGCAAAGCCTGCAAATTTGCTGCCGCCTGTTACGTGAGCAAGCCAGAGTGCAAAATCATCAAGAAGACCAGTTTCGCTGATGGCTCCGACAACAACAAAAATGCCGATGAGGAAGGCGATTGTTTCCCAGTCCAGTTCTTTTACGAGAGTCCAGATTTCTGCCGGGGATTTTTTCTGAGAGAGTCTGTACCAGAGAAGACCAAGCAGCCCCAGACCAAGAACAAAACATCCAGAACTATATCCAAGCTCTGGTGTAAGGAAAGAAATTACTGCGAGGCCACCAATCATAATCAAAAGGAGCCAGAGCGGCAGATAAGAAATAACAGGCTCTTTGTCTACGCTGGCCTTTTCTTTTGCCTTGCTGAAAAAGCAGTAAAAGAAAATACAACCAACAATAAGACCAGCCTGAATAAAGAAGAAAATGGAAATCTTTCCCTGATGTACAAAAAAGTCGTTGAAGGTGTAGTGAGCGTAGCTTGCAAAAATCATGCTTGGGGGGTCACCAACGAGGGTTGCAGTTCCTTCCAGGTTTGACATAAGGGCAAGACCAATCATAAATGGAACCGGATTCAGTTTGAGCTTGCGAGAAAGAGCAAGGGCAATCGGAGCCATTACAAGAACGGTTGCAACGTTTTCAACGAAAATAGAAATGAAGCCGGTCATTGCAAGAATCAGAATAACGGCAATTCCTGTGCTTGGAGAAATTGTAACCAGAGCGTCGGCAATGCGGGCCGGAACACGTGAATAAATAAAGAGGGCTGCAATAATCATAGAGCCCACATAAATCATAAGAATATTCCAGTTGATGAGCTCGAGGAAGATGTGGTGGGCGAGTGCAGGCGCACCGCTCAAAGGCTCAAAAACATTTCCCGCGAGCGCGCCCCCCTGAGCTAAAAATCCGAGAACAATAACAGCAAGCGCCGCCACACTAGTCATCCAAATTTTCTTTTCCTGAAAAATAATTACCAGAAGGTACATCACAAGAGCGATGCCCAAAATAATCCATTTGATATCAAAATTCATAAAATCAGTTTATCGTATTTTTATACTTCTGTCATTCATAAATAGACTTTTAGAATTTTTTGTAGTTCGTTAACTATATTGTTACGTCTAATTTTTTCTTGATGTATTAATGAGAAGATCTGATGGTTTGTGAAGATATATGAAGAACTCTGTAAAATCCAGGAAGAAAAAGAAAGTAGTCATAAAACAATAGGTTTTAATGTGGTATGAAAATTTAATAATGTGTTATAATAAAGTTTATGGCAGCAGAAAATACAGAACTTCCGTCTAAGGAACAACTTCAAAGATTAAAGTCATTACAGGGAACTGATAAAGGTCTTTTTAAATTAGCCTGCTTTTCTGTAATAGAAGGCTATATGCGCGAAAAGCTTGGAAAGCAGAATGATTTTGCAATCTCCTTTCCAAAGCTTCTGGATATGTTTAAAGCACGATATTCATCAAATACTCCGCGTGAATACATGCTGATTAAAGACCTTATTAAAAATCACCAGGGAACAAATCCTGTGCGCCATCGTTTTGCCAATTGTTCAGACGAAGAGGCAATCGGAGCAATTTATCTCTTTAATGAATTTGCAAAAACTTATAAGCTGCCTAACCAGACCGAAATTGAAAAGATGTCAAAGGCTCTTGATATCTGGCTTTCACGTAAATCACCTGCCGAAACTGCCGCCGAACTGGAAAAGGCAATTAAGCAGATAAAAAGTCTTTCAGAGCAGAATAATGATATGCTCGAGAAAGTAACTAAGCTTGGACAGCTTCAGACTCAGCTGGATGCAATGTCTTCAAAACTGAAAGCGCTTCAGTTTGATTATGACCAGCAGATTACTTCCAACAAAAAGAATAAAGAAAAAATAGACGAACTGCGTAAGGCTAAGAATGAAGAAGAGCAGAAAAATCTTAAGGCGCAGAAGGAACTGCAGGCTCAGCTTGAAAAACTTTCTGATGCTGAAGAGTATATCCAGAATCTTAACCGTATGACTTCTTACACTAGAACTCGTTATGATTTTGAACAGTCTCTGGTTCATCTTACAAAAGAGCAGGAGTCCATTGTAAATCAGGTAAAGTTCAACCGGGACTTTTTGATTAAGGGAAGTGCAGGAACCGGAAAGTCTCTTGTGCTTTTAAAGACTCTGGAAAAACTTCTTGCAGAACAATCCGAATCTCTTTTTGATGATGACAGAAATAAAACTATAAAACTCATAACATATACTCACAGTCTGGAAAAGTATAACCGCTACATTGCTTCCCTTATGAAGATTGGAAAGACCGATCTGGCCGAAAGCAAAGATATCATTACAACTTCCGAAGCCTATATTTTAAAAATCATAAAGGCTGCCTTCCCGGAAAAAAATCTAACTTACCTTATGGAAAAAATTGAAATTGAAGGGCTTGAAGATGAAAGTCTGAATCCTCTTGGAAAAGATATCTGGACTGAGCTGGATAAATTTATTCTTCCAAGATGCATTACGAAAAAAGAATATTGTGAAGAGATGATAGCCCGTACTGGTATGCGTAAGGCACAGAACGAGACAAATCGAAAAAAAATCTGGGGCTTTGTAGAAAAGATTTTTGAGGCCTGGGAAAAGTCAGACGAATGGTACTCTGGTTTTGCGGCTTATAAACTTGCCAATATGGACTTTAAGGTTCCGGATGAGCTTTGTGTAGATTATCTTTTTGTTGATGAAGCTCAGGATTTAACTGCGGCAACTCTGCGGATTTTGAAGAGCTCTGTTCGCGAGGCAGTGATTCTTGCCGGCGATAATGACCAGTCAATTTTCCAGCCTGGCTTTACCTGGAGCAGGGCAGGTCTTGATGTTTCTGGCGCAACAAGAATTTTGAATATAAACTTCCGAAGTACAAATCAGATTAACGAACTTGCAGAAAAATACCGTGCTCTCATAAAAGGCAGTGACAAAGAAAACCGTCCGGAAACCTTCAGACTTGGTCCTCCTGTTGAACTGCATGAAAGCAAAAATGAGGATGAAGGCTTTATGCAGATGATTGAAACGGTAAAGTTTTGCATTGAGACTCTGGGCTACGAAAGTGAAAATATCTGCCTTATAGCTCCACAAAATAAACAATTGGAAAAACTCAAAATTTTGCTGAAAGAAGAACTGGATCTGGAAAGCAGCCTTGTAAGCGAAGGGGCTTTTGATTTTGCTCAGCAGGGAATTATTCGTCTTGCAACAACACAAAGCTGTAAGGGTCTGGACTTCCCGGTTGTGCTTTTTTACATTGATCACCGCGCACATTATCTTGATGTTTTCGACGAAGAGGTTTCTGACAAAATCAACCGCAACATGATTTACACAGCCCTTACCCGTAGTATAGAATTGCTGCATGTCTTCATGCCGGAAAAGGTGTCCGAAGGTCCGGTTGGAGATTTGAAGAGGATTATGAAAGATAGATAATTTTTTAGTGAGAAGAGGTAATATAATGTCTATAAAAGATGAACTTGAAGGTTCAAAAAAATATAGTTTCACAATGATACCAGGAGCTGAAAATAGTATAAATAATAAATATGGGTTGTTGGATTTAACACCAGAAAACGTTTATCTGGTTGAAGCTATGATAAGAACTGATTCAGCCTATTCAAAATCCTTTGACTTAAATGATGGAAATACAGATACGAAGGGTAATGTAAATGGTTCAACTGCTTATTGTATGAAATTATTTAAGGATTATTTAGGTACATTAAAACCAAATGATAAATTAGGTAATAAGCAAGGAAACAAAATTCTTGATGGTGTGATTGCAGCTGTTGATAGAGAAAATAGTACCCATTTAAATGGTGATAAAGCTGGAAGGGAAGTGGTAAGAAAACGACTTGGAAATCTTACACAGGAAGAGTTTTGGACTTTCCTCAAAAATGAAGATGAGAAATATGAATTGTTTGATTTAATTGCTAAAAAAACAAGTAAAAAAGCATATGCGAGACAAAACCCTGCTTTTGCAAGTAAATTTTGTCATTATGCTTGTATGAACTTGTTTGAAGAAAATGAAGATGACCTGCGAGATCGTTATTCAATCTATGATCGAATTCTTAGAACTATAGTTCCTTACTATGCAAATCATTTTGATTCGAATATACCGACTAAGCCAATAATTTATAGAAAACTTGAAAATTATAAAAATTATTGTACTCTTATAGACTTTATTCTTGAAAAATCGGGTAATAAGATTTCAAGAAATGGCTTTGACCATCTTTTATGGTATTATTATAAAGGAAGAATTAATTAATTCCTGTCCCAATCCTCTTAAACTCCTTCTCCAGCATCTGCATTGTGTTATCGTAGTTTTCTATAAAAATGCGTTTTTGAACTGTAAGATCAAAACTTCTGTTGTTCAAATTATTGTCGTTGCTTGTGATAAATAATTTGAATGATTCTTCGTGCTTTGAAATATTCAAATTCAAATTATAGTAAGCGGCAAGCTCTTTTATTTTCTTTGCTGCTTTTTCAAGCAACTGATCATGAGAATTTGCATTTTTGATTTTTTGAAGCATTCTGTTTCTTGCGGTATATGTAATATCATTAAGATTTTCTTTTTCCTTTTCTTTAAGTCTGTCCTTAAGAGTTTTTCCTTTTATAAAGGCTGCGTATTCTTTTGTAAGATTTATGAAATTATTTTTCAGATATTCAAAATATGCTTCTATCAAAGGAGTTTCAGAATCCGGAAAAAAGAGATAGAGGTTGAGATCAGGTGCCAGTAATTCGATTCCGTTTTTTACCTGAATAAAGAAAAGCTTTTCCTTCCCCGGATGAAAAAGTTTTGTTGAGTAAAGCAGCACAGAAAAATCACCTGCCGCAGAATAAAGAGCTCTTTTATCTTTTGTGATTTCTTTTAATGAGGAAATCAGCTTTTGAGAGTTTTCCGCAAAATCAGAAGGAAGATCCTTTTCGGAAGCAAGAATAAGGTTTTCGCCTGTGTCGCAGTTTTTTTCAAACAGTAATTTAAGCTGCGTTAGAGAAATATCTTCAGACGAAGAGGCTGCCTTTAATAATTGCTCTTTGTTCTTTTCGTAATTCAATTTCCAGAAGATCGGGCCCTTTATTGAAAATAGAGAAAAGGTATTTACCATAGAAGCCCATAGC
>CAKUWD010000038.1 GCA_934699065.1 uncultured Treponema sp.
GGCCATTGTCCTTATTCTTACAGCTGCAGTTGGATTCAGCGCTGTAAAGCAAATTGAAAAAGCTCGTGTTGTAACTGCAAAAAGTCAGATAGAAACTTTTTCTCTGGCTTTAGATTCTTATTATATGGATGTTGGTGAATATCCTACTTCTGAACAAGGGCTTGGTGCTTTGTTTACGAAACCTGTTTCTTTAACTAATGATAATTGGGATGGTCCTTATTTATCTAAAGCAATACCAAAAGATCCATGGGGAAATGATTACCAGTATTATGTTCCAGGTGAAAATGGCTTACCTTATGGCATAATGTCTTTGGGGAAAGATGGCGTTGAAGGTGGAGAAGGAAAAGATGCGGATATTACATCATGGTAATAACGAAGGATTTTCCATGGTTGAAGCTGTAGTCTCTATTTTTGTTGCTGCAGGGTTATTACTTGCTGTAATTGGTTTTGTGCTAACTACAACAAGATATTCTAAGAAAATAATTAACAAAGTAGATTCATATATTGTATTTCAAAATGATTATGCAGAAAACTCAATGTAACTTAAAAACTTCTTATGCTTTTTCATATATCGAGGTAATTGTTTCACTTCTTATTATTTCTTTCATTGCCGGCCTGTTATATTTCTCTTATTCAATCTGTGTTAAAAGTTTATATTCTTCAAAGGAATCAATAAATAATTCTATTGAACATTTAGAAGCAGATGAATATTTGAGAGAATCAATACAATCTGTTTTAGTACCTTTCTGGCAAGATACAGTTGAATATTCTTTTACAGAAAATGAAATAACTATTTCATGGAATAATGGAGAAATATCAAAATCTCTTAAAATGAAGCATAATGTAAAAATCATAGAAGTTAATCCTGTTTATTCTGAACAAGACAGAATAAAAGGCTTGTATGTAAAATATAATTTAAACAATAAATCTTATGAATCAAGAGTTTTATTTGCATCCAGATATTATGGAGACGTTCAAATTTGAAACAGAGTAAAGGCTTCAGTTCATTGGAATTTATTATTACTCTGTTTTTTCTTTCTTTAATAGTTATTGCTCTTGGCATCTTTTTGCGTACATCTGATCTAACAGTTAGAAAACGTATATCAAAAGAAGAAGATTATAAAGCAATTGATAATATTTTGAATCTTGTTTTTGACGAAATAAAAAAAGATACAACACCTTCTGTTGATTCATTAATAGATCCTGTCTGGAAATTGAATGGAACGGCAATTGATGGATATAAAATATCAATACAATCATTATCAGGTTTGATAGATTTGAATTTTATCAATAAGAATTTTTTGATTCAATCAAACCTGAAAGAAGCTTTTAATTCTCCAGAATATGTAAACACTCTTGTTGAAGTTCTAAGCCGGGAAGGTCCTGTTAATTCTTATGAAAGAATTAATGAGTTTATTTCTGAAGAAAAATTCAATCAATTTTTCACTTTCTATGGCTATGCCAATTTTAATATTGCTGATGAAAAACCATTAAGCAATTTGGCTGATACTTTAACCATGTCTTTTTTTGGTGAAGAACTTATTTCGCGGAGAAAACAGTATCAGGCGCATGGAAATCTTTTGCAAAACGAAACTGAGTTAAACTTATTATGTGGTATTTACTATGATGATTTATATCCATTCATAAATCTGAATCCAATAATGAATATTCATTTTATAAGTGAGGACTGCTTAAAAACTTTATTGGGGTATAAAGAATTCAAGCTTTCAAATATAAATCAAAAAGTAAATAATATTATTTCTCTAAGACAGAATAGCGAAATAAATGAAGAAAACATATGTTCGATTCTAGGTATTACAAAATCTGATAAATTGTATTATTATTTAGGTTGTAAAACGTGGATGTGGCAAATTAATGTTTCCGGAAATAAAACTTCCTGCAATGTCATTCTGGCCAGAGCTTCAGAAGATGATACTCAGGGCCATCCTAAGTTTTATCTTATAGAAAAAAGTTGGAAATGAAAAATAAAAAGCTGTTACAAGAAAAATACTATTATGTTTCGCCTTTAGAAATAAGACACTATCTTCTGGATATTCCAGTTACCAAATCTAAATATCAGTATAATGCAGTTAAGTTTGCCCTTCGCTCATTGTATCCAGGAACTGAGGAAACAACTGCCTTTGATTATATAATTTCAAAAGAAAGCCTTGTTGGAATTGCGGCAAATTCTGAACGTATTAAAACTTTTAAAGAGCAATATGATTATTTACTATCTCCTGTTGCAGCAGTCTGTCAGATTGTAAAAAATGGTGTTGCGGTTTTTGGAGGTAAAGGCTGGCTTGGAATACAAGCTGTTGAAAACGGCAATTTGAGGAATCTGGAAATCTTTTCAGATAATCAAATTCTACGTTGTTTTCAAAAATATGATGAATTATGCACGCATTACAATATTTCATCTGAACAAAAACAGTTTTATAGTTTTGATACAATTGATGATAAAATTTTAAATGAATTTATTCATAAAGGCTTTGATGTAAAAAATATTGATGAATATAAGAACATAATAAAAACTCAGAATTGTATTCTTTTCATAGAAAGAAATAAAACTGTCAGACCAATGCCAATAATTATAGGCATTATTATTTGTCTTTTGTTATTAATTGATTTTTCGTTTGAAATAAAAAATAAACAGCTGGTAAAAGAGTCTGCTTTGTTAAAAGAATCTTACCAATACAAAAAAGAAGAAATAATGAAAATCAGTTCTTCTGATAATGCTAAGGCAGTTACAATGAACAGGACAATTTCTGTTTATGATATTTTCGCAGAATTATACAAAGCTTCGCCAGATATAAGGATTTTGAATTTTTCAATGAATGATAATGCTATAAAGTTTGAAGCAGAAAATACATCTGCAATCAAAGTTATAGAAAAATTATCAGAAGTATCCTGGTTTGATGAAGTGAAATTGCATCAATCTCTGCCACAACAGGGCAATGCAGAAAAGTTTATTATTTCTGCCAGAGTGAAAAAATGACAGTAAGGGAAAAGAATCTTTTAATCATTTTAATTATTCTCTGTATTTTCTGTTCATTCTTCATAAGAATACAGACTTTGATTTTGGGAATAAACGAATGTAAATCAAGCATAAATGGATATACAAATAAAATAGAAAACATTGACAAGCGTTTGGAAAAATCAAAAACAACAGAGAGTAACAAAACAGAAATTATAATTGATTCAAAATCTTCTTCTGAAATTGCTGACACTATCATAAGGCAATTAAAAGATATTCAGATTGTTCCGACAAGATATCAGATTCTGAATGAAAGTAAAGGTGTGTTTATTGAAGTTTCAATAAAGTGCAGTAATCTTCAGTTTGTAAAATACTTTAAAAAGATTCATGGAACAACTCAGCCATATACAATTAATAATATTAATCTAAAGACTGAAGCAGAGTCTGTTTCTGCGGTTATTAAATTTTCTGTAATACCTTCGAGCATTAATGTTCTTAATGATAATACAGACTTAGCTGTAGAAAAACTTTTTAGACCTTATGTAAAAAAGATAAACAACTCTAAGGCAGCCAAATCTGATAATGAAAAGAAAGAAGCTTCCATTGAAAACGGAAACATAAAATATTCATTGATTGGCCGTATAAAAGAATCTGATGGACTGGATTATTTATATTTAAAAAGTAAAGATACAAATCGTGTCTTAAAAATCTCAGCTAAACAGATTATTTCAGAAGATTCTGATACATATATTTTTGTAATTGATGATAAAAAAATATTGATTAATAAAGGTGAATAGAATGAAACGTACTTGTATTTTCTTAATGTTTCTAGTGACATTTTTCATGGGATGTAAATCAAACAGAATTACTTTACCTTCAGTTCAGGGAATGATATATGACGGTAATAACGAAGCTGTAAGTGATGTTGAAATTTATATTGATGATAAGCATAACGCTACGTCTGATATATATGGACATTTTACATTAACTGGACTTGATACTTCTAAAACATATACATTAAAAGCCTGTAAAAATGGATTTGAAGATGTAAATTTGTCTTTTCTTTATTCAGTGCCATCTCAGGTAATTTATTTACGTATGTATTCACATTCTGAATTACTGGAAACTGCAGAAAACATGGTGAAAGAAAAAAAATATCAGGAAGCCGAAAAGTATCTTAATAGGGCAGAAGTGGCTGGAGGAAGCTATCTTAGTATTAATTATTTACGGGCCTGTATAAAATATTTACTTTCAGATTTTGATTCATCATTAAAGATTGTGAATGATATTTTAAACGAAGGTTATGTTGATTCTTATATTTTCCTGTTACTTGCAGATATATATGAAACAGGATTTTCGGACACAGAGAAGACAAAATTGTTTTTACAGAAATCATTAGAACTATCTTATGATCCGCTTGTTGAAAAACGATTAAACTCAAAATGAATTATTATTTAATGCTACTGATTTTTATATTAGTCTCGATCATCAACTCATATCTGGATTTTAAAACATTTCATATATCAGTTGTGTTGAATTATATCGGCTTAATACTGTGCGTGTTAGTGCTTGTAACAGGAAAATCATTGCAGCTGATGAATCATATAATGGGAGCAGTTTCTTTGTCTTTATTATTTCTACTTGTAAGATATATTTCCCATAAAGGTTTAGGCTGGGGAGATGTACACTACAGCCTGCTTTGTGGTTTTGTTGCTGGTGTGCCAGGTTTTATAATCTGTATGTTTATTTCATCAGTTGCTGGAATCTTATTTTTTGTAAGTTTGAGATATGTATTCAAACGAAAAAATGCTTTTAAATTACGAATACCTTTTATTCCAATGATGTTTATAGGAAACCTTATAGGAATTCCAGTTACAAATAGCATTCTGGGCTTATTATAAAATTGAACCGTATAATGTAAAAACAGGAATGATAATATTAAATATAAGGGCTATAAGGAATAATCCAATTAGAATTATAAGGGCGGGTTCGATTAAGGCCATAAACTTTGTTGTATACAAATCAATTTCATTCTGAAAATAATTTCTTAATTGTGAAAAAATCTGATCTGGCTTTCCTGATTTTTCTCCTACCATCATCCATTTTGTCATATAATCCGGAAAGATTTTTTCGTATTTAGAAACTGCGGTTGAAAGAGATTCTCCATGAATAATGTCATTTCTAACTTTAAATAAAGCATTTTTATAGGCACTGTTGGTAATTACGGCTGAAGCTTCTTGAATTGAATCTTCAATGGTAATGCCTCCGGAAAGTAGTGTTTCCATGGCAAAAGAAAAATGTAATGTCTCAAGATAAGTCAGAAATCTTCCAATCAGAGGAAGTTGTAATATGATTTTATCTTTTTTAATTTCTAATGAAGTATTTTTTGAGGCTAATAATTTTATTATGAATAATAAAGTTATTAATAAGGCTATAAGCACAAAGAAAAAGAGAAATCCAGTTTCCATATGTTTAATATTTCTTTCCAGTAAAATTGCAGCTTCACCGCCAAATTCCATAAACATAGTTTTTAGTTTTGGGAATACAAAAAAGATTATAGCTGTAAAAACAAAAATTGCAGTTATAAAAACAATTGCCGGATAAACCATTGCTCCGGAAAGTTTATCTTTAATCTTTTTTTGAGTTTCAAGATATAGTCTTAATCTGGGAAATATCTTTTCTACAGAACCTATTTTATCGCCGACAGAAATGATGCCTCTATAAACTGGAGGAAATACGTTGTCTGATTTTTGTATTGCATCTGCAAAAGAAACTCCTTTTTGAATCTGTTCAAACAATGCTGTTTCCAATGCATTGTTTTTCCTGTTTATGAGAGTACTGATTTCCAGTGCATCCTTTATTGAAAGTCCTGAATTAATAAGCTGTTCCATAATTTGAGTGAATTCAAGAACTTTTTTTTCATTTCTTTTGTTGTGTATCTTTTTTTTACTTTTTGAGATTTCCTGAATTTCTACTGGAATAAACGGGGAGTTTATAAAAGAGTTTAAAACTTCTTCCTGAGAATCAGCTTCTTTTATTTGAGTTTGCAGTTTTCCGCTTTTGTCTGAAATAATACATTTATAACTATTAATTTTCTTGTCTCCTTAAAGCATAATTTCATGCTCAACTTCTTTTTTTGTCGTTATTTTTTTCCGGATTTTTTCTTCTGCATCATCCTTTAAAAACTGCATTCCAGATTTTTTAAGGTATGAAATTATTTGTGTTTGATTTGAGCCTTTTTCAATTAGTTCTTCCAGTTCCGTAGTCATTTCCATTGTTTCCGAAATTACGGTACGACCTTCAAATATTCCTGTTTTAGGATTTACTTTTCTTACCAATCGTTGAGCTATTGCTCCTTTTAAAACAGAAGAAATAAGATATGGTTCAATGCCCATGTTAATCAGTCTGGGAATTACAGAAACAGAATCATTCGTATGTAATGTTGATAAAACAAGATGACCTGTTAATGCTGCCCGGACAGAAAGTTCTGCTGTGGCTTTATCTCTTATTTCTCCTACCATTATTATATTCGGATCTTGCCTAAGAACCCTTCTCAAAATGGTATCGAAACCAAGATTTATCTGTTCATTTATTTGTACCTGATTTACACCTGTAACAATAAATTCTACTGGATCTTCAATTGAGATTATTTTAATTTCATCTGAAACAAGCTCTCTCAGCATGGCATTTAATGTAGTTGTTTTTCCGCTTCCCGTAGGCCCGGTTACAAGAATAAGTCCATGAGGAATTTTAAGCATATTTCTGATTTTTATTAACTGTTCTGGATTGAATCCGAGTAAATCTAAATTTTCAGGTGCGTTATTTTTTCCTAGAATACGCATAACAATAGATTCACCACTAGTTACAGGTATAATGGAAACACGAAAATCTATGTTTTCGCCATTAATAGAAACTGTGATGCGGCCATCCTGAGGCTGTCTTTTTTCAAGAATGTTAAGATTTGCCATGATTTTAATTCGTGAAGAAATGGCTGCAAATCTGTCATTTTCTATTGTCTTTACGGTTTGTAATACACCGTCAATTCTGTACCTTACTCTTGCTTGCTTTTGTCCAGCTTCAATATGAATATCAGAAGCTTTTAATCTTATTGCATCTATACAGATACTATTAACAAGATTTACTGTAGGAGCATCGTTAGCCATTTTATCAAGTAAATTTGTTTCGTCCTGTTGTTGCAAATCCTGTCGTGCTGCTGTCTTGCCTGTGGATTCTCCTAATTTATTTCCAAGCCATGATGAAAGTTCCACCGAATCAATATTTACAAATGTAACTTTTACCGGATGAAATGCAAGTATTGTAGAAATACTGTTTTCAGTTGTTTTATCTGTAATGCCGACAGTAACCGAATCTTCAGAAATATTTAGAACTATAGCCTGATTTCGTTCAATAAATTCAATAGGGTATTGTTTATTATCATCAGGAATATTTTGAAAAGAAGTGATACTGAGTATTTTGCTATCTGGCATATGAAGTTCCTATGAAATTTGAATAATATCGTTCAATGTTCAGACTGTCACTGTCAGATGTTTCCTGGTCCTGAATAAGATGTGGAACAATATAAATAACAATTTCAGTTTTTTCTTTTCCTTTTGTAGTATGTTTGAATAATCTTCCTAAAAGTGGAATTCTTCCAAGAAAAGGAACTCTGCTTTCAGTATCTGTAATGTCTTCTTTAATTAAGCCGCTTATAACAACAGGTTCACCAGATTTTGTTCTAACTTGAGTTGTAACAACTCTTTCAGACGTTGAGGGCAGTGTAGTTGTTGCTGATGACGATGAATTTGATGAAGAAGAGTTGTCTGTGTTTTGTTTTGAAATGGTTGCGTTTACTGTCATGGTAATCATGTTATCACCTGAAATCCAACCATTTAAACTAACTATAAGACCCGAAGTTATCTGCTGAGTAACACTGGATCGTGTTGAAGATGAATTATCATAATCATATTCAATATATCTGTAAGTATCTGTATTTTGAAATTTTACATCTTGTCCTGAAAGTGCGGTTAGTGTTGTATCAGTAAAAACATTTGCCGTATTGTCTGTTATGCGTGCATTAAGATTTGCTGCAAAATAATAACCAAACTTTGAAATGATATCAAAATTTAGATTCATTATATTTGACAGTTCTCCATTGAAAATAAAGTTTTCTGAATTGTTGCCATTGTCAGGGGTTATCAGGATGGTTGGTTTTAATGATACAGAATTGCCTTCTGTGTATTGTATTATTAAAAGCTGATATTTAATCTGTGGCTGAGGTTTATCAATCATATTTAGTTCATGTAAAAAGAGATTTTTGTTTTCTTCTGAGCCCGTATAAAATATGAGATTTGGAAAACCTGAATCTACAATATCTTCTTTTTTTATTGAAGGTGGAATGGATTTTAATAGAGTTTCAACTTTTATATATTTCAATTTAACCGGTATGCCAGACTTTTTGATATCAACACTTTCGATAAATTGAGTAAGATTATTTAAGGTTTCATCTGTGCCGGAAGCAAGAATAGAATTTGTATTTGGTATAACTACAGATTGATGTTGTGTAATGTTTGATGGAATCAGAGAGACAATGTCTTTTGCATTTAAGTACTTTAGATCTATTCTCTTATACTTCATTCCACCCATTGGAACATCAATTTTCTCTATTACATTTTTTACAGGTGCTATTTCTTCTTTTGTGCCTGTCAGAAGGATTGTGTTTGTATTCTTATCAATTTTCATAATTGAAGAAGAGGATAATTCTGATGGGATTAATGATGTTATCTCCTGTGCAGGAATCCATTTTAATGGAACTATTTCTGTATCTTTCAGTTTTCCTGAAATACCTTTTTTCTGAAGATCAATTATGTAATATATTCCGTTTTTTTCTATATAATCTGCATTACCATGTTCAAGAAGTAATTTTAGCATAGTGAGAAAATCTTTGTTATTGAAATATAAGTTTTCAATTTGTGTATCTGCTTGAACAAATAATGAATATTCTATTCCTTCAAGACTAAACAATTTTTTAAGAATTGTTAGAAAACGTCCTTTATCCAGATTTATAGAGTATAAGTCTCCATTCTTTTTAATGGAGTCGTTTCCAGATTCGTTTAGATTATTCTGTTTTTCAGTAAGACGTTTTATGTAGTAATAGGATTCATTTGCTTCAAGAACATAATCAGGAAATTTCTTAATACATATTTCTAAGACTTTTTGAACTGGAAGATTATCAATGTCTAATGAAATTACTGAAGAAGGGAGAGCGTCAAATAAAATGGTTTTCCCGATTTTTGTAGAAAGCTTTTTTAATATGGATTCTATATTTGTACTGTCTGTTTTTAACGAAACTAACGAGGTTGCTGGGGTATATGTGATTTGAATTTTTGAAACAGAGTAATAATTATCATTATATTCGTAATATAAATTATAAGTTGAAAGAAAACGGTTTAAGGCTTCTTCTATTGTAGATTCGGAAAAATAGAAGGATGCTTTTCCAGAAACTGTTTCATCAGGAATAATAGAAACACCGCTCGATTCTGCAAGAACTAAAAGAATGTCTGTAATATTTTGGTTGTGAAATTCCATGCTTTTAATATTTTGTGGAAAAATGAAAGACAATGATAAAAGCAAAAAGATGGATAATATAACTTTTTTCATAATTTTTATTTTAAAAGACATATAGTAAAAAGTCAAATAGGATAATTATTAGGAGAAAAATAAGCATCATAAGGGGGTGGAATATGAGAAAATGTATTTGATTTTTTTAAGAAAGAGTAGATAATTAATCAAAACAGCGTTTGGGGCGTTGCGGGGGCAGGAACTCTGTAATTGCTGTCCCCGCTGGAAGGGGTGGCGGAAGACCGCGGAGCGGGCTGGAGACAGGGGAAGGCTTTCCCCTTTATTAATATAAATAATAATCAGAATATTACCATGAAATGTTCTGGTTATTGTTCTTTGACATCAGGAAAGTAACTCAAACAGACATGGCTATTTGAGTTACGAAGAAAATACATTCATATTTACGGAAAGAGTGTATTTTCTTCGGTAAAGTAAAAGATCGGTTAGCGTGTGGAGCTGCGCCGAAGGCTCATTATTGTTCAGTAAGCAGGACGCGCAGATGATAATAATGCGTGTTCTGTTTAGCAGTTTTACATGGAGGTAAAACTGCGTGCCGAAGCGATATTCTGGAAAGATAAGCAACCATTTTGTACTATGCCCTGCGGGAGCGACTTTTGCATTTTCCTGGCGGAAAATACAAAAGTTTAAGAAAATACTTGACGATAAAACATGTACAGAATATTATGTACATAGGAATTAAAAATGACATTTGAATGGGATGAAAAGAAGAATGCCATAAACAAGAAGAAACACGGTATTTCATTTGAAATGGCAGTCCGTGTTTTTCTTGATGAGAAGCGTGTTGAAAAACTTGATCTTGAGCATTCAACGCTTGAAGAAGATCGTATTAATATAATCGGACGGGTTTCTGACATGCTGGTTCTGTTCGTTGTTGCAACAGACAGAAAAGGAAATACAAGAATCATATCAGCGCGAAGGGCTGAAGAAGATGAGGAGGAAGAGTATTATGAAAACTATGACGCTAGATGAAGTAAAGAATTTGCCGCCTTTGACAGAAGCAGAAATAAAAGAAGCAATGAGCTTTAAGAATACAGATTTTTCAGACTGTCCTAAAATGACAAAAGAAGAGCTTAAAGAATTCAAACCCTGGTATGAGGTTCATCCTGAATGGGTAAAGATGAAGAAAGGTGATGTTCATACAAAGATAGATTTGGATCTTCTTGATGCCCTAAAAAAAGGCGGAAAAGGATATCAGCAGAGGTTGAATCAGGCTTTAAGATGGGCATATGAAAATCACTGCCCGTATATGATGGTCTGAGTTAAATTTTTTTAAATTTTTAAAAACTGGTCTAACTGGTCAAAACTGGTTCTGACCAGTTTTTTTGTTTTAAATGCAGTAAATACAAGGATTTAGTAAAACTGGTCAGAAAATCCTGCGGGGAAAGAGGATAGTGTACAATAAAGTTCGCAATTTGGGGTAGAAAAAAGCCATTGAAAATTCCAAAATGTTAGTTACCACAACAAACAAAAAAGGAAAAAAAATGGCCAAGAAGCTCTAAAAGCAAGGGAGTATCATCATTTTGTTTGCAATATTTTTCATAGGCTGTAGTTCAAATGATTATAAGCAGAATAGCATCCCGATGTCTGAATTAAATAATATTCCAGACAAGGTTATTTTGAATATTGAACTGCAATACCAGACCACTAACTATACTTGTGCAACAGTATCCCTTGGAATGGCAATAAAGTATGTAACAAATGATCAGATTGTCTTATCAGAAGAAGATATCTGGAATACAACTGGCACAACAATTAAAGCGGCTCGAAAATATGGAAATGATATGAACGGGCTGGGGAGAGTTTGTAAAAAATATTCAGTGAAATATAAATTTTTGAATAAGATGGATATGGATGTTCTTCAGTATTATTTGGCACATCAAAATCCGGTTATCCTGAACATATGACCAGATCCAAATCAGAATTATACTCATGCACTTCTGGCTGTTGGATATGATAAAGATAATCAGACTATTTACATAAATGATCCAAGTAATTCGGGAATTGATTATAAAAAGGCATATGAAACAAGTAAAGGAAAAGAATCTAACGAGGAAAGCAAGAAGAATGAAAATAAAATGGATGAGTAAAGATTATTGGAAATATTATTTTTTACGTATATTAATATTTGTAATTCTCCTTAATTAATATGCAGTATTAATTTTTTGAGCTCAGAAGGATATAAGTATATTTATAAAGATTTTAAGAAAAAGATATCTTTACCAAAGCTGGAAAAAAATGAGTGTTTTGATATTTCACATGATTCTGGTATTTTAACAATATATAAAATAAGTGGCACGAATAAAGAAAAATATTATTCTGAAGAAATCAAATGGGGACATTTTCAAATCTCAGAAGACAAAACAAAAGTTTTTTTTTAATTGATGAATCTATTAATGTAGATAATAATTGGTATTATCCTATGTATCTTTTAGATGGAAAAAAAAGGCGAACTAGAATATATATGCCACATGTGTCCTAATTTTGTGACTTCTTATGATTTCACAAAAATAGCTTGTACAAAATATGAACATAATACAAAGATAATAGAGATTTTTGATGTTTCCAAAAAAGAAATTATTAAGAAATATAGATGGCAATCTCAAGAAGGTTACTATGAATCTGATTATAGTTGGGGTATTCATATATTTCGTTCTAAAGATTCTGATTATGACTTCCATATTTTTTCTACAGGTGAAGGTGGATATATATATAAAGAAGGATATATTTCAAGTAATAGTGATAAAATATTTGAATTACCCAAAAAAACTATTAAAGATATAAGGGAATTATCAAAAGAAGAAGCTGGGATGTAAAAAATGAAAAAAAATCTGCTGACATTAAGTTTAATATTTCTCTTTATTTTTAGAGCCTGGGCCCTTCCGAATCCTGAGTTTGATGAGGGGCATGAGGAAAATACGCCGCTTTATTTTGGGAATCCTTCGGATGCTTCTGATAATCTTGAGGCTGAGGATGTGGGGCAGAATTATCTTATGGAAAAAGCTCAGTTTTCACTTTCTTATAACAGTGAAACCTTGAATCCTGCCTGGGTGGCCTGGCACCTTTGTGCTGCTGATTTGGGTGAGGCGGACAGGTCTGATTCTTTCCGGCCGGATGCGGAACTTCCTGAAGGCTGGTATGCGGTTAGGAAAAATGATTATAAGTTTCCTTATTATGGTTTTGACAGGGGGCATATTTGTCCTTCGGCAGACCGCACTGCTACGAAAGAAGATAACAGTGCAACTTTTCTTATGACCAACATGGTGCCCCAGTCGCCGGATAATAACCGCATTGTCTGGGTGGCGCTGGAAAAGTATGAGAGGGAGCTTGTTTTGCAGGGAAATGAAGCTTACATTTTTGCAGGGCCTTATGGAAAGGGTGGCACTGGTGATAAAGGATATTTTGAAGAGATTTCCGTTACGCAAAAGGATGGCAGTGAGCTTTCTATAACCGTTCCGTCTCACACCTGGAAAATCATCCTCTTTATGCCGGATGGTGAAGATGATTTAAAGCGCGTGGCGGACGAGGCCCGGGTAATTGCCGTCTGTGTTCCCAACGAAAAAGGCTGCGGTAAAAATGGCAGCTGGGAACAATACCTTTGTAGTGTTAATTATATAGAAGAAATTACAGGTTTTGATTTTTTCGAACTCCTCCCCGATGATGTTGAAGAAGAATTTGAAAGTTCTGTCTTCTCGTGGTATACATATAATTGAGGATTGTGTTCGGCAAGCGCCGCGGCGGGCTCCGCAGATATAGTTCTCAAGAACTCGACTATTTTAAGGATATTCTATGAATAACAAGATTAAAGATTTATTAGCAAAACTGACCCTTGAAGAAAAAGCTGGTCTTTGTTCCGGTAAAGATTTCTGGCGTACAAAACCTGTAGATCGCCTGAATATTCCTTCTGTTATGGTGAGCGATGGGCCGAGCGGTCTTCGTACTCAGGTAGAAAATGGTTTTAATGAAAATGATTCACGTACAGCGGTAAGCTTTCCTTCCGGCTGTGCAACTGCTTCAAGCTTTGACCGGGAACTTTTGGGCCGTCTTGGCGAAATTCTTGGCGAAGAAGCAAATAACTATAATGTTTCAACAGTGCTTGGCCCTGCAATCAATATAAAACGTTCGCCACTTTGCGGCCGCAACTTTGAATATCTTAGCGAAGACCCTTATATTTCGGGCGAGCTGGGGGCCGCTTATATAAAGGGCGTGCAGTCTAAAAATGTTGGAACTTCTGTAAAACATTTTGCCGCAAACAATCAGGAAACAAACCGCTTTTCTGTAAGTGAAGAAGTTGACGAGCGTACCCTGCGGGAAATCTATCTTGCGGGCTTTGAAACCTGCGTAAAAAAATCAGCTCCAACTACAATCATGTGCTCTTATAATGCTATAAACGGCGAGCTTTCCAGCCAGAACAAATGGCTTTTGAAGGACCTGCTCCGTGACGAGTGGGGCTATAAGGGAATGGTTGTTTCTGACTGGGGTGCTGTTTATGACCGTGTAAAAGGTATTAAAGCTGATTTGAGTCTTGAAATGCCTTATTCCGGCGGGCATACAGATAATGATATTGTAGAAGCTGTAAAAGCCGGAAAGCTCACAATGGAAGAGCTTGATGAAGCTGTTTCTCATGTTCTCGAAATGGTTTTAAATTATGTTGAAAATAAGCAGAGCGGCGTTTTTGATATGGAAAAAGACCATGCAGAATCCGGCCGTATTGCAGAAGAATCCTGCGTACTTCTGAAAAACGATAAGCTTGCTGCTGGGGCAACTGTTCTCCCCGTAAAAGCTCCTGCAGAAAAAATACTTTTTGTAGGCTGCTTTGCAGAAAATCCGCGTTATGGTGGTGGCGGCAGTTCAAAAATCAAATGCTATAAAATGACGAGTGCTGTTGATGCAGCGCGCGAAGCTGGTTTGAATATCAAATATGTAAAAGGCTATAACGAAGATTTTGTAACTACAAGTGATGCTCTCACTAATGAAGCACTGGAAGCTGCCCGCAGTGCAGAATCTGTAATTGTTTTTGCAGGGCTTCCGGAAAGCTTTGAAACTGAAGGTGCTGACCGAACAAATCTTGATATGCCTGCCGTTCAAAACGAACTGATAGAAAAACTTGCCGAAGTAAATCCTAACATTGCTGTAGTTCTTCACAATGGTTCTCCAGTTGCAATGCCTTGGATAAATAAAGTTCCTGCAATTCTTGAATGTTATCTTGGTGGAGAAAATATTGGAAGTGCTCAGGTAAACCTGATTTTTGGAAAAGCAAATCCTTGTGGAAAGCTTGCAGAAACTTTCCCGCTTAGAATTGAAGATACTCCATGTTATATGTACTATCCTGGAAACGGCCGCACCTGCCTTTATGCCGAAGGAATCTTTGTAGGTTACCGCTGGTATGATGCCCGCAAGATGCCAGTTCTTTTCCCATTTGGTCACGGCCTCAGCTATACAACTTTTGAATATTCAGATCTCAAGCTTTCAAAAAATGCCTTTAAGGATACTGATGGGGTAGAGGTGAGCCTTACTGTAAAAAATACCGGCGCGGTAGACGGCAAAGAAATTGTTCAGCTTTATGTAAGTGATAAAACCGGAGTGGAAATCCGTCCGGAAAAAGAACTTAAGGGCTTTGAAAAAGTTTTCCTCAAAGCAGGAGAATCAAAAACCGTTACTTTCAAGCTTGATCAGCGTTCTTTCGCTTACTGGAATACCGACACAAAGCAGTGGTACGCTCCATCAGGAACTTATGAAATTATAATTGGAGCTTCGAGCCAGGATCTTCGCCTTTCTGCAAAGGTTGATGTTACATCATCAGGTAAAAAAGCCTTTACAATTACACCTCAGACAACGATGGGCGACATGCTTCGCAACCGCGAAATGGCTGCCCTTATCAAGCCTGAGTTTGAAAAAGCCTGCGATGCTGTAATCGGAAATATGTCTGATGAAGAATTTGAAAGCAAGTTCCCATTTACAAAGGCCGCAATGGTTGAAATGACAAAGAGTAATCCATTCCGGTCAAACAGAGGACGAAACGGTATTACTATGGAGGATATTTTAAAACAGGTTGAAGGCTACAATAAGGCCTTAGAGAAATAAACTGACTAACCGGACTCAGAATTATTTTACATTCAGGATGTTTGCACTGCGGCCATCCTGGGTGTAGATTTTCTGAGGGTTTGTATTGTCGAGTACCGGTGTGAGCCCTATGTAATAACTGTAATAATATTTGCCGGCAGGCAGAGGAAGTTCCAGTTCGTAGAGGCCCGGTGAAGTTTCTGTGAGCTCGTAAATCCATGGATCCCAGTTTGTAAAGGTTCCTGCCAGATGGATTTTCTGACCGCTTTCGCCCTTGTAGATAAAATGTGCAAAGTCGTTACGCGGTGACTCAGTGTAAACGTTAATACTTCCCAGATTATCAAGCTTTGAGAAAAAGAGATTTACATTTTCATCGTATTCTTTATTTGGATTCAAAGGATCTGTTGTCCAAAGCCCGTCGAAAACCAGTCTGTAGCGCAATTCCGTAAACTTATGCTGACGTTTATAAACGTAGAACATGTGTTTACGGCTGACATTTTCTTCATCATCCTTCTGCGTGAGAATCTGGAAGGGATGAATTACTTTGTAATCTTCAAAATCAAAAACAATACCAACAAAACGGTGCCGTGTATCCGCAGTGAAAATAATATAATCATCGGTGACCACAGGAGCCCCCGGTTTATCAATTCCATGTAAAAGTGTATCAAGCTCAAAATTCTGATAATTAGTCTGTTCAGCAGCAAATAATGGGCTCGCAAAAAGTAATCCCACAACCATCGCCGCAAAGAGTAAAATAAGCTTTTTCATACTGTGATTATCGGAGTTTGATTTTGAGAGTTTAGTGAAAGTAAATTACAAGTATAAAATACCATGACGACGGATTAGGAACGAAATGGACAATGATTTTTTGAGATTCTGAATTGTTGATTTGATGTACGCGAACGGAGAAAATACCCAATCTGCATCGCCAGGTGCGAGCGCAGCGAGTCAAAGTTCCACTGCCTGGCGCCCGCAGATTGGGTGTTTTCGCAGTGGAAGTACATCAAATCAGGGTATTATAATTAATGAAGATTTCCCTTAAGTCGTTCCTTTTTTAATCCGTTCATATAATAAGTATATTATACTTGTAATTTACAAGGGTTGTGGGGTAAAATTAAAGTAGTATGCCAGGATTAAGTCAGCTTAAACAATTCAGCAGTGATCTTCTTTCGCTGGGTGACGAGATAAATCTTCGTGCCGCCCGCGGTGAAAAGCCTGTAAAAATCGAGATTCCAAAAGACATTGAAGATAAAAATGACTCAGAAGAATTTGTTCTTGGTATGCCTGTTATTGAGGCCGAGCCTGAAATTTCCAGTGCCGACGAAGACCTTTCTGACTTAACTGCCCTTGTTAATCCTTCTGCTGCAAAATCTGAAAAATCTGGCGAAGCTGAACCCGCCCCGAGCTTTGAAGCACCTGATATGTCAGCCCTTCTTAATCCGGTTGTTGCTGATAATGCTGATGATGCCGGAATGCCAGACCTCTCAATGTTTGACGAACCAGAGGAAGCTGAAGAAGAAGTTGTTGAAGAAGAACCAGAAGAAATATCTATCGCTGATATGGGACTTGATGCCCTGCTTGCAGGCGGTGGTTTTGATGAACCAGAGCCAGAAGAGGAAGAAGAGCAGGAAACAGAAGCTGACGAAGATGAGGTTGATTTAGATAATTTTGAGGATGTTACTGATTTAGACGATTTAAGTCCGGCTTCTGCGCTAGAGCCAGTGTCAGAACCTGAGTCGGCTCCTGCAGAAACAGCTCCGGCCCCAGAAGTTCCTGATTTTGACATGAGCGTGCTTGATTCAGTTGAGCCGCTTGATGAAGCTGAACCGCTTGAGGATGCTGAACCGCTTGAAGAAGCAGCTCCACTTGATGACGCAGAAACTCTTACGGATGCTGGTGATGCTGACATTACAGATACTGCAACTCTTGATGATATGGAGCCTCTTTCTTCAACAGGTGATGCACTTTCTCTTGATGATCTTATGGGAGCAGGTGATTCAACAGGTGCCGGCGATGCAATGTCGTTTGACGATGCAGCTCCAGCAGATGAAGCGGGC
>CAKUWD010000039.1 GCA_934699065.1 uncultured Treponema sp.
GGTACCATAGTGTACCCTCCTTCAATAATATATTCGCACACGCCACACCCGTGACCAGCGAAATAATGTAAATGTTCTAAGATATTACCATTTTTACGGCATTGCGTGAAGATAGGGGGGAATTCTAATGACTTATGATTCGTACTTTATTCTGTCTTTGAGTAGTAGTCTTCGAGTTTTGAACGGGCTGCCACATAGTATTTTTCAAGCTGCTTGTCAAAATGTTTACCAAAGCTTTCCATCATAATAGAGTCAGCTTTTTCAAAACTCATAGCTTCTTTATAAACACGCTTACTTACAAGAGCATCATAAACATCTGCTACAGCCATAATGCGTGCCTCAAGAGGAATTTCTTCGCCTTTTAAGCCTTTAGGATAACCAGAGCCATCCCAGCGTTCGTGATGATAGTGGGCAACATTTTCTGCAAGAATATGGAAGGCCTGATCATCAGTATCTTTCAAAATCTCATGAACGATGCGGGCACCTTCTTCAGCATGAGTTTTCATCTTTTCAAATTCTTCATCAGTGAAGCGGCCTGGTTTTCTTAAAATTGCATCATCTACGGCAATCTTTCCAAGGTCGTGCATAGGTGCTGCCTTAATAATGTTGTAACAGAATTCATTAGTAAGAATCAGCCTGTCATCGCTCTTATCTTTCTGGATTTCTTCAATTAAAATATTTACGACATCGCTTGTTCTTTTAATGTGACCACCAGTAGAATTGTCGCGGCTTTCAACCATGGCTGCCATACTAAGAATCAGTTTGTTATGCATTTCAACAATGTGTTTAGTTTTCTGGTTTACTTCATCGCGCAGCTTGTCATTAAATCCGTTGAGAAGCGAAATGTATTTCTGATCCTTAGTATCATCCTGCATATAAAGAATGTAACCGCGGTTAACTCTTCCATCATAAAGCTTGTTAATATCAACCTGATAAATCTGCTCGCCAAAATCTTTATGGAAGCTGTTATTTTTAGGATTGATAACGTATTTGCGGATGTTTTCTATAATATCACGGCTTAACTCAGGGTGTTTGAGAACAGAATCATCAACCTTTAAGTCATCGAGCTCAGGGTAAATATTCTTTGCAATCTGATTACTTCCCAGATAATTGAAGCTGTCATCAAAAGAAACAAAGCCGGTTTTCCCGTTAAAGGCAATAGTTTCAATTACAGTTTCAGTAACATCATAAAGTACAATTCTTCTGCTTATCATAAGCAATACAAGTTCACAAAGAACATAAGATAATGGAAGTAAATCAACTCTAAGATGGAAAAGTCTGCCTATAAAGAATGTAAGGACAGGAATAGCTTCACACGCAAGCATGTATCTGAGGTTCTGGCGGGAAACATCATTTTTTTTGCGGAAGGCGTAAATAGTGGCACAAATAGTTATTACCATGTAAATTAATATCTGAATGTAGTAAAGCGTATGCAATATTCCGTACTCTTTATGCAGAATCAGATTGTTTCCAATCATTTCTCCGCTGAGGCCCTTGTAAAAAATCGGATATGAACCAATTGTCAGGGAAGAAAGATAGAAGAAGGTAGAAATAGCAAGTAAAATCAATCTGATTGATTTTTTAATATTCAGATTACACAGATTGAAAATTGCATACATTATAAAAATATGGGCAAATATTCCAAGATAAGAAATCTTAATTCCAAGAATAGCTTCCGGCAGAGTCGCAGAAGCAGCAATAATATAATAACCCAGATTAACAACCGGGATAAGCGCAAAGTTCAACGTAAGAAATACAGAAAATCTTTTACGCCAGATTCCTGCATATATTCCAGCCATCAAAAGAGAAAGAATAAAAAGAATTGCATAGTAAACTTTCATAAATATTTAACACCTCAAAAAAGAAAAAACTTCACTTATTTATAGAAGAAATAAAAGAACGAAAGAAGTTACATTCATCATCATTACAGATTACAGCCTCGGGAAGTTTCGGGTCGCAGTGGAAAACATGCCAGAGAGCTTTTTCCGGACTACCATAACAATGAAGTTCATTGCGAACTCCAGCTTTATCAAGAGCCTTTTTTATTATATCCGCCTGATTGTATAAAAAATCTCCAATACAAGTCATAATAAAAGCCGGTGGAAAATCTTTTGTAACATGAGCGGCAGAGTTTATAAGCTGAACCTCTTCTGGAGTTCCGCCATGTGGAAGGTAGCCTTTTCTCAGAAGACGGAATTTAGGTTCAGAATCATCAAGAGTATATTTTCCACAGTTTAAGGCTACTGCACGAAGAGTCATTTTTTTATCTTTTATAAAAGGATAGTTTTTTTTGTATTCAGCATTTGTAATAGCATCACAATAAAGAGAAAGCAGATGGCCGCCGGCAGAGTCACCTACTGCAAAAAAATTAGAAGTATCAAAACCATATTGATCGGCATTTGCGCAGGCCCATTGAAAAACACTTTCAGTATCCTGCATAGAAGAAGGAAATTTTGCTTCGGGAGCAAGACGATAAGAATAATTAATAACCGCAAAGCCCCGCTGGGCAAGGCGCATACAATAAAACTGATATCTGTTTTTATCGCCGTAAACCCAGGCACCGCCATGAACACTCACAATTACTGGAAGTTTTTTTAAGCTGTCATCAGATTCAAGAGCATTCTTTGGACGGTAAACATCCAGTAACTGCCATTTTTTTAACCGGCGGTCATTTCCATAGAGAATGTTATCATAGCGCATTATGTCGGCGGGAGTAGTCTGACCGGCATCTCGTCTTTTATCAGAAGAACCAAAAGTATGTCTAATATTTCTTGCAGCAAAAAACTGAATAATTGATGACATAAAACTCCATTAAAATAACACCTAATTATATCATATAATATTCTAAATTCAAAAAAAATCGTAATTGCCTTGCTCCTGACTACGTCACACGATAAAATCTAAATATGCAGAAAATGAAAACACTTGTAAATACCACGCTTTGTTATATAGAAAAAAACGGCTGCTATCTCATGCTCCATCGCACAAAAAAAGAGCACGACTACAATAAAGATAAATGGATTGGAATCGGCGGCAAGTTTGAAAACGGCGAGTCGCCTGAAGATTGTGCTGTGCGCGAGGTTAAAGAAGAAACTGGCCTCGAAATTGCACCGGAAGATTTAGAATATTGCGGAATTGTTACCTTTGTGGATGTGAGTAATATAGGTGAGGGGGAAAGCCTTCCCCCTGGGCTCAGCCCGCAGACGGTCTTCGCCACACCCCCATCTCCTAGGGGCGAACCCCCTAAAACCCCCGGTATATACACCGAGTTCATGCACATTTTCCGTGCCCGAAAATTCAGCGGAGTTCTCAAAACTGACTGCGATGAGGGTGACCTTGAATGGGTTCCTCTTTCAAAATTAAAAGAGCTGCCCCACTGGCAGGCAGACGAAATCTTTTACGACTTCCTCGAAGAGAATCATCCCTTTTACTCGCTCAAGGCTGTTTACAAAAACAATAAACTGATTGAAACGTATCTGAACGGGGCTCCATATAATCATTTCGGGAATTGAGCCTGAACCTGCGGTGGTTGAGCCTGAACCTGCGGTGGTTGAGCCTGTCGAAACCACCTGTCAGGCTCCTCGCAATGACAACACCGTTGTGTCATCCTCGGGCTTGACCCGAGGATCTATTACAAACTAAAACTTTCCGGTAGCAGCTCTGCCAGGGTAAAAACCTTCTGTTCTCCCTTACCGTTGGCGAGAATGATTTTGAACTCGCGGTCGCAGAACTCAGAAAGCACCTGGCGGCAGACTCCGCATGGCGGACAGAAATCCTGAATCTGAACTTTACCATTTTCATCTTCCGGGCCACCAACAACTGCAATTGCTTCAAAGTTGCGAACACCTTCGCTTACAGCCTTAAATACAGCAGTGCGTTCGGCACAGTTGCTCGGTCCGTAGGCTGCATTTTCAATATTACAGCCAGTCCACACCTTGCCGTTCTTATCCAGCAGGGCAGCACCCACATGAAAGTGAGAGTAGGGTACATACGAGCGTTTTGTCATTTCAGTTGCGGTTTTTATAAGTTCTTCATAATTCATGTTTTTATTTTATCATATTTTTGTTTTATTTCATCAAAAAAATTAGTATACTTTAATTGTAGTCATGCTGAACTTAGGGAGCGATGGCTGAAAGCCATTAAAATGCTCCGGTGGAGCATTTTAAGCGAGTCTCCGAGCAGCTGTGCTGCGAAGGGGCAAGCATCTATAGGAGGTATAACCGCTATGGCAAACGACATTCAGGTAAATCAGGCAATCAATCTTACAGATCAGCTTATTGCGGAACTGGATCAGGCAGAACGTCAGCTTTCTTCAGCTCGCAACTGGAGTTTTTTAGACGTACTTGGTGGCGGCTTTATTGTAGATTTGATTAAGCATTCTAAGTTGAGCAATGCTAAGGTTTCTATGGATCGTGTGAATTACCTGCTTCAGGAACTCAGGCGTGTTCTTGGCGGCATCAGTATGCCTGGTGACTATAGCATGAGTGTAGGCGGTTTTGCTACTTTTGCAGACTTCTTTTTCGACAGCGGCATTGTTGATGTTTATATGACGGCGAAGATTATGAGCAGCCTGAATGAAGTGCGTAACCTCAAAAACCGCTGTTACGAACTTCGTACAAGATTGTCTAGTATAAGATAGATTGAAATCTATACAAAAAGGGGAATCTGAATCCTACTGCAAATACGCGGCTAAGATTATTCTGACAATCGGTCAAGCCGATTGCAGAATAACTTAGAGTGTATTTGCAGCAGTCTTCATTTTCCCCTTTTCGTTTAACTTATAAATCAGGCGAATTGAGCCTGACGAAGTTTATAATATTCGCCTTTCATGTTCATCAATTCTGTCGGGCTGCCGCTTTCCACAATGCCGCCCTTATCAATTACAAAAATGCGGTCTGCATTTTGAATTGTTGAAAGGCGGTGGGCAATTACAAAGCTTGTGCGGCCCTTGAGCATCTGGGCAATTCCTTTCTGAACAAGAAGTTCTGTCTTAGTATCAATACTAGAGGTTGCCTCGTCCAGAATCAGAATGCGAGGATTACTGAGCATAGTGCGGGCAAAGGCAACCAGCTGTCTCTGTCCGTTGCTCAGTTCTCCACCGCGGGCTGTTAGCTTTGTGTCGTAACCGTCAGGCAGTTCTCGGATAAAATCGTCTGCGTGAACAGCGCGGCTGGCAGCCAGCATTTCTTCTTCACTCGCATCCAGCTTGCCATACATAATATTTTCACGGATTGTGCCGCTGAAAATATAGTTGTCCTGCGTCATAATTCCCATTTGGGTGCGCAGACTTGCAAGCTCTACATTACGAATGTCTTTTCCGTCAATCAGGATGGCCCCGTCCTTAATATCATAAAAACGGCTCACCAGATTAACTACCGTAGATTTACCGGCGCCCGTAGGTCCTACAAGAGCAATTGTTTCGCCCTGAGTCACAGAGAAATCAACATTTTTAAGAACATCTACATCTTCCTTGTATCCGAAGGTAACGTCCTTAAAGTCAACATTTCCCTTGATTGCAGGCATTGCTTCTGCCCCGTCCTTACTGGTAACCACTGCCTCGCGGTCTATAATTTCAAAAATACGTTCAGCACCACTGGCCGCATTAATAAACTGGTTGTAAAAATTACTCAGGTTCAAAATAGGCTGCCAGAACATTCCGACGTAGCTTCCAAAGGCAATATAAGTTCCAATGGAAACTCCTTCAATTCCAAGCAGTTTAATTCCTACCATATATAAAGCCATGGTTCCAACGCTCCAGCACAAATCAATCCAGGAACCAAAACCGTCGCACCATCGCACAGCACGAAGGAACTCGCGGCGGTCATCCCAAACCAGCTGCTGGAAAGTCTTGTCGGTTTCCTGTTCAGCGCGGAAGCTCTGAATAATCTTAATGCCCGAAAGGTCTTCATTAATGAAGGCATTCATATTCGAAGACTTCTGACGTTTTGCCTTCCAGTGTTTTTCTGCCATAATCGATATCAGAAAAACTCCGCCAATCAAAAATGGCAGACTGCAGAGGGCGGCCAAAGCCAGCTTCCAGTTTTTAATGAACATAATTACCATTACCGCAATAACCGTAACAAGGTTCGGAATTAAAGTAGTAACGGCATTTTCAATAATGTCCTTGAGCGAGTTCGAGTCACCGATAATTCTCGCAAGAATCTTTCCAGACGGACGTGAGTCAAAAAAGGCCAGATCCAGACTCTGAATGTGGTCGTACAATTCCTGACGCAGCTCCTGAATAACCTTGTTACTAGTCTTAGCCATCAAAAGCATACGAAGCTTAATTGCCAGCACTGCAAGAATATTGATGGACGCCCCAAGAGCCACAACGCGGATCAGGCCCGCAACGTTTCCCGGAATAATATAGCGGTCAATGGCCCTCTCACTCAAAAGCGGATTCACCAGGTCCACCGCCGTACCAAAAGCCATGAGGGCAAAAACTCCCGCAATCCGTTTTTTATATTTGAGCAGGTAGCGGAAAAGTCGTGGCATCGTTTCGAAGTTAGACTTCTGCACCTGCTGTTCGTCTATTTTATAGCTATTCATTTCAATCTCCATTTTAGCTAAAAGCTATTAGCTATTAGCTTATAGCTTTTAATACTGACTATCGTAAGTCTCCTTATAAAGCCCACCGAGTTTTAAGAGCTCTTCATGGGTACCGCACTCAGCAACCTTACCCTTATCCAGCACAATAATCTTATCTGCCTTGCGAACCGCGCTGATTCTGTGGGCGATGATGATTTTTGTCATGCCGGAAAGTTCTGCGAGAACTCCCTGAATCTCCTGTTCGGTCTCTGTGTCCAGTGCCGAAGTTGAATCATCCAGAACGAGTACCGGTGTTTTACGGGCCAGGGCACGCGCAATTGTAATTCGCTGCTTCTGTCCGCCGCTAAGGCCAACCCCGCGCTCGCCAATTACGGTGTTCTCTTTTTCTTCCATCTTGTCTACAAACTCAGAAGCGTGCGACTGGTTGAGGGCCGAACGAACCTCTGCAGTTGTTATGCTCTCGCGGGCACCAAGTCTGATGTTTCCATCAATTGTGTCGCTGAACAAAAAGATGTCCTGCATAACACATGAAATAGACCTGCGCAGGGTAGGCAGGGGCAGCTCCCGGATATCAATTCCATCAAGCTTAATGCTGCCGCTTGTAACGTCGTACATGCGCTTAAGCAGATTGATGATGGTTGTCTTTCCGGAACCGGTTGAACCCATAATTCCCAGAGTCTGGCCGGCCTTGATGTCGAAACTTACGTCGTCGAGAATCTTGCGAGGTTCAACTTTACTGGTGGTTGAGTAGTCCAAAGGTCGTATCGAAACCACATTGTTATCAGACTCTGCGGTGGTTTCGATACGCTCGCTTTGCGAGCACTCAACCACCGTATTTTCTGCCTTGTCTCCTGCGACCTCATAGGTTACATGCTCAAAACTGATATCACCGTTGATGTCGAAGGCTGAGAAGAGGGCAGAGTTCAGTTCTTCATCTCCTGCAACCTCCGTGCTGTCTGTAATATCCGGCAGCTCAGCATAAATCTTGTTCAGGCGCTTTACACTTGCCTTGGCACTGGAAAAACCGTTTGTGAGCCAGCCAAGCATTTCCATAGGCCAGATCATTCCGCCAACATACTGGATAAAAGCAATCAGCTCGCCAACGCTCATCTTAGCGCCGCCCTGCAGCGGGTTTCCCTTCATTACAATCAGACCGCCAAGCAGTAAAGAAATCACAGAAAGGAGCCTTGTAATTGTCTGAATCATAGGATTGTATTTTACAAAAACCCGGCTCAAATCAATGTTCAATTCATAAAACTTCTGGTTGTGCTTGTGGAACTTTGCAATCTCAAAGCCCTCGCGCGCAAAAGCCTTAACCGTACGAACTCCCGCAAGATTTTCTGCCGCAGTGTTGTTCATCTCTGAACCTTCCTGCATAACGGCACCGTATAAATCATCCAGCTGTTTTTCCATCATAATGGCAATTACGCCAGAGCCAATCATTCCCACAATCGGAATCAGGGCCAGCTGCCAGTTTATGCGAACCATAAAAATTATTGTGGTCACAGTGCGGATAAAAACTTCGGCCATGAGAATACCCATAAAGGCTGCAATATCCCAGATGCGGTCTACGTCGTCCTTTACGCGGCTCATAAGTTCACCGGAGTTTATGCCGTCAAAAAAGTTTGCAGAAAGGCTCTGAATCTTCTGAAAAAGATTTATGCGGACCTCACTTGCAATTTTACTTCCGGCATAGTCGCAGGCATATTCCTTTGTGTACTGGAAGATGCAGCGGCCCACTCCTATTCCAAGAATGCCAAGCAGAAGGAAGTTCAAAACCTCCATCTTCTTTGCAATCAAAACATCATCAATAATATGCTGAACAATCAGAGGTGCTGCCTGGTCCAGCATTGTGCCCGCACTCATGGCAAGCAGGGCAATCAGATACAGAAAACTGTAACGTTTAAAATAACGAAATAAATTCAGTTTGTTCATAATTCAAGTTACAAATAATAAGCAGGAACGATTCGGTAACGAGCCGAAAACAATAATACACACGCCGAGGTATCGTGCGGTCGATTTGTGAGGATTTGAATTTTAAGTGGGAACTAATTCTCTTTTGTGCGAGGGAGAATCATTCCGCACTTAAAATCAAAATACACTACACTGTTATCCATGGGAGTGACCTCCTTAAAAAGAATTTCAAGAGCGCGCGAGGATATTGCGCTCGTCGATGTTTTCAATCTAGTGGGAAGAAAAAAAATTGTCAAGAGATAGTGAAGAATTTGTACAGGTTTTATAAGTTATCTGTTTCCCTTACTTCTATTATGAGTTTTGCACAACATTACACAGTTTGAAATATCAGTTTCGCCACCTTTACTCCATGCAGTAGCGTGGTCAGCATCCATTTCATTTTCTTTATATATGCGGTTTTTATTAGATCCTTCTGCTGCTGCACACATAGGACAATTTGAAATTCCTTTTTTAGCTGCGTCATTTGTTTGCAGATTGTAAATAGTCTTAATAACAGATTTATCAAAAAGCCTGATATTCAGAAGGGGTTTCTTTTCAAGAATTTCTCCAGAAAGAACATATTCATAAATTCCTTTTTTATCAGTTACACGCCAGTCTGAAAGCAGTTCATTAATCCGAGAATCCAGTTTATTTATGTCATAACTGTTCTTGTGATATTCCTCGTAAAGACGCCCCCATTCAAGACCGCACATAGTTGAGTCTACAGTTTTAAAAGTAGAATTAAGCCAGTCAATTACAGAATTAAAATAAACTTTAAGCTCATTGATATTATCATCGTTTCTATGACGTGCCATATAGTCAGAAACATTATCTTTAGAAACCCATTTAAGCGCAGTATGCAAAAAGTCCTGCCTCTTAACATTGCCACTGATGTAGCATTCCCATTTTTGAATATTCGAATTCTGACTGTTAGAAAATTCCTCTCGAGCCTTATTAACAAAAGGGCCGGAATAAACCGCATTCAAAAGCTCCTGCTCATTTAAAGGCACGCCAACGATATTAATTGTCTGAAACCAGTCTTTAATTTCTTTTTCACTACCTTCACAAATATAAATAGTCAGTGTAGTTTTCAAAAGCTCTTTCTGAATTTCTTTATCAAGACTGTCAAAGTTTCGTTCGTAACCATTTATCTTTACAGCAAATTTATTCGTAATAAAACGTCCGATAGAAGTAATTCTCTGCTGCCCGTCCAGAACCTCATATTTGTCGCCATTCTTATTAAAATAAAGCAAACCAATAGGGTAGCCGTTGAGCAGAGAATTAATTACCGCCACATCGCGCTTTCCATCATTATAAATATAATTCCTCTGATATTCTGGCTGAATCACAAGGCTCCCGTTCAAGCCAAACAGCCCTTTTTCTTCAAACTCGTTGTAAACAAATCCTTCGCAAAGTTCTTCAATCGTAATGTCAGTTCTAAGTTCCGTTTTCATATTCTTTCTCCTTAGGGGGCACCGGTTTTGCTTCGCAAAACCGTCGGGCTTTTCGGGGCTTCGGCTTTCGCCTCCGACCTCGCCTGCGGCGAGTTTTCGCTTTGCTCACCCCTACAATCCCTTGCCCGTGTAAGCTCGCAGACGAGCCTATTTGTGTTTAATTATAATTCGTCTGTATGGTATTATTGGTTTGTTATCTCTATCGTAATAAACCAAATCTGGGTGGCCTTCCATAATTTGACCAGAGCCCCCACTTTCAAAATATCTTTTAACAAACTCTGCTTTAATTCCTGTTTTAGTCGGAATATCCATATCTCTACTAAGCCCCAGAATTTTAAATTGCTCAGGACAGTACTTATCCAGAAAAGAAATAGGTACACCCATTAGTCCTTTATAATCTGAAGGAATAGAATCTGTAAAAGGAATTTCGATTGCATCGCAATTATCATATTTCAAATATTCTAGATTTTTAATTTCCTTATGCTTACTGAACTTAATATTATCTGCCTCTGTCATAAGCTGGAGCGGAGTATGACGTTTTCCATGTTCAATGTTAGTGTACCAACAGCAGTTTCGAAATTTCACAAGTCCGTTTTCCTGTAACACTCCATTTGCATAATTCGTCCGAGCTTTTTCTGGGAGACCGAAATATGCATTCCCAGCAGAGAATCCATTTCCCAACCACATTTTATTTTCTTTAATCAGTGGAAAGATTTCTTTGTATGTAATGGCATTCATATTCCCTATTATTGCAAATTGTTTCTTACATTGAAAAATCCAGGCAACAAATTCTCTGAACAAACTGAACGGTGGATTCGTAATAATCATATCAGCTTCATCCCGAAGCTTTTTTATTTCCTCACTGCGAAAATCTCCATCTCCTTCAAGATAATCCCATTTCAAATCCTTTTCATCAATTTTGCCGTCTTTGTTTTCATCTTTTGTGAGAGTAAAAATCTTTCCTTTAGACTTTGAGCGGTTTACTTCGAAACGGGGATCAATGGTTTCAAAAAGGGTAGGCTGATAGTCAAAATCAACTTTCTTGCTGTTATAAGCGTAAGAAGTAGAAATCAGTTTTTTAATTCCATAACGTTCAAAATTGTTTATAAAGAACTTAGTAAAATTACTCCATTCCGGATCATCACAAGGTAACAGACTTGTCTTATCGCGGAATACATCTGGATTGTAATCAATGTATGCGTTTATTTCATTCTGAATATCTGCATATTGAGTGTAGAACTCATCATTTTTAGCTGCTTTCGCTTTTTTTAGGTTTGTGTTTGCCATAATTCTGAAATTACCAATAAGTTTGAAATAAATACCAAAAGGTATTTTAGAATGTATGATAATACCAAATGGTTAATTTTTAAAGCCTCAAATACCAATTGGTTTTAGAATGCAATTATGAGTTTTTGGGAGAATGTTGATTCAGAATTAAAGTTTATTGGAATGGAAAGAAAGGAGCTTGGAAAAATTGCAGGTTTCCCAGAATCATATATTTCAAAAGGCATTGCACGAAAGAGTTGTCCTTCTGCAGATCTTGCCCTCAAAATCTCAAAAGCCCTGAATGTTTCAATTGAATATCTGGTTACAGGAAAAGAATCAAAAGAGGAATCCGAAAATCAAAGAATCTCACCACAGATAAAAGAATTAATCATAAAGTTAAATCACTTTACTCCTAAGCAAAAACAGATAATCTTTGACCTTGCCGATGTGATTGCCTCAAAATAAAAAATAGTATTATTCTTTTATAAGACTTGAAGTTTAAATACTTGTATATAATACAAGATTATAGTATATTGAAAAATGCACCCGTGACAATGGGCGGTTTGCCCCCGGACTCGACCAGTTGAAAAACTGGAATAAACGATAAGGGAGGCTGCTATGAGTTTGTATGAGTTTTTTTCGTTGCTTTTAGAAGTAGTGAAGATAGTCATCGACATTATTACGCGCCTTCTCCATAGACGGAAAAAGAAGAAGAGTAATAAAAAATAGCCCACCCTGTCGTGTTTGCTGCTACAGGATGGGCACAAGCCTAGTTTACTAGGCACCAAACTGGGAGGCAAGACGCTTGTCGCGTGGTGCCTTTCTTTTATAAACTATAACACACTGCAATTATTTGTCAATATCGTTCTTCTGCAGATTCTCCATCATCTTGCACCTTTTTCCCTTTTTCGTTACATATTAACTATATGAAAAAGTTTCTTTCAATTCTTTCAGTTTTTTTACTGGCAATTAATCTATTTGCAGCCGAAAAAAAACTTCTGGAATCAAAAAATGAATACGGTGGGCAAACTGTAGAGTTTACAATTTATCCTGAAGAAAAAGATTATGAGCAGTTTACTAAAGTTGTTTTCTTTTATGATGAAGTAAACAATGAGCGTAAAACTGTTTATTATCTTTCTGATAAAGTGCAGCATGAAACTGGTTATGAGATTCAGGAAGAATTTTATGAGGATGGTCATCCTGTAGAATACCGAATGCATTTTACTCCGGCACAAGCAAAAATACGTGGAATCACAACCTTAATAGAAAAAACTGCTTTACCTGATTATCTGATTTATACAGACGGAAGAAAAACTGTATATTCAAATATGAAGTCTTTTGTTCATAATTACCCGATACTTACTTTAAGTTATCTGGAAGAAGAATATTTCAGAGAGGAATCTTCAAATAAAACTGATAAGGACAAATATTATTTAAGTTCGAAATTTTTTAAAGCACGCTCCTTTGTTACTTTTGTTTCGGATTTTATGGAAATGAATGATTTGGACAGGGAGCTTGTTTCTCGCTACTCACTTTTCTTAAACAATTCTGATATGACGAACTTGTATGAAAAGAAGGCTTTTGTAAAATCAGAAGGAAAACAATATACAGTCTATATTCAGAAGAACCTTGAGCCGTATATTAAAGAAGGGTTTACTTGTTTACTGGCTTATGGAATTATCGGCTTAAATGAAGAACTGTATTTAATTTCTGCTGAGTTTGAAGAGCTTGCAAAATAAAGTTAGCCTTATATTTCAGGGCTTCAAATAATTACGGCTTTCTTCCGTCCTTATAATCAATAATCCAGCCGCCATTGTAAAAACCGTTGTCGTTGCGGGTAGGGGTAACAAAAATTACCTTTGTTGGATTCTCTGTGTTGTATTCGAAAACATTTGATTCCCACTGAAAGGTCTGTGGGTGCGAATATTCTACGACTCCCGATTGCAGAGCTGTCCTCGCTTCTTCCCCGGATTCCGGGTAGACAAAGTTATTCTGCTGGTCCACGGGAGTGTAGAGGGAGATTTTATAGCGGCCTTTTTTGAGTTTGAGGTGCATGGCCATGCCGCCGCTGAGAAAGTAGGTGTGCTTATAATTACGGATGATGTCCGGTGTGCTCATCCATTCGTAAGTGGCTGTGATGTGGCTTGTGTCGTAAGTGATGTCCTTGCCGGCCTCGTCCTGGATACGCAGAAAGCAGCGGATGTCATTGAGAACTCCTACGTTATCCGGCCGGTAAATAATCAGCGAAGTTTTGTCGTGGCCAGCCGGCAGGTCTTTTGTGGCGTCGACAAAGTCGTAGTATGAGCCGGGTACCGGCTGAGCGGCCAATGTAGAGAATAAGAAAAATGTAAAAAGAACTGTCATCCCAAGCTTATGGACTGTCATCCCGAACTTGGTTCGGGATCTTATCAATAGATGCTTACCCCTTCGCAGCACAGCTGCTCGGAGACTCGCTAAAAATGCTCCACTGGAGCATTTTTCCGGCTTACAGCCGTCGCTCCCTAAGTTCAGTATTACATTTTTTTGTTTCAGCATAACAGAAGCTTCTTCTTTTCTCATACTGTCATTATCTGCTGGATTTTTGCGTGGCCGGTGTCATCTGATTTACCAGCCTCACCGCAAACTTTTCCTGCTGCCGTAATTCTAAATGGACACAGAGGAAGTCCGTTCTTGCCATAAATAGTGACAGGCCCATAGTTGTACCAGCCATAGCGGGCGGCTACCGGCCGGCTAACTTTATCGCTGCATAAAATTATTGTATTCAGTTTTCCGTCTGTGCCGCCAAGAGCAAACTTTGCCGGATGCCAGATACCGTCGCTTCCTGCTATTTCAAAACCTGAAAATTCAGAACTTACAGTATTCCCCTGAATTGCTTCCATCTTTTTGTATTCTTCAAATCTGGTTTCATCTTCACGAACTTCAAAGCCGAGTGGAGCATTTGCAAAAGTTAAAACGAGTTTTTCAGGACCATTTTCATCCTGACTGTTATTTGGATAACATCCTTCAATCTGAGGGGCTGCGGCGTCAACAGAGGGAATCAACTGGTACACATTCGCAAGAGCATTTGCCTCCATTCGCTCAGCAAGAACTTTTTTAGCAACTGGATGAATATCGCTGTACTGGCCTAAATCAAAAGCACTTGTCAGCCATGCATTACGAACTGTCGCTGCAACCTTTGCCTGACCTTCACGCACAATACACCAGTGACGGAAATCAGGATCTGCTTCGTAACGATGAACCGGCAGCTGAACAAAAACAAAAGGCAGATTTTCATCCTTCCAGTCTGTGCGCCAGTTATCGATGAGTGAACGGAAAAGCTTGTAATAAAATGCAGGTTTATGGTCATCACTTTCTCCCTGATACCAGAGCACGCCTTTGAGAGTGTAAGGCAAAATTCGTGCAATCATACAATCATAAAGTCCGCACGGGCGATAAGGATTTTTGCAGGAAGCAGGACCCGGCCAGGGATTCTTTCCCAGAATTTTTTCTGCCTCTGCCCAGGTGATGCCCGGCTGCTTTTCCCAAAGTTTTGAAAACTTTTCCTGCCAGGCAGCATTTTCTATTTCATAATTATCGAATTCTTTACACTGTTGTTCGATTGATTTACCGCGGGTAGCTTCTGCGTAATCAGAGATGTAAGTGTTCAGATCGCGGTCTTCTTCAAGATATTCCCGTCGCATCCAGGCACTTGCAGAAGTTCCTCCCCAGTTACAGCCAATTACACCAACTACACAGTCCAGGTCAGCTGCAAGTTTTTTTGCAAAGAAGTACCCCACTGCAGACCAGGCGCCGCGTGCAGGACTTTCCCAGGTCTGCCAGGCTGTCTTGCGTTCTGCTTCGAAAAATTTATCATTCATCCAGCCAATCTTATTTGTGTAGTAAAAGCGAACATTCTTTCCGGCTTCATCATCAGAAAGTTCAGCCGGCCCTTCCTTACAGTTCTGGAGTTCAAACTCCATATTGCTCTGACCGCCAGCAAGCCAGACTTCGCCAATTGCAATATCACAAAAACTTTTACTTTCGCTTCCGCAGTTAATTACAAGCCTGCAGCCAGTCTGTGCACTTTGAGCTTCAAGTTGTAAAAGCCAGCGACCATTTGAGGCAATACAGGAGTTTCTGCAAAGCAAAGAATCCTTGCCATCAAAAAGAGAAGCCTCTATAAGGGCTCCGTCTTCAGCCTGACCAAATATTGCAGTCCACTTATTTCTCTGCAAAACCATGTGGTCTGAAAAAACTGCTGCCACCGAAAAGTTTTTTGAATCTGTCATTTTTTCCTCATGTAATTATATGAGAATTATAGTATAATAGAAAAATAATGTCATGCCGAACTTGTTTCGGCATCTATTTATGAGACCCCGAAATAAATTCGGGGTGACGAGATGTCAGGAGATTTTTATGAGAACAAACTTTGGTAAACAGACTTTTATGTATCCTATGCCGGTATTAATTATTGCAACTTATGATGAGAATGGAAATCCAGATGCAATGAATGCTGCCTGGGGTGGAATTCACGATACAAATCAGATTGCAATTTGCATTGACCCAAGCCACAAAACTGCAAAAAATCTTTTGAAGAAAAAAGCCTTCACTGTGAGTATGGCAGATGCTGCTCATGTAAAAGAATGTGATTATGTAGGCTGCGTTTCTGCAAACAATGTTCCGGATAAATTTGCCAAAGCCGGCTTTACCGCAACAAAATCAGAGTTTGTAGATGCTCCGGTAATCAACGAACTTCCAATGTGCCTCGAATGCGAGATGCTCACTTATGAGCCAACTACTGGCTGCATGACCGCAAATATCATAAACGTTAATGCTGATGACAGTATTCTTACAGATGGAAAAATCGACCCTGCAAAGCTTCGCCCAATTACTTATGATCCTGTAAATCATACCTATATTACTCTTGGAGAAGTTGCCGGTAAGGCATTTGTAACTAAGACTCTATAGATTCTTTAAAAAGACACCTGAATCCCCGTCTTGTGAAAAGCCGACTTTATGAAGGTATTTTTCATGGGCGGGGATTTTTGTTTCTGCAATAACTTTCTTGATTCCAAGATGTTTGAGATGAGTAAACATAAATTTACCGGCAGAACAGTCGCGGTAAGCTGGTGTAGTATAATCAAGTTTTACTTTCAGAGTGTTTGCACCTTCTTCTTTGCAGATAAAAACACCAGCTGGAATCTGTTCACAGGTAATTAAATAGATTTTGTCACCCCCATCTGGGACAGTGAAATCAGGGAAAAATTTTTTGATATCACTACTGTTTGAAAAAAGAAAATGAGACAGAAAACCGTCATTAAAATTAAGTTCCACGGCGGCATATTCTTTTTTTGTATTATTCAGTTTATGAAGATTTACGATATTGATGATAATCAGGCAAACCTGCATGGCGGCAGTAGGATAAGAATGAATTGCCAGTGCATAGGCACAAAAGATTACACTTCCAATTGTATTAATAACACGGAGCTTCACTACCGAAGTCATCAGCATAGAAACAATAACCAGCAGTGAGCCAAGATATCCGATAAGTTCTAAGAGTAAATCTAAACGCATAAAGAAATATTATAGTAGAAATACTTTTACGGCAAGTTATTTAATAATACATATCTGCCACGTAGTGAAAAATGCCAGTCGACAACATCATTCCGTTGGCGATTGGCATTTTTCACGGGAGTGGCAGATTTTGTTTAGGGCTCGTGAGCCCGTGAAAATATGGAGCGAAGCGGAATATTTTCACAATAAACCACCTGCTATGCGGGTGGT
>CAKUWD010000040.1 GCA_934699065.1 uncultured Treponema sp.
ACGTAGTCCCAGACTTCCGCCTGAATAAATCCTTAGACCTGTTTGCAAGCCTGCCACAAGAACAAAAAGACAAAGTCGAATTCCTCTGCAACGAATGCTGCGACATAAATTGCAGCTCCCGCAAAGCCTGCTACGAAAACGTAAGCCGCAAAAACCTGGCCACTTCAGGCGAAAAAATTCCCGACCACAAATGCAGCGCCCCAGAAGGCCAGGGCGGCTACAAGTTTTCTTTAGCCATGAAAAATCCAGCCTTCATAAGTATCCAGGACATCAAGAAAACCTATCTCCCAATGGGCTTTACAAACTTTAAGATTGAAGGCCGCGGCCTTGGTTCAGCAATTCTTTTAGAATTCATCCTTTACTACATGACAAAGCCCGAGCATCAGCTGGAAGTGCGCGAAACCATCTATCTAGATGCAATGCTGGACTTGTTTTAAAAAACTAGCATAAAATCTAAAAAGATAACTGCAAAGATTACTCAAAAGATCACTGTAAAATCACAGTAAAGTCACAGTAAACAGAAAAAAAGTTCGGTGTAAATGAGAAAAGTTCGGAGAAAAATGTAAAAAAGTTCGGTGTAAATCTTCGGTGTAAAATCTGCCTGTAAAGTTGCCTGTAAATATTTTATAAATATAATAAAACAAGGCACCAGAAGGTGCCTTTCGTTGCTCCAGGCTGATATATCAGAACTCGGACTATTCAAATATAACAATTTAGATAATAAACATCTACAATTATTTATTCACAACAATCAACAAAAAAACTAAGGCAAATTATACAAAAAGTGATATAATATATAAAACAAAATGCCTTTTTCATAGTGTCAATTTTTGGCACTATCATATAATAAAATAAAAAGTATGGAGTTTTGTATCTAAATGGCAAAAGCAAAATCAAAAGCAGATAAACCGCTAAATATAGATGATGTTCTTTTTAAGTGCAGGGACATCCTTCGTAACGCCAAAAACTCAGGATCATTTTTTGAAAAGCGAGATATGATGCTCACTCTTGTTTTTCTTCGATTCATTGGGGAAAAATTTGATGACGGAATCGAAAAACTTAAAGCCCAGCTTGTTGAGCGCGGAATGGATATAAATGATCCGAATGTAAAGTCTGCTTTTATAGATGACCCGACTTTTACTGACGGCACTTTCTTTCTTCCAGAAGAATCCCGCTGGAGCACAATAATCAATACATCTGCAAGCGGACTGAATGTTGCTCTTGATACAGCTCTTCGCAGTCTTTCTAACACGAGTGAGCAGCTTAAAGGCTGTTTTGTTGAAGGTACTTTTACTACAAGAAATCTTGCTCCAAACGATATTAAGCAGATTGTTGATGAGGTAACAAAAATCACTCACAAGCAGTTTGGTACACAAAGAGATTTAATCGGTTATGTTTACGAATACTTCCTTAAAGAATTTGCTGTAAACGCTACAAAAGAAGACGGCGAATTCTATACCCCGCATGATGTAGTTGAATTGATTGCAAGTTTTATCCAGCCCTTTGACGGAACTTTGTACGACCCTTGCTGTGGTTCTGGCGGTATGTTTGTTCAAAGTGCCGCTTTAATTGAAGCAAAGAAAGGCGACATCTCAAGGATAAATGTTTATGGTCAGGAAAAAGAGCCTGCTACATATCGTCTTGCAAAAATGAATCTGGCTCTCAGGGGAATCAGCCATAATCTTGGAAAAGAAGCAGAAAATACATTCCGGCTTGATTTGCACAAAGGAATTGCTTTTGACTATATCATGGCAAATCCACCTTTTAATCTAAAAGGCTGGTTCGATTCAGACACGATGAAAACAAATGACAGTCGTTGGGTTGATTATGCTTTACCACCAGAAAGCAATGCGAACTATGCCTGGATTTTGCACATCCTCAGTCACTTAAAACCGAACAAAGGCATTGCAGGTTTTCTTCTTGCAAACGGAGCTTTGGGCGATGCAGACGGAACAGCACCAATTATCCGACAAAAATTAATTGAAAATGACAAAGTTGAAGCAATTATTGTTCTTCCAAGAGAATTGTTCATCACCACTGACATCAGCGTAACTTTGTGGATTCTGAACAACAATAAAAAAGGTGGAAAATCAAAGGACAGAAATCTTCGAGACCGTTCGAAAGAAATTCTCTTTATGGATTTAAGAAGCTGGACTGGAGACGAATGGAACAACGCCGTAAAAAATATGCAGAAAAAGAAATATGCTCTTACATCAGAACAGATTTCAAAAGCAACAGAGATTTACCGTAAATGGCAGGAAGAAGGAACTGACGGTAAAAACTACGCAGAACCAGAACTTTACAGAAGCATAGATTTTGAAACAATCAAAGCAAATAACTTTTCTCTTGTTCCAAGCCGCTATATTGAATTTGTAGACCGTGACACAAACATTGACTATGACGCTACCCTAAAACAAACAAGCAAAGCTGTAAGTGAACTTCTAAAAGCCCACGAAGCCAATACTGCAAAAATCAAAGAAGCATTTGAGGGCCTGGGGTTTGGGTGGAAGTAAATTCTAGGGAGAAAATTATGGCAGAAATTACAGTAAAAGATACAATTATTAAGACCTTAAATGTGAACGGCATGGATTATATTTGTATAACGGATATTGCCAGACAGAAAAATCCTATAGAACCAAAAGATGTGGTAAAAAACTGGCTACGCTCAAAGAATACACTTGAATATCTTGGGTTATGGGAGATGTTAAATAATTCTGACTTCAAAGGGGTCGAATTCGACCCCCTTCTAAGAGAAGCGGGAAGTAATGCATTTACAATGAGCCCTTCAAGATGGATAGAAACAACAAATGCCATAGGACTTATTTCCAAAAACGGTGCAAAAGGTGGAACTTATGCACAACATGACATTGCATTTAAATTTGCTAGTTGGGTTTCTGTTGAATTTGAATTGTATTTGATAAAAGAATTCCAGCGTCTAAAAGCTGAGGAACAAAAACTGCTTGGCTGGAACGCAAAACGAGAGCTTGCAAAAATCAATTATAGAATTCATACCGATGCCATAAAGCAGAACCTTATACCGCCGGAACTCAGCCCCCAGCAGAAATCTTTTGTTTATGCCGATGAAGCCGACATGCTTAATGTGGCAATGTTTGGTAAGACAGCAAAACAATGGCGAGAAGAAAATCCTGACTTAAAGGGGAATATCCGCGACTATGCTTCCATAAATCAACTGATATGCCTTAGCAATATGGAAAACCTGAACGCTGTTTTTATAAACGACGGACTCGAACAGAGTGAACGCCTTATAAAACTGAACAAAATAGCCATCCAGCAGATGAAAGTGCTGGAAAATGTTGAAGAAAGAACTCTGCTGACGGATAAATGACGGAATAAGATTATGGCTGCAAGTAAGATTGAAAATGCACCTTGGGTTAGACTTGGGGATTATATTATTGAATGTAACGAAGTGAATTCTGATGGAAAATATGGATTAGAATTTGTTCGAGGAGTTTCTAACACAAAAGAATTTATGAAAACAAAAGCAAATCTTGATGGCAGAGATTTGACTCCATTTTCAATAGTAAAACCTCATTATTTCGCTTTTAATCGAAGAACGACAAGAAACGGTGAAAGATTAGGACTTGGTTACAACTCTACAAATCAAATTTATATTTGCACTGAGGATTATATAGTATTTAAAGTTAAAGATGCGAATGTGCTAAATCCAGATTATCTATACATAAACTTTTTAAGAGATGAATTTGATAGAGCTGTTCGCCGTGATTCTTGGGGAAGTGCAACAGAATTCTTTAACTGGGATAATATGGCAGAAATAAAAATCCCGCTTCCCTCAATTGAAACTCAAAGAGAACTTGTTGCAGTTTACAATGGCCTAAAAGAACTCGCCGAAGAAAACGAAAAACTCCTTGAGCCACTTTCAAAAAGCTGCGAAGCATTCATTGTGGATTGCAAGAAGAAGTATGCGAAAAGGCGTTTGGGTGATTTGATTGCAATAGACGAAAAAATCAATTCCGAAAATCGAAATCTAGAATTTTTAGGTATTAACCGTGATAAAAGTTTTATGCCTTCTGTGGCAACCACAGAAGGACTTGATAAATCAAAATACAAAGTTATTTCAAAAGGAAAATTTGTATTTTCAGGTATGCAGACAGGTCGTGATGTATGTATTCGTTTCGGGCTCTATAATGAAACGGTAGATGGTTTGGTATCACCGGCCTATACAACATATTCTGTAGTAGATAAAAACATACTGCCTGAATATTTAATGATGAATTTCAAACGTTCTGAAATGGATAGGCTAGGTTGGTTTCTAAGTGATTCAAGCGTACGTTCAAATCTTGATTTTGATAGATTTCACGATATTCAGATTCCTATACCACCAATCCAAATTCAACAAAAAATCGTAGACCTCTACAACTGCTACGAAGAATGCAAGCGCATCGCAAACGAAGCAAGAGAAAAAATAAGCAACCTCTGCGCAGCTTTGGTACAGAAAGCTGCGCATACATATTAGAAAAAGTGAGGAAATAGAATGAAAACACATGCAAAAGATTATTTGAAAGAATTTGCATCATCTCAAGAAGGATGGATGAAAAAATTAATACAAGAAGTTATTGATACAAACGGCAATATTTCGCAAGAGCGATTAGATAAAATATTTGATAGCTATATCAACGAAGACAGTCTCCCTGAAACTGTTTCTACAGTTTCAGCTACAAATGTTCCAAAACAAAAAATACTATTGCAAAGCTTAAAACATGTTAGTGGAGTTGGAGCTCTTAGTGAAAATCAAGAAATAAAATTTTCTGACAGTGTTACTGTTCTTTATGGATTAAATGGTTCTGGTAAATCAAGTTATTTTCGAATTTTAAATGAACTATGTGGTGGAAATCAGAAAAAGGACATATTACAAAATATATATGGAGAACCTACAGAGTTAAAACCAATTAAAGTTTCTGGAAGCTATAAATTAGGAAATAGCGTTAAAACAATAACTGACTGGAATCCACAAAAAGGAGCAATACAAGATTTGCAATCTGTAAAGGTTTTTGATTCTTCATACCTTAATGGTTTATTGAGTATTCGAACTCCAGATGAGGCTGTTGTTTATCCTATGGGAATACATCTGTTTTCATATCTTATTAAAGTATTAGATGATTTTAGCAGGAAAGTTTCTCAATTAATTGAAAATGAAAGACATAATATTCCTATTATTAATACAGAAAATTTACAAGAAGAATATAAAAATGTTTTTGTCAATCGTTCCAAGTTTTCACAAAGTCAAATTAATGCAATTTCAAGTTTATACACTTATACAGAACCTGAGGAAGAAGAACTGTTGCAGCTTGAGCATGATATAAATGATCTTTATCAAATAAATTATGAAGATAAAATAAATTTGCTACAGCAAAAAAATAGTTCTTATTCGAATTTTGTGAATAAAGTAGAATCTATCTCAAATAATCTCTCTGAATATCAAAAAAAATTGATACAGGTATTGGATGCCTTGTCTTTAGCAAAAGCCCAAAATGAAAGTGCCATTCAAAGATCAAAAATATTGGCAACTTTGCCAAAATCTGATTCGGATGAATGGAAAGCATTTATTCGGGCAGGACAGGATTATTCGAATTTAATTGAACCAACAGAACCTAAAAGGTGTCCTTATTGTCATCAAGAATTAATAACAGACGAGTCATTAAATATTATTCAAGCATATGCAAATTTCTTAAATGATACTTCTGAAGCTGAACTCAAATCTTCTATAAAGAAATTGAATGAAATTCAAGAAGAAATTAAAAATCTCGATATTTCAATAATATTATCTGATGCATTGAAAGAATGTTTGAAAAATTATGAATATATTGATTCTAAAATTGACTCATTTAAAATTGCAAAACAAAGTTTATTGAATGCAAAATTAAGTACTGAAGTAAACATATCAATTCCAGATTTCAAAAAAGAATTTCAAAAAATTAATTCTGATATTAATGTGAATAATGAAAAGATAGACGAATTGAAATCTAGTAGTTCCGAAAAGGAAAAACAAATCAAACAATTAAGTGAACGAATTTCTGCCTTGAAACAGAAAAGAGCTGTTTCAGAACAAAAGGATGAAATAAATCGTTATTTTGGTATTTTTAGCAAAATAGATACATTGTCAGCAAAACAATCTCGTTTTAGAACAACAGAAATAACGAAATTAGCTAATCTAGCAAACAAAGAATTATTAACGAGATCATTGGAACAAAAACTTACAAATGAATTAAATAACCTTGGACGTAAAGATTTAAAAGTAATATTGCAAACTACAGGTGGAAAAGGTAAATGTAATACGCAGCTTCTTCTGAAAGGCAATCACAAAGTAACAGATATTTTGAGCGAGGGAGAACAAAAAGCTGTCGGATTGGCCGTCTTTTTTGCTGAAATCCAAGATGAGAATGCGCCAATTATTTTAGATGACCCTACAAATAGTTTGGATCATAAGATTATTTCTAAGTTAGCAAATAGGCTTTTATCATTTGAAAATCAAATAGTCCTTTTTACTCATCATCAATTACTTATTGATTTATTAGCTTTTAATAAGAAGGGGCATTTTTGTGAAAAATATGGCGAACATACTTGCGGTAAGCAAACAAAACATCTATTTGTTTATCAAATAGATGAATCATTAAAAGGCAAAGGAATTATTTATAGATTTCTGATAGGAATTCAACCACTATGATTTCAAGAATTGAAAAAGAACTCCCATTTTTGACTTCGAATGATCTAAAAGATGTCCCTAAGAATATGAGAAAATGTGTTGAATATTTAATAGATGAGAAGATATTAAAAGAACAATTGTTAAGGAAATATAGTTCGGGGCAAACAATTTGCTGGGATAAATTGAAAGAGATTAATCCTTCAGACTCAAAAATTGTTGACAAATTACATGAGATTCATCAGAGAGTATCAGGAGGGGAGATCCATGTTGATTTGGAATCAGAAGAAAATCCTCTGATTCCTAGTGAATTAGTTACAATATTGACAGAGTTAAAATCAATCAAAGATGGAACATTTAGATAAAAGGTGATTCTTATGTCAAACCTAAAACAATTCAATGGCAGATTTTGCGAATACGATTTTGAGAATGTCTTCATTAAATATCTTGAAGATGCTGGATGGACTTATCAAGCAGGAGATGATATTGTTCGCTCAAAACTGGATGAAACTCTTATTCTTGAAGATTTGAAATCGTTTTTAAAAGACTCTAATCCCGATTTGCCAGAAGAAGACATCACTCAAATCTGTGACACAATGCGTCTGATTGGTGGTCAGACTGAATTTGAAACTTTGCACAAAGCCTACAATCATTTTATTGATGGGCTCCAATTTACTGGCAGTGATGGAATTCCTCGCACAATAAACTTTATCAATTTTGCCGATGCGGACAAAAATATTTTTAAGGTTGTAAATCAGTTCACTGTAGAATACATAAATAACAACGAAAAGAAAAATCGTCGTCCGGATGTGCTTCTTTATGTTAATGGATTCCCACTCTGCATTATAGAATTGAAAAATCCAGCTGATGATAAGGCAACCATTCACGATGCTTTTGAGCAGATTACTGTTCGTTACTGGAGAGATATTCCGCATCTTCTTCATTACTGTCCTTTGGCATGTATCAGCGATGGAGTAAAGACAAGGCTTGGCACTGTAAAAACCCCTTATGAGCATTTTTATACATGGCGACGAATTAACGATGACCAGCCAATTGCAGATTCTTCTTTAGATGAATTTGAATGTCTCGTATATGGCGTTTATTCGCCAGCAAGATTCCTTGAAATATTTAGAGATTATGTCTACTTTCAAGATAAAATCTTTGATTCCAGCGAAGTTGAAATTGTCTGCCGTTATCCTCAGTTTTTTGCTACAAGGCTTTTAAGAGAAAGCATAAAAAAATCAGTAATCACCCATAGTGGAAAAGGCGGAACTTATTTTGGTGCAACAGGCTGTGGGAAGACTTATACAATGGCATTTTTAGCTCGTCAGCTTAGTCTCCGTTGTACAAAAGAACTTGGTTGTCCAACGGTTTTAATGATTGTAGACCGCGAAGACCTTCAGAAGCAGGGAATAAAATTATTTGGAAAATCAAAAGAATTCTTGAGCCTCGGTGAAGTAAAAGTTGTAAAGACTCGAAAAGAACTTAGAGATGAATTAAAGATTCGTGAATCTGGTGGATTTTATATTACGACAATCCAAAAATTCTGTGACCGAAAAGATGACCCGATTGGCTTAATTAATGAAAGGAATAACATTATCTGTTTTAGTGATGAAGCACATAGAACCCAGCTTGAAAATGCTAAACAGATAAAGTTCACCAAAGATGCTGACCAAAATATGAGGGCCTTAGTTTCTAAACCATATGCAAAGGTTCTTAGAGAGGCTCTTCCGAATGCAACTTTTGTTGGTTTTACAGGAACACCAATCGATGAAACTTACCAAACTTTTGGTGAAGAAATTGACCGATATACAATGGATCAGGCAGTGGCAGACGGGCTAACAGTTCCAATCAAATACCATCCACGCATTGCAAAAGTTCTGGCAGACCCAAAAACTGTCGCTCAGATTGAAGCTTATTACAAAAAGTGTGCAGATGAAGGGGCAACTGCAGAAGACATCAAAGCAAGCAAAGAAGCCATGAGTTCTATGGAAATAATTCTTGGTGAACCAGGAAGACTTTCAAAACTTGCAATTGATATTCATGATGATTTTACCAGCCGTTGTGAAAAAGAACCTGAACGAGTTCAGAAGGCAATGATTGTCTGTGCAAATAGAAAAATTGCTTATGACCTTTTGTGTCAGTTCAAAGAAAAATATCCAGAATGGTTTGAGGAAAAGAAGCATCCTGATGGAATAAAAGTGGATGCAGAAAAACTTTCAGAACTTAAGGATATGCCATATATTGCAATGGTTGCTAGCGTCGGTTCGAATGACAAAGAAGAAATGTACAACTATCTTGGCGGCGTAAAAAACGATGAGCGAAGTGACAAACTTGACGTTGCATTCAAGCAGCCGGAATCAAACCTTCGTCTTGTTATTGTAGTTGATATGTGGATTACTGGCTTTAGCGTTGATACTTTGACTTACATGTATAACGACAAGCCCCTTCAAAAGCACGGACTTATTCAGACAATCAGTCGTGTAAACAGAAAATACCCGGGAAAAGAATTCGGCCTTATCATCGACTATATCGGTATTCGAGAAAATATGCTTGAAGCAATGAAAGTATATGGTGGCGGACAAGGAGGAAAAGGTCCTTCTACTGATGACATTGAACAGGCTACCGAAATCTTCCGTGAAAATCTTGGAATCATAAAAGCACTTTTCAAAGAATTTGATTTGAGCCCTTTTATTGATATCAATACAACTGATATTCAGAGATACAAACTTTTGAATTTAGCAGCAGAATATGTTTATAAATCTACAGAAGAATTAAATCTTGAAAATAAGGGAACAAAAGCTGCAAAAAAAGTTTCTTTTAAAACATATTTCTTGAAAATTGTAAAAAGACTTAGAGCTGCATACGATATTTGTCAGCCTTCTGGAGAGCTTTCTGAAGAAGAGTCAGCATTAGCACAGAGTTTTATGGCCATTGCCGGCTTTGTTCGTAAAATGAGCGGTACAACGGATTTAGATACAGATTCCATGAACAAGTATGTGGCAAAAATGGTTGAAGAGGCTCTTAAATACAGCAATGTGGAAAACATTCTTCAGGAAGGAGACCAGGTAGATATTCTTGGTCCGGAATTCCTGGAACGACTCGCTGATGTTAAAATGCCTGCAACCCGGCTTGAAGTCTTGATGAAGCTTCTTCGCAAGAAAATTACTGAATATGGAAAAGTAAATAAGGCATCTGCAAAGAAATATAAAGATATGCTTGATGAAACAATTGCTCAGTATCACGACAGGAGAAAAGCTCTTTCCGCACAGGAAGCAGGAGACACTCAGGATGTTACAGCAGACCAGATAATTGCAAATGCAACATTTCAAGCTGAATCTATTCTTAAAGAATTAAATGAAGATAAAGAGAGATTTAGAAAACTTGGCCTCACATTTGAAGAAATGGCTTTCTATGACATTTTGATAAAAATGCGTGATGAAAAAGACTTTGAATATGGCGAAGATATTCTTGATGCTGATGTAGGCATCATGGTAAACAGTAAAATCCAGAAGCTTGCAAAGAAAATAAAAGAACTTATTGATTTGAAGTCAAGCTTCACAGATTGGCTGAACAACATTAATGTTCGTAATCAGCTCAAATCAGATATTAAATTCTGTCTGTTTGATAATGGATATCCGCCGAATTATTCTCAGGATGTGTTTAATCAGGTAATGGAACAGGTTGAAAATTATAAAACTTATGAAAAAGATTAAATAGATGAAGAAACAAATAAATTATAGTGATACATTTGTTATTTATCAGAATGAATTAGATTCAACATGTGGCATTTCAGATGATGAACTAACAAGACTCTTTATTGAAGCAGTAAGAATAGAAAATGAAATAAAAAAAGCAAAAGGAGTTCCAATTTCATGCTATGATCCTAAAACTAATTCTGCTTATCTGCTTTACTCAGATGGAGCAAAAAAATATGTACGATCAAATTAAATTAAGTTTGAAGTCGTGAGTATCACTCACGACTTCAAATGTGAAAACTCAAGAAAATAATTAACTGGGTAGTGTCACTACCCAGTTAAAATAGAATTCTCAGAAAAAGAAGCAGAACTTAATGAAGATTGAACCTGTCGGAAATTCCGACAGGTTCAAATTTATACCAACTATTAGAATTTTTATAATTGTTCACTCCCGTGTTAGCGATGTGCAAGGCGCCGCAGGCGGCCACCGCAGGCGAAGCCGAGGAGGCCGGAGCGATAGCGGAGCCTGGAACGTAGCGACCGCCGTGGCTGAAGGACACGGCGAGAACACCCAAATCCTACAAATCTTCCACAATTTTACTCCCACTGCAAAACTTTAATAATATTACATTTTTTTAGTAAAACTGTATTGTATAAAGCGGCAATTTTCTATATTATATCTTCATATATCATTATTATAAGAGTATGGTCGGCGGACTTTGGGACGGCGGCTGTTCAAAGGTGAGGTATATGGCTAAAGGACGACCTTTAATCAACAAGGAACGCTGTAAGGGCTGTGGTCTTTGTATCCGTGTTTGCCCTAAGAAAATTCTTGAAATGTCTAAAGAAACCAATGGTCAGGGAGTTTCTTTCCCTGTTTGTATTGATGAGGCAAATTGTATTGCCTGCAGTATGTGCGCTACTATGTGCCCGGACTGCGTAATTGAAATTGAGGCTGAATAATGGCAGAAAAAGTATTGATGAAAGGAAACGAAGCAATTGCCGAGGCTGCGGTTCGTGCCGGCTGTCGTTTTTACTTTGCATATCCAATCACACCGCAGAATGAAATTCCGGCTTATATGGCTAAGCGTCTTCCAGAGGTTGGGGGAACCTTCCTTCAGGCTGAAAGCGAGTTAGCCGCTATTAACATGGTAATGGGAGCCAGCGCTGCCGGTTCACGTTGTATGACTTCTTCTTCTTCTCCTGGAATCTCTTTGAAACAGGAAGGAATTTCTTATATCTCCGGAGCTCAGCTTCCTGCCGTTGTTGTAAACATGATGCGCGGTGGTCCTGGTCTTGGTAACATTTCTGGTGCTCAGGGTGACTACTTTCAGGCAACACGCGGTGGTGGAAACGGTGACTACCATGTGGTAGTTATTGCTCCTGGTACTGTTCAGGAAATGGCTGACTGTACTCTTAAGGCTTTTGAGATTGCCGACAAGTATCGCGTTATGTGTATGATTCTTGGAGACGGTTATCTTGGACAGATGTCTGAGCCGTGTGTACTTCCTGAGTTCGTTAAAGAATTCCCTGCAAAGCCTTGGGCTCTTACCGGTAAAACTCCGGACCGCAAGCAGAACAAGATTATGTCTCTCAAGCTTTCTGGAATTGACGGCGAGTTGAACGCTCACACAAAGGCACTTTTTGAAAACTATCAGAAAATTCAGGACAACGAAACAATGTCTGAAAGCTTTATGTGTGAGGATGCTGATTACATTCTTACCGGCTACGGAACTTGTGCCCGTGTCTGCAAGAAGGCTGTAAAGATGCTTCGCGAGCAGGGTATTAAGGCCGGTCTTTTCCGTCCAATCACTCTCTGGCCATTCCCAGCAAAAGAGCTTGAAGCTGCCTGCAAGAATGCCAAGAAGATTTTGACTGTAGAAATGTCTATGGGTCAGATGGTTCAGGACGTTAAGCTTAACTGCGGAAGAAGTGTAAAGGATGTTGATTTCTATGGCGAGCCTGGTGGAATCATTCCTTCAGTTGATGCTGTTATTGAGAAGGTAAAGAGCTATGAGTAAGAAATATGAATTTCCAAAATCAATGAATGATGTTCCTACACACTACTGTGGTGGCTGTGGTCATGGAATCGTTCACAAGTTGATTGCACAGGTTATTGATGAAATGAATATTCAGCAGGATGTACTTCTTGTTGCTCCTGTTGGTTGTGCAGTTTATGCCTATAACTATATTAATGTTGATTCCTGCGAAGCCGCTCATGGTCGTGCTCCTGCAGTTGCAACTGGTATGAAGCGCGTTCATCCGGATAAGCTTGTTATCAGCTATCAGGGTGATGGTGACTTGCTTGCTATCGGAACCGGTGAAACTGTTCACGCTGCAAACCGAGGTGAGAACATCACTGTAATCTTTATCAACAATGCAATTTACGGAATGACTGGTGGTCAGATGGCTCCAACTTCTCTTGTTGGTCAGGTTACAAAGACAACTCCTTTCGGACGTAATGCTGATGAAGTTGGATATCCAATCCGTGCCTGCGAGCTTTTGAATACTCTTGTTGAACCAAAGTATATTGAGCGCTGTGCCGTTTACGATGTTCCACACATCAATAAAACTAAGGCAGCTATCAAAAAGGCTTTGACATATCAGAAGGAAGGAAAGGGCTACAGCTTTGTTGAGGTTCTTTCTATGTGTCCTACAAACTGGGGTGTTGCTCCAACTGTTGCTGCTGACTGGGTAAAGGATCAGATGGAGCCTTATTATCCTCTCGGAGTTTTCCGCGACGTTCCTGGCGGAGTTACACCGGAAGCTGCTACTCCTGTAGCCGGCGTGGTTGGTAAATAATATCTAACAAAGATATAAAAGATATCAAAGATTAAAAAGATAAAAGGAGATAAACAGATTTTTGACTGATGATGAAATTACAGAAAAAATAATAGGAGCTGCTTATAAGGTTGCAAATACACTTGGTTCTGGTTTTCTTGAAAAAGTATATGAAAACGCACTTTTCATTGAAATAAAGAAACAAGGGCTGGATGTAAAACAACAATATAATCTTCCTGTTTATTATGAAGGTGAAATTGTCGGTGATTATTATGCCGATTTATTCATTGAAAAATCTGTAATAGTTGAGTTGAAAACAGCTAAGGAACTAGCTCCTGAATTTTCAGCTCAAGTTATCAATTATTTAAAAGCAGCAAAGCTTAATACTGGCTTGCTTATAAATTTTGGAAAGCCAAAGATAGAAATAAAAAGATTATTTGGAAATTCTAAATAAAAAATATCCTTAATATCCTTTTTATCTTTTATATCTTTGTTAAATTTGTTTATCCCTTTTTGGAGTGATATATGACAACAGAAATTATTTTTGCTGGATTTGGTGGACAGGGTGTTATCCTTGCCGGAAAAATCCTTACACTTGCCGGAATGAGCGAAGACAAATACGTTTCTCACATTCCTTCTTACGGTGCTGAGATGCGCGGTGGTACTGCTAACTGTTCTGTAATCGTTAGTGATGAAGAAGTTGCTTCTCCAGTTATCGAAAAGCCGGATGTAGTAGTTGCCTTGAACAAGCCTTCTATGACTAAGTTTGAAAAGTGGCTTAAGCCGGGCGGACTTTTGATTTACAATTCTTCTTTGATTGATATTGAGCCGACCCGTAAGGATATCAGAACTCTTGCTTTGCCTGCAAATGATATGGCTGCAGAAACAAACAACGCCCGCGGTGCAAACATGGTTGTACTCGGCTGTCTCGCAAAGGTTTGCCCTGGAATGATCAGCGGAGTTAAGCCTTTTGAGTACGCTTTGGATGAAGCAATTTCTGCCCGCAACAAAAAGTTCAATCCGATAAATATTGCGACAATTGAAGCGGCTTATAATAAGGATTACGATATAAAATAAATTAAAAAAAATAACAAAGATATAAAAGATGAAAAGGATTTTAAAGATTAAAAAAAAATTATCTTTTGATATCTTTAATATCTTTTGATATCTTTAATATCTTTTATATCTTTGTTAAAAAAATATTTGTTTAATTTGTGAGGTGTTAAATGAGTGAAAAAAATAAAATTGGTGCTAAAGTAAAACTGGTTCGCGAAAACCGCAAGCTTTCAATCGAAGATGTTTCGGAACGCACAAATCTTCCTGTCGCTCAGATTCAGAGCATTGAAGACGGTTCGCTTGTTCCAAACCTCACACCGCTTATTAAGATTGCCCGTGTTCTTGGCGTTCGCCTTGGTACCTTTATGGACGATGATGAAAACCTGGGACCTGTAGTAACCCGTGCACAGGACAAGAAGGAAGTAACCCGCTTCAGTGACCGCGGAAACGCAGTTAATTCTGATTTGGACTTCTATACTCTGGCTCAGAATAAAGCCGGCCGCCACATGGATCCATTCATCATTGATATCTTCCCATCTTCAGAAGAAGAGATCAAAACTTCAACTCACGAAGGCGAAGAATTCATCTACGTTCTCGAAGGCGAAGTAGAAATCATCTATGGCAAGGACAAGTACGAGCTCAAGCAGGGCGATTCGATTTATTATGAGTCGATTGTTGCGCATCATGTACATTCACACGGTGAGAATAAGGCTAAGATTCTCGCGGTAGTATATACGCCTGCCTAATGTGGTAAATCCTAAAACGACCCTTTCGGCTCGTTTTTTAACGGATTTTCAATATATAAGGTTTCGATACGATGCTTCGCATCACTCAACCACCGGTAATGCTGGTGATTGAGTGCTCGCGAAGCGAGTGTATCGAAATCACCATTTTAAAACATGGACGACAAAGAATACTACAGCCTTATGAACCGTTCATCTTCATGGGCGCTTCAGCAGGCTCTTAAAAAGAAATCTTCCACAAAAAAAACTCCGTCTGCGCAAAACGTCGTAGACGGAGTTAATTCGTATTCTACACTCGAAGCCCGCCAGGGCAGGGCAGATGCCGAAATGCTGCTGGAAAAAAAATCCGACTAGACGGCATTTTCTTTTCTACTTGAAGCTGCCGTAATTATCCGCTGCCTGCTCAACAGTCATTTTTCCAATCATAACCTGCTGAACAGCGGTGCGCATCTGGGCAATTGCATTGTCAATAAGTCCCAGCTCTCCAAGATAGATTGGGGTAGACTTACTCAGTTGGGCAAAAACTTCGTCAAAGGAATAATCTTTTGAAACAGTAATAAGACGCTTGATTTTTGCAAGATTGTTGAGTTCCTCTGTTCTTACAAGAAAACGCATGAATTCATCCGCCATATCAAGATTTTTAGAATTTTTGTTTACAGAAAATCCTACAGAAACATTGTTTACAAAATAACTGTTCTGATCCGTGGCCGGAAAAATGCGGAAGCTGTATTTAAAAGGATTATTTATAAAAGCCTGTGACTGAGCTTCCCTTTTTAAGGTTCCTGAAACTATGTCTGTATCACAGAGCATTATTGGAATGTTTCCTTCAAAAAAAGTCATGATTACTTCATTGTATTTATTTTTAAGGGTACGGCACTGGTCAAGATCAATAAGTCCCTCTTCCATAAAGCTTTGTGCCCATTCCAGCGCAGGCTTTAAGTATTGTCCGGCCTCAGGGGTAAGCTGATTGAGCATTGCAACAGCCTCAGGATTATTCTCAAGAGATTTACAGAAATAAGAATAAATCAGAGGAAGCCCCATAAAATTGTCAGCATAAACCATAATCGGACTTTTGTACCCGGCGGCTTTCAGCTTGGTGCAGGCTGTAACAAGAGCTGAGTAAGTTTGAGGAAGCTCAATCCCTTCTTTTTTGAAAATATCTTCGTTTACCATCATTCCGTATGAACCGGAAAGAACTGGAACCATGGGAGTTCTGCCGTCTGCCGTGTGTTCAATAAGCTCACTTCTGATTGTGGAAAGATTAAAGCCCAGGGCTTTTTCATCGGACATATCCTGTGCAGAGGCAAAAAGCTCCTTGTACTCTGGTCTGTCCAGCATCCACTGAAAGGTCATGTAAATATCGGGAGCAGATTCTCCTGCCAGTGCCGATTTTATTGTAGAATTGTAGCTGTCAAGAAATGAAAAGCTTAACTCAACATCCGGGTAAAATTCATTAAAGCGGTCAAACTCAGCTTCCAGTGCCTCAAAATTTTTGTAGTTTCCTGCAATGTTAATCTGGCACTTTGTGTCTGTGGCAAGGCGGGGCTTAAAGGCCTTTTCTGCGGCCGTTTTTTTATTACAGGAAAGAAAGATACCGGTAAACAATGATAATGCTAAAATAGGAAGTGTTGTCTTTTTCATTTATTCATCCTTATAAAAATCAGGCTTGGATTCGTGTATTTTTTTGAGCTCTTTGATTACCTGCTTTATGTCAATTGGCTTTGCAATGTGGCCGTTCATGCCGGCCTCAAGACATTCTGCCACGTTTTCGGAAAAGGCGTCGGCTGTCATTGCAATAATCGGGATTCCTGCAGCATAAGGATTTTCAAGCAGGCGGATCTGGCGGGTTGCATCCAGACCGTTCAGCTGAGGCATCTGAATATCCATAAATACAGCATCATACTGACTTGGCC
>CAKUWD010000041.1 GCA_934699065.1 uncultured Treponema sp.
GTGCTGCTTTGGATTTTTACGCTTTCAAAAGAAATCAGAACTTCAGCCTTTGCTATTTCCGAAACCCTGATTGGAATAGTAGAAGCCCGCGACCCGAACCTTAATGGTCACAGTCTTCATGTTCAGGAGCTCTCGCTTTTGATTTACAATAATCTGCCGGCCGGTTTTAGGCGCAGAATAAATGAAGAAAATCTTAAGTACGCGGCGCTCTTTCACGATGTGGGAAAACTCGGCGTACCCGAAGCAATTCTCAACAAGCCTGCGGCCCTTAATCCTGATGAATGGAATGTAATGCGCCGCCACCCGGAAATCTCCGTGCAGATTCTCCGTCCGCTAAAATCATTTGAGCTCATTAAAGAATGGATTTTGTATCACCACGAGCGCATTGACGGCTCCGGCTATTTTGGCATTCCCGGCGACAAGATTCCTTTTGCCGCCCGCATAATTTCCGTTGCCGACACCTATTCTGCAATCACCATGGCCCGCTCTTATAAGCCGGGAAAGTCTCACGAAGAAGCAATTGAAATCCTGCAGCGGGTAGAAGGCAAGCAGCTGGATACCTACATCGTTTCGCTTTTCTGTACAATCCCAAAAGAGGATGTGCTTGCCTGCATGGACCGCGTAAAAGAAAAAATCCGCAATCAGTCTTCGGTGTCTGATATGCTGGAGGTGTAGGTGGGGGAAGTCTCCCCCTTGCTCGCAAGACCTGTTTTTATAAGTTGATGTTAAAATTACATATAAAATGCCGCTTACCTCGAGTTAATATGTAATTTTCTGCAAGAAATAAATATTCGAAGTACAAATTACATATAATTAACAATAAATCAGATTTAAATATGTAATTTTGACGGAAAATCGAAGTTAAAATCGAATATGAACAGAAATATTTTCAATAAATTACATATAAACTTAATTTGTTGCCATTTTTATATGTAATCTGCTTTGTAATTGATTATACAACAATACTAAGGGGAGCCTTCTTCTCCTCCCCCCCCTCATTTATTACATATTTTTTGATATAATCATACAATTCCAAGCCACGGCGGCTCGTTATAATCGTCATCAGTATGAGAGATAATACTGTTAACATGACGGAAGGCAGTCCTGTCCGTCTGCTGCTGGCTTTTTCGGTGCCGATGCTGATTGGGAATATTTTTCAGCAGCTTTATAATCTTGTGGATTCGGTGATTGTTGGTCAGTTTGTGGGGGCCCAGGCTCTGGCGGCGATTGGTGCGACCGGCTCGATTACCTTTTTCTTTTTTGCGCTTTGTAACGGAATTGGCGCGGGTGGCGGAATTGTTACTTCTCACTTTTTTGGTGAGGGTAATACCGACAAGGTAAAAAACTGTATTGCAAACACTGCCTATATCATGCTGGTGATTCCGACTACGATTGGTGCGATTGCCTTTTTTACGGCCGGTCCGATTCTGCGCCTTCTCAACACTCCGGATTCTATCATGGCTGATTCAAAGGCCTATATGCAGATTATGTGCGTCTGCATGGTGATGATTTCGGTTTACAATTTTGCTTCTTCCATGCTGCGCGCGCTGGGTGATTCTAAAACTCCTCTTTATTTTTTGATTTTCTCCTGTATTCTTAACGGCGTGCTGGATGTGATTTTTGTTTACAATCTTAAGCTTGGCGTTTGGGGGGCGGGTATTGCAACCTTGATTTCCAACATGGTCTGCGGTATTCTCTGCCTTGTTTTTGCATTTAAGACTAATTCGTATTTTAAGATGAGCCGCGGCGACTGGCGTGTGAATCCTGTGATTCTTGGCCGCTGTATCAAGCTTGGTGTGCCGCTTTCATTGCAGTTCTCGCTTATTGCGATTTCCTGCATGGCCCTTCAGCGCGTTGTAAACTCTTTTGGTCCGGTTGCGGTTGCAGCTTTTACTGCGACCAGCCGTGTTGAGCAGCTGATTCACCAGCCTTACGGAACTTTGGGAACGGCTCTTTCAACTTACACTGGCCAGAACTACGGAGCCAAGAAACACGACCGCATTATCGAAGGCTACCGCAAGAGTATGATTATGATGGCGATTTTCACCGTTCTCATGATTCCGCTGATTCAGATTTTTGGCAGCCCGATTACCCGCCTTTTTGTAAAGGAGCCTGAGGTAATTGAGATGGGCGCCCGAGCCTTGCGAATTACCAGCTGGTTCTACATTTTCCTTGGCGTGATTTATGTTGTGCGCGGAGTTCTCAACGGAATCGGCGACGCAACCTTTGCCTTGATTAACGGCATAACTGAAGTTGTTGGCCGCTTTGTTGTGCCGGTGGCCTTGTGCGCAGTTGCGGCAATCGGCGTCTGGGGCTGCTGGTGGTCGGTCGGAATCGTCTGGTTCTTAAGCGGCCTCACCGCCTGGCTGCGCTATCTTTATATGAAAAAAAAGATTTAATAGATGGCCCTGTCATCTTCCTGCTGTGCTTGCCGACCTGCCATCGTTATGCCGACCTTCTGATCTGCTTCTGTTGATAAAAATCATTATTCCCGCAGTAAGCAGATAGAGGACTGCATAAATCACCAGGCCAAAAATCAGACTGTTCTGATTATTATCAATAATAAGGAGAGCATTCAGAAAGTTAAAGAGCAAATGGATGATAGTGCAGTAAATCAGATTTCTGTGCTTTCTGAAAATGTATCCCATAATAATGCTTATACCTATGATAGCCCCCATAAAGGAAACGGCATAAACTATCAGATACAATGGAGATAAGCCTTCCATTAACCAGAGCGGCGTATGCCAAAATCCCCAGACAAGGCCTGTAATCACAGAACCTTTAAGAATCCCTTTCTTAGCTGATACCTCCGTAAAGAAATATCCTCTCCATCCGGGTTCTTCTGCTGTGGGACCCATGAGCAGCTGTAAAATAAACAGCAGCGGGTAGGATGCATAATCCTGATTAATCAATTCTCCTATGCTTTTATGATTAACCGTACCAAGAACAATAACAGTAATTGCAAATATAAGGGACGGAATAATGATTGAGATTAAAATCCATTTGATTCTCAGCTTCTCGGCAAATAAACCTTTTAGAAATTCTTTTCTGGATGAATCCTTAAGCAGGCGTTTTGCCCAGATCATCAATACGACCAAAGACACCCATGATATGACTAACGGTGCATAATTTGACATGCTCTCCATTGGCACGCCGAACGCTACTATCAGCAGACATAAGCCCAGGGCAATATAGAAGCCCACGTATGTGAGGATAGCGAAAAAGCACAGATTTTTTTTACTTGCTTCCATGATAAATACCTCTTTCTTTATGTTCTTATACCGTAAAGCATAAAGTATGGTATCGTACCAGGGTCAAGCGTAATTTTATGATTTTATGACTGGTGCAAAAACTTCCAGAAAACTCTCGGCGCATTTTCCCAGATGAGATACGAGCAGTGGTTTTATATAGCAGTATCTGCCTAACTTAATATTGTTCTCTGCAACCCACTTCATACACTTAGCATATTCATCCATCAGAGGATCATAAGAGGCACTGTCTCTTACCACAGTGTAAACGCATTCAATCTCTTTTTCTTCAGACTCTTCTGCCACAAAAACTGCATTTTCGCCAATGCCTTCGGGAGTTAATTCAATTCGTCTTACCATGCTTCTGATTATTATCATCTGCTCATCAGATTCTGTCTTGAACTTTGCCCCCGTTTCTGTGCTGACTAAATCGTCTATCTTATCAATGAGTTTTAATGGTTTTACATTCTTAATTGTATATTTTCCGAGATAGCTGCTTATTTTTTCACAGTCTTTTATACCTCTTAACACACTGTCTTTTTGTTTTTGTAATTCGGCCACCTGGATTTGCAGTTCCTTCTGACGTTTCTTAAATACATTGTATATTCCCTTGATTGTGTCTGAGTCTTGAATCTGCTGGATTTCCTTAACACCCAGGTCCATCGATCTGTACAACTGAATACCAAGCAGTTTCAATACTTCTTCGTTATCATATTCGCGATAAGAGTTATCAGCACATCTGACAGGAGTGATAAGCTGTTTTTCTTCATAGTACCTTAAACGGTCTTTGGATATTCCGGTTATCTTTTCAACATCTCCTATTGATAAACCCATTTTAATACCTCAGTTTTTATAATTCTGTTCAGTTATTTTGAAAAATTTTCTGATTCACTCAATATTGAATATTAACACAAAATTGTGGAAAATCTCTATAAAAAACTGTTTCTGAGTAAAAAACATGATTGTCTAACCTGGCTGAAACAATATAGTATATAAAAACAAACTGATGAAATCCCCAAAAAAGCATAGTATAATTATTGCTGCAAATGCGCTTGTGATAACTGGCGGGCTAGTGATTTTGATGGCCTCCGGTTTTACTGCCTGCAGCCAGCCGAAAGGTGACCAAGGAGAAATACAAATGAGTAAAAATTTTGCTTCAGAAGTTAAACGTTTAACTAATATAAAGGCCTTCAGTCTGGCTGATGTAAAGCTTGAAGACGAATATTTTCTTGATGTGACTCAAAAGGATGTAGATTTTCTCAACACCTTTGACGTTGACCGGCTTTTGTATAATTTCCGGCTCACGGCGGGGTTGCCGAATAAGGCAAAAGCTCCCTATAGCGGCTGGGAAAATACCAGAATCGGCGGGCATACTTTGGGGCACTATCTTGCGGCGGCGGCTCAGGGAATTGCGGGCGGTTATGGGGACTGCAAGGGGCGAGATGGCTTGACTCTGCGCGAACGTCTTACATTGCTGATTAATGGCCTTGCAGAGTGTCAGGCAGCAAGTGGCCGCGACGACCGCTGCAAGCCGGGCTTTATCTTTGGTGCCACAATGGCAGACCCTGCAAAGCCTGAGCTTCAGTTTGATAAGCTTGAAGAAGGAAATCAGGCAGATACCTGGGTGCCCTGGTACACAATGCATAAGATTATGAACGGCCTTGTGGAGACGGCGAAGCTTGCGGGTGGACGGACGGCTGAGCAGGCCCTGGACATTGCCGAAAAGCTTGGCGAATGGATGTACGAGCGAACTTCCCGCTGGGACGAGGAAACAAGAAAGCGCGTACTCTCTGTTGAATACGGCGGAATGAACGACTGTCTTTATGAGCTTTATAAATGCGCCAAGGCGGCCGGCTACGCGCAGGCAGATCACTTTATGAAAGTAGCCCATACCTTTGATGAAGAATATCTTTTTAAGGAGATTTTGACGGCGCCGGCAGTAAAAGGAAAAGATGCCAATATTCTGAACAACCGCCACGCAAACACAACTATTCCAAAGTTTGTCGGCGCGGTTAATCGCTGTCTCATTTTGAAGGAAGAAGGCGATCCTGCATCTGAAGCAGAGCAGAAGCAGTATCTTGAATACTGCAAGGCCTTCTGGAATCTGGTTACTCAGCATCACACTTATATTACCGGCGGTAACAGCGAGTGCGAGCATTTTGGAAAGGATGATATTCTTGATGCTGAGCGAAGTAATACAAACTGCGAAACCTGTAACGTTCACAATATGCTTAAGCTTACCCGTGCCCTTTTTATGTTGACCGGCGAGCGCAAGTACGCAGACTATTATGAAAACACCTTTATCAACTCAATTCTGGCTTCGGTAAACTGCGAGACCGGAATGACAACTTACTTCCAGCCTATGGCTACCGGCTGTTTTAAAACCTACTGCAATCCCGATGTAAATAAAAACTACTTCTGGTGCTGTACGGGAACCGGCCTCGAAAACTTTACCAAGCTTGGCGACAGTATCTATTTTTATGATGGAAATGAGGGCGGAAAGCCACTGCTCTTTGTGAACCAGTATTTCAGTTCGACTGTAAACTGGAAGGCTCTCGGCATAAAGCTTAGCCAGAAATCAGATATCCCTATGGGGGAGGCGGTGACCTTTACTGTAGAGGCTCTGGAAGGCGGGGAGGCCGCAGATGCCAGCGACACAGCCTGCGCAGTATTTGATTTCACTCTGGCCCTGCGCATTCCGGAATGGTGCTGCGCTGCGCCAACACTTTTGATAAACAACTCTGAGGCGACTGACGATGATTTCTCAGAAAATAACGGCTACCTCCTCATCAACAGAAAGTGGCAGACAGGCGACACCCTTACCCTGACTCTTCCAATGGAAATCAGAGCTTATACTCTGCCGGATAACCCGAATGCCGCTGCCTTTAAGTACGGCCCGGTTGTTCTTGCCGCAGAACTCGGCCGCGACGATAAAATGAAGCTGCGCCAGGTCGGGGTTCAGTGCGATGTCTGCGCAAACAAGATTATCCGTGGAATCGAAATCCCTCTCAACGGCAACTACGGCGGAACAAACAACCTTAAGCCCCTCGCTCCGGAATACATCAAAATCAAAAATGCAGACAGCAGCACGGCTTTCCTTGCAGATATCAACTCGCACTTTGAGCGCGAGCCTGGCACTTTGAATTTTGTTTTGAGGGATATTGAGTTGAATGATGGTGGTTTCGACGGGCTCAACCATCGCGCTTCTGAGTCGGACGACGGTGGTTTCGATACGTCCTCCGGACTACTCAACCACCGTGAAGATACGTCCAGCCAGCGTGAGGACAGACTCAACCACCGTGAAGACGGTGAACTCAAGTTCTCGCCCTACTACCTTATCAACAATCAGCGCTATGGTATTTACTGGCATTACGTTACAGATCTTCCAAAGCAGACAGAAGCTAACGAAGCCGAAAAAGAACTTGCAAAATATACATTTATTGAAGGAATCGGTGTAGGCTACGGCGCCCAGACAGAAGGCAACGAGACAACCGCTCCATACATGCAGGAAACAGGCTCCGGTTCTGTCGGTAATGCCGGCGAACTTACCCGCTACGCAAAGGATAAGGGCAGTTTCTCTTATATCTGTAAGGTTATGCCGGATAAGAAAAACTTCCTTCAGTGTAACTTCCTCCGCGAAGACAATGGCAAGCGAATTATCATCAAGGCAGCCGAAACAGACACTCTTATTGCAGATTACATTCTTTCCTGCGATGGTTCGGAAGAAAAGTTCTTTAAGATTTTTGAAATTCCGGAAGCCCTCACAAAGGGAAAGGACGGCCTGAGAATAGATTTTTCTGCTGCAAGATGGTCTGATTCAGCTCGCCTTGCAGCGCCGTTAAACACTCTTTTTCTCGGCAGCAATTAAGGCTTCTACCTCTTCTCTGTGAAGAGGTTCGTTTTCGACATAGGCTTTTTTGTTTTTCTCAATTTCTTCATAAGGCCAGACACGTCCCTTATTCATTCCGGGGCACTCTGCCGCACATTCATCCCAGGTCTTTTTATCAGCAACCATCCATGACCAGAAAGGGTAGGTTGAACACTGAATTGGGCGGGCCTGGTAAGCCGAACAGCCATTGTCCCACAAAATGCAGTCGTAGTTTTTCTTTTCCTGCAGGGACAAAACCTGAGTTCCATAATAATAGTCGGCCCACCTGCAATACTTTGTAACAAAATCAGCAACACTCATTTTAAAGTGATCACAAAGAGTCTTTAAATCGCGTTTAGAAAGATACACAAATCCCGGAGAGTGCCCGCAGCAGTAAGAACATCTCTGGCACTCAAAGTGGAGACCGTCTTTGTAAAAACATTCAGCCATATCGGGCAGTATAATAGCATTTTGAAGAAATTTAATAAACTAAAATTAAAAGCCGATAATTTTATTATGGGAAAGAAAGCAACAAAAAAATCAAAAGCAAAAAATAAAGAGCTGAAAAAGCCTTTAAAACTCAAAAAATCTACAATAATAACAATTATTGCAGCCCTGGCCCTGCTTGTCATTATCAGTGGAATTTTTATTATAAGGGCAGTAGTTCAGAAAAAAATTAATGACCGTACAGTCAGAATTGCATTCTACGGACTTTCAGATAACCTTTGTGCGCTCATTCAGGAGCAGGCTCCACAGCTCGATGAGGTAATCTTTTCTTTCGACAAGATAGCAGAAGATGATGCAGATATTGATATTCTCAATAAAAAATACGATATGCTTTTCTCATGGAAAGGTGAAATTGCAGATTCTATTGCAAGCAGTGCTCATGATATTCCTTCAAAACTGCTTGAAAGAATTCCCCGTTCTTTAAGAAATAAAAAATACATGCCAATCCTTCTCGATTATTTTGAAATTGCTTTTGAAACTTCTCTAGCAAATGAACTCGGATACAATATCGAAAACGGATATAATTCATTTCAAAAATATCTGGAAGTTACAAAGTCTCATGTGTTCAGCCCTTTCTTTGCAAATGGTGGCGATGACAGAATCCTTCTTGCACTTACAGGTTGTATGATTGAATCTTTTGGCGGGCTTCCCGCTTATGAAAAATTTATTGAATTATTGAAAACCGAAAGAGATTTTAATACTCTGCTTGATGAAAGACTGGATAACGAAGGTCTTACTCTCAGAAAAGTTCTCGACGAATTAAAGGCAATGCCGAAAGACGGAAAAACTCATCCGGAATGGTATAACGGAAAAAATCAGGATTTATTTTACTTTGCAAAGAGTAAACAGATTGCAGTTTATTTTGCTCTTCTTTCTGAACATAGAAATTTTGACTATGAAGTTGTCCGCAATTTTGAATCAGTTTATTTCCCAAAGAGAAAGCCAAAAGTTAATCATGGTTTAATTGCACCGCAGTTAAGTTGTGTTTTGATTTCTAATAATTTCAATGCAGAAAAATATTTGAAGAATCTTACAGAGCTTGATGTTCAGTCAAAGCTTTCGAATAAAACAAAGCTGGCACCAGTTCATTATCATGCGGAATGTTTTGATAGACAGGCAGATGATTTAAGATACTGGGCAGCGGCAAACGCAGGAGTAATGTCAGATCCTGCATTAGCCGCCTTCCAGAGAGACAAGGATGCAATGACAGCATTTGCCTCTGAGATAAGAAATTATTTACGAATGAGATAATTCGTAAATCTTAGCTACAAAATTTCGTTTTACTTTTTGTGAAGTCGTCATTTCGAGCGGCTCTTTGAGCAGGGTGATTTTTGAAATCTGGGAATAAGCCTGGAAATTCTTATTCACCTTGCTCACAATTTTTTTGATGGAATCGTAAACTTCATCCTGAACAAATTCATTATTGCGCTCAACACCAAGAGTTTTATAAAGATCATCACTAGGATAAATTAAAGCTTCAATTTCTTCAGAAGTTTTTTCTTCATCTGCATAATAGCCGCGGACTGTAATCTGCTGAATTTCATCGTAGAGCTGGAATGCATCTTCAATCTCTTCAGGATAAACATTTTTTCCGCCGCTTGTTACAATCAGATTTTTTGCACGACCGCAAAGTTTGATGTAGCCTTCCTTGTCTATGCTGCCAAGGTCTCCGGTTTTAAAGAAGCCGTCTTCTGTAAATACAGCCTTTGTTTCTTCCGGCATATTATAGTAGCCCTGCATAACCATCGGGCCTTTTACAGCAATTTCGCCAACTTCTTCAATTCCTTTCTTTGTGATTACTTTTTCCGGATTGAGAATTTTAATTTCTTCATAAGGAGCAAAAGAACGGCCGACACTTTCAATCTTAAAATGCTCAACCGGGTTCAGTGCTATAATCGGAGAGGTTTCTGTGAGACCGTACCCCTGAATAAAATCAATACCCATAGAGTTATACTGACGGCATACACTTGCGGCAAGCGGACCACCACCAGAAATTGCAACACGCAGAGTATAAATACTTGCCTGTTCCAGAACCGGTTTAAAAAATCTCTTTCCAGGATTTACATGGAAAACTTTTTTAATAAAGAAAGAAAGCCAGCTTATAAAACCAAGAATACCAGCAACAACAGGTCCTTTAGCTTTAATTCCTTTTCTGATGCCCGAAAGCAGCTTGTTATATAGAAGAGGAACACCAAGCATAACGGTAATTTTTCCTTCTTTGAGTTCGCGAAGGAGCTTTGAAACAGCCATGCTCTTTCCAAAAACAATAGAAGCACCAGTCATAAGCGGATTAATAAAGGCCGCCTGCATTGTGTAAGCATGATGAATAGGAAGCAGGGCATAAAAAACATCTGTGTTGTAGTGATTAAAATGGCGCTGAGCAATAAAACCATCAGACATAAGGTTTCTGTGAGAAAGCATTACACCCTTTGGTTTACCCGTTGTACCGGAGGTAAAAAGAATAGCAGCAGTATCATATTCTGTGCAAGGTTCGTTCTTTTTGTCGTCAGCAAGAGCTTCTGCTTTGAGATTATAAATAAAGCGTTCACCAGCTTCCGGATTTATAGAATAAACTTTAAGGTTTGGAAAATTCTTTGTGTAGATTTCAGCCTTTTCATCGTCGCAGAAAACAAAAACTGGTTCAGCCGTTTTTACAATGTTTATGACTTCCGGTTCATGGAGTCCGTTATCAATCGGAACTACAATTCCGCTTGCAAAAAGGGCTGCAAGGTAAGCAGTAGCCCATTCCGGAGAGTTCTTTCCCATAACAGCAACACGGTCACCTTTTTTAAGCCCGTTTGCCATAAGCCAGTTTGCGAGTTCCTGAACATTTACCAGAACCTCATTGTAGGTTAGAGAGCGCTTAGAATCATCCGGTCCATCAAAAGCTGTAAAACAAGGTCTGTCACCGTTGCGCTTTGCCTGAATACGTACAAGCTCCGGGAATGTAGGCCATTCGCCTGTAAAGTCTGTGCCCCTGAAATCTTCAAGATACTTCCATGGAATATTATTAATGTCTGCCATAATTTATATTTTACACCCGAATTTCATGTAACGCAAAAACTATTGAAAAGCTGACCTTTATGTTTATAGAAAAAAGTACGACAATATAATTATGAAGATTTTTGATGAAATTAAGACGGTTATTATGGATAAAAGTGCGCGGGCAGCTGCAAAAAAAACTCTTTCACTTATGCTGCTGGTTTTCTGCGTATGCTGCGTAAAGCTTTGTGCAGAAGATACAAGCCCTGCCGAAGCTCAGGTTTTGCGCGAAAAATTTGTAGCAGAATCAAAAAAATATGTAGGTTCACCTTATGTTCTTGGAGCAGTTGGTCCGGATAAGTTCGATTGTTCCGGCCTTGTTTATTACTGTTCGCGGGAAGCGCTCAAAAAACAGCTGCCACGTACAGCAAAGGCAATTTACAATTATTGCCGGATTGTACCGGATAAAGATAAAGAAGTCGGCGATCTTTTATTTTTCAAAACAAATAATACAGCGCCAATCACACATGTAGGTATTTATATAGGAAACAATCAGTTTATTTCTGCAATCAGTGATGGTCCAAATACTGGTGTTATTATTTCTTCTCTTAAACAGGATTACTGGAAACCAAAATATGTTGCCTGCGGACAGTTTTTGCCATCTGGAAAGAATAAATCCGGCAGCAGTTCAGATGATTTCGAAGAAGAAGATTTTATCGATGAAACAGATGGAGAAGAAAAAAAGCCTTCTGTTGCAAAAAATAATGTAAACATAAAAGGCAGCAGTTTTTATAATCCTGATGCAGAAGGACTGGATGTACTAGTTGCCGATGCATCTCTTTTCTGCGACTGGTCTCTTTTTGCACCGAATGCTTTTATGATTCAGTGGCGTGGAATTGATTTGCATACAAATATCCGTTATGCAAAATGGTTTCTGGAACCTGGTATAGGATTATGTTTCCGTTACAATCATGGAGTCGGAATTTTCCAGATGCCGATTCTTTTTACGGCAACTATAAATGATTATTTCAGATTTTATGCCGGCCCTGTAATTTCATTTGGTAAAGCAAAGTTGATAGGAACAGATGATGAAATCAAGCCTTCGGTTTTTCCTGGAATAATCGGCTTTTCTTTTGCAACTCCAGCTCTGGAAATTTCAAAGGCAAAGTTTCAGGTTGTTCAGGATATAAGCTATACAATTTTTAATAAGCCGGATAATTCAGCACTTTCTTTTACTGATTCAATTGCATCTGGTCTTGTGTTTTTTACAGGTGTAAGGGTAACTCTTGGACTGGGAAGTTTGTTTAAATGATTATGAATTATAGAAGAAATCATCAAAAATTTGAAAAAAGACGTCATGCTGAACTTGTTTCAAAATTTGGGAGAACAGCATTTTTTGTACTTTTTTCACTTTTTTTTATTTCCTGTACAACCGAAGTTACACTGGCAGTTCAATCGGATAACAGCGTAACAATTAAGTTTGATGGCGGCGCGGGCGAAGCATTTTCCAAGATGATAAGCAGTGCAGCCGGAATGGGTGGCGAGTCAGAAAATCTTATTGATACTGAGGAAGTTTCTTACGAGCTTGCAAAAGCAGGTTTTTCAGATGTAAAAATTAATCAGAAAAATGGCGGAGCTGTTTCAATTACAATGAGCGACAAAAAACAGACTTCTTATATTTTTACATCTGGTATTGCAAAATGTGAAAAAGGAAAGTTGAGTGCAGTAATTACTCGAAAAAGCCTGGAAGATTTTTATACTTCTGCAGATGAACAGACCCGAATGATTTTAGATTTATTCCTGGCTCCTGTTTTTAATAATGAAGAAATGACAGAAGAAGAATATTTAGAAATGGTTGCTTCTTTCTATGGAACTGTAGCTGCAAAAGAAGTTGCCGGCAGTTTTGTTAAAATCAATTTAATTTCGAAAGATGGAAAGAAAGAAAGCTTAAATTATCCATTAACACAAGTATTCTGTGGCCTCACACAATGACACAATCTACTATTAGCATAGACATTTATTCAATTCTTTTTGCCTGATTTTGACTATAACGTTATCGTATGAAAGAGTCAGAAATTTTTATTAATCAAATTGGATATCAGCTGCTCGACAGTAAAACTGTATTTATAAGCGCTGCAGAAAAAGGGGACATTAAAGAATTTTCTGTATGCAAAAAATCAGATAAAGCTGCAGCAGGCGAAACCGTTTTTACAGGCGAACTCCTTGCGGCTCCAGATGATGAAGAATCAGGTGGCGGCTATTTTACAGGAGATTTTTCGAGCCTTCAGACAGCCGGGGATTATTACATTACTGTAGGTTCAAAACGCAGCTTTGATTTTAAAATTTCTGATGATGTATACGATGGAGTGGCTCTTTCAACTCTCAAATATTTTACAGATTCACGCTGTGGTCAGGGTATCTGCCATACAGGAATTGCAGAAGTTTATGGAAGCGGCGAAAAGAAAAATGTTCAGGGTGGCTGGCACGATGCCGGAGACTATGGTCGTTATGTAGTAGCCGGTGCAAAAACCGTAATGGATCTGCTGCTTGCTTATAAAAAATGTCCAAAACATTTCAGTAAATTTGATCTTCTTGGTGAAGTTCGCTTTGAGCTTGAGTGGATGCTTCAGATGCAGAGAGAAGATGGGGCAGTTTATCATAAGATTTCCTGCTATCATTTCTGTCCATTTATAATGCCTCAGGATGAAAAAGATCAGTTAGTTCTTTCTCCTGTTTCAACAGCGGCTACTGCAGATTTTGCAGGTTGTCTTGCTTATGCGGCAGGCTTTTTCCAGGAGGCTGGCCCGGCGCAAGATGAAGCCTTTGCTAAAGCACTTCTTGATGCTGCCGTAAAAGCTCAGAATTATCTTTTTTCACATGATGATGAGCTTTATATAAATCCACCGGAAATTACAACCGGAGGCTATGGCGACCGCGATGTTCGCGATGAACGTTATTTTGCCCTCTGTTCTCTTTTTGCTGCTACAGGAGAAAAAAATTATCTTAACCAGGCGCTTAAATATAGGGAAGATAAAAAACATGACAAGCCTGATCCAAAGCATCCATGGAACAGCGGCTGGCAGGAAGATTTTGGCTGGCCTTTTGTTTCTGGCTATGGTACAGAGATTCTTCTTGAAGTTGCTGCAAAAGATGAAGCTGCTCTTTCAGCAGACCTCCTTGCAGAAATCCACAGCGGCATAATTGCCCAGGCTGAAAGATATTTGGAGACGGTAAATGCATCAGCTTTCCGCTATTGTACAAAGTTTGTTATGTGGGGAAGTAATGGCGCAATCTGTGATCTCGCTCACGTTCTCCTTATGGCTTATGACCTCACCGGCCGCGAAGACTTCAAAAAAGCTGCAAAAGCCCAGATAGACTATATTCTCGGATGTAATCCGTTGAATTACTGTTACATCACGGGAGAAGGAACAAAGAGTCCGGTTAATCCTCATCACAGACCTACCGGGGCCAGCAAAAAAGTTTATCCTGGTATGCTTGCTGGCGGTCCTTGTTCTGGACTTATTGATGCTTATGCAAAACAGCATCTTGCAGGACAGCCTCCGCTTAAGTGTTATGCAGATGCAACCCCAAGCTACAGTACAAATGAAGTTGCAATTTACTGGAACAGTGCATTTGTTTACGTGCTTTCGCGTATAATGTAATTTATTGCAATGTAATAAAATGTACAGTATAATTAAGTGTTATGTTGCGGAGAAGAGCATATTTAACACTATCTGTTATAGTACTCTTTATTTTTAGTATCTTCATAATCTCTTGCCAGTTATTTGATAATGATGTTTCAGATTTTATGGAAATGTATACTGAAACAGCTGCTATCGATAATCATGAAATCAGCGTAAACTATTATTATGATTTATATAACAGGCTTTGTATTTCTTCCGAAGAAGATGCAGAAATCCAGTTCTTCATGCGAAATCCAAAACGCTACAACCTTGTTCCATCTGTTACATTCGATGAACTTAATCCGGAAATAAACAGAGATTCCGTACAAATTGAACAACTCGACGATACAACAATCAAACTTACAATGCCCCAGAATTTTCTGATTGCTTCAGACGAAGGGCAGAGTATTAAGGCAACAATTGATCTTTATGAACCAATGAGTGGCCGAAACTTTGAAAAGTATTCTGTAGATTTAAGCTGTAACACAATCCCACCAAAGATTCTGAATCCGACAGTAATGAACAATAACGGACAAACTTTTGTAATTGCCTTTGACATGCCTAACGAAGAAGATGTGGCAATTCGTCATAAAGATTTAACAGAGATTGTTATTGATGGAAAACGATATCCAGTTCAGGTTACTACTGCGGTTGAGTCAGATGGAATAAACCATGCAATTTATAATTTTGAAGATTCGCATTTTTCCCGAACTAGAGGTTCTTCTTATGTAGCAATTAATTCAAAAGATTTTGACCACACAAGAAACTCAGTTTATTTTGAAACAGGTGAACAGTTTGTTGCGGCTGATAAGGAATATACGCTGGAATTAGTAGACAGCGCAGGACTTTCTGCAAAAGTAAAGGCTTCTACTGTAATTTCAAAACTTGTTAAGCCTGTGATAAAAAATCAGAATGGTTCAGAAATATCAGAAAGAGGAATGACAGGAATTCCTTTTGATGAAGGTTCTCAAAAAGGCCGAATTACAATTTACCCTCCGGAACAGGACCATCTTGGAAATCCGGTTAGTGGAGCTACAGTTCATTATAAGATTTACGAAGCAACAGGAAGTGGAATTATATATGCAAGCGGTTCAACAACAGAGGCAAAGACAATTGAACTGCCTCAGAATACTTACCGCGTAGAAGCTTATGCAACTCTTACCAACTATGAAGATTCTGCAACAAGAACAGTTAAGTTCCGTTTTGTAAACAATGTGCTTTATGTTAATCCTTCTTCTGTAAATGGAGATGGTTCTGAAGCTGCTCCTTGGGCAAGTATGGCACAGGCATTTGCAGATATTAATGATCCTAGCCGCCGCCGTGAAAGCAAGTTTACAATTTATCTTGAAGGTGATTTACAGGAAGATGTAGTAATTGAAGATTCATTGAATGTAGATGAAGTTGAGATTGAAAAGAAGCCTGGTGCTCTACTTGCCAATGTTAAGTCATTTACAGTAAATAATACAAGACCTGTCACAATTGGAAATTTGATTATCAGAAATACAGCTTCTGGTGGAATTGGTCTTAAGCTAAATGAAAACAGTAATCTTACTTTGAATAAAACTGAAGTCAGCGGATGCGGCGGACCAGGAATCTATCTTGCGGCAACTACAGCAGTTTGTAATCTTGAAGATGCAAGAGTTACAGGTAATAACGGCGGTGTAGACTTGAAGTCTGAATTTGCTGCTACAACAGGAAGCGGTGGAACTCTAAACGTAAAGGGCAACATTGTTATCAATAATAATGGAAGTGCAAATGTAATACTTTCTGCAAACGGTGCAGGTTCAACAGTTCATGTAAATGGTGCTCTTGCTGCATCTGCAAGAATTGGTGTAACTCCGGTTGTTTTGCCTTCTGGCGATGATAAAATAGTAATTACAAGCGGCTATGGCACTTACAACTTGACAGCTCCTGGTTACATATTCTTCTCGGATGCAGCTTATGGAGTTATGTTGCAAAGTGGCGAGGCGGCAATTTCTCAGAGTTCAGGTATTGTTTCTAATCAATATGAATATACAGTTGAATTTGTTCCTGCTGATGGAAGTGCAGACTTTAATACAACAATTACTCCTGGAGTAGCAAAAACGATTTCTGTAGCGCCGGTTATTAAACGAAATGGGGTTGATATAACAAGCACTGTTCCGGCGGCAGATCTGCAGTGGGAGCTTTATGTAACCTGCCACGGCGACACAATTGCAACTTCAACAACTAGCTCAATTACCCTTGCCGCCGCTTCTGTTTCTAATGATGTTTATTATGTTCATGTAAATCTTACATACAATGGCCGCCTCTACGATACACAGATTCGCCTTGCATCGGGTACAGAGATAGTATTTGATTCTAATTCAATACAAGACCTTAAGGCTATGATAGAAGGTGCTGCAGATGGAACTACAATTTTAATGAAAAATGGTGTTACAAATGCAGACCAGACTACAACTACAGTAATAGAAACTAACGGAAAAACTATTACCCTTAAGCGTGCGCCGGGTTATACAGGCGCTTTGATTACACTGGC
>CAKUWD010000042.1 GCA_934699065.1 uncultured Treponema sp.
CTCAACCCACTGGAAGCTTATTTCCGCGGTAAGATTACAGAAAAGGTTGCCCGCGGTAAGGTTGATGTTTATATCCGCGTAAAGGAGCTGGAAAGTAATCCTGATATTACTGTGGATGAGGGGGCTGTAAAGGCTTATTCTGAGGCTGTAAAAAAAGTTATTAAGGCTTCTGGTTTTGGAACTGATTCTAAGTCGGCTCTGGACTTTATTTTGAGCCAGCCGGGTGTAATTGTTTCTAACCGCTCTTATGATATGGATAAATATAAGGCTTTGATTGAGCCGATTTTTGATTCTGTACTTGAGAAGTTCAATGCAGACCGCGAGCGCGAAGGCGAAAATATGAAGCGCGATCTGCAGGAAAAGTTAGAAAAACTTTCAAAATGTGCACAATTTTTTACAGAATGGCAGCCAAAAATGGAATCAATGTTCAAAGAACAGATTACAACAAAGTTCCGCGAATTGCTTGAAGACAAGGCTGACGAAAACCGAATTATGACAGAAACGGCCGCAATGCTGGTAAAATATACAATCAATGAAGAAATTGTACGCTTAAACAGCCATATTGAGGCAATGCGTTCAGAATTGGCAAACAACCCGACACCGGGCAAAAAACTGGACTTTATCTGCCAGGAAATGAACCGAGAAATAAACACTATCGGCAGCAAAAATCAGTTTGCCGAGGTAGGTGCTATGGTTATTACGGCTAAGGACAGTTTGGAGAATATTCGGGAACAGTCAAAGAATGTAGAGTGATAAAGATGTGGTTTCGATACGGTAGGTGCTTTAGCACCGTACTACTCTAACCACCGGCGGCTCTATCGGTGGTTGAGTGCTCGCGAAGCGAGTGTATCGAAACCACCGAACTGGAGGAAATTATGAAATTAAATAAAGAATTAAGAGTAGCAATCAGCGGAAAATCTGGCTGTGGAAATACAACTGTGAGCGGCATGCTTGCAAAAACTCTGGGAGTTACACTTATTAACTATACCTTCCGCCAGCTGGCAGCCGAAAAAGGCATGACTCTGCCGGAAGTAATTGAAGCTGCAAAAACCGACGATTCATACGACAAATACGTAGATAAGCATCAGGTAGAGCTGGCCCTTGCGGAGCCTTGCGTTCTCGGCAGCCGCCTTGCAATCTGGATGCTGAAAGAAGCAGACCTCAAGGTTTATCTTCTTGCCAGCGACGACACCCGTGCCCGCCGTGTTTACAACCGCGAAGGCGGCGACCTTCAGCAAATCAAAGATTTTACTGCCATGCGCGACAGCGAAGATACCCGCCGTTACAAGGAATTTTACGGCATCGACAACAACGACTACGCCTTCTGCGACCTGATTATTGATGTAAACGAAAAAACTCCGGAAGAAATCGAAGAAATAATTCTGAAAGAGCTCGAAAAACGCGGTTTCATTTCTCGTTAAAATCAACTGAATAAAGGTGCACTATGAAGTGGTACGGCTTTAACATGCTCTGGACCTTTTCTTCTGACGGTAAGGAAGGTTCAAAAAATCCTGCAAGCATCCATATTGATGAAAATGATATCGATTTTATAGCTGATATGGGCTGTAATTTTATCCGCCTTCCTTTAGATTACCGCTATATTCTGCATGATTTTAATTATGATCAGCCGGATGAAAAGATGCTTAAGGTACTGGACCGCTGTCTTGATACCATAATTTCTAGAGGACTTCACTGTTCTTTGAACGTGCACCGCGCCCCGGGCTACTGCATTAACGGAAATAACCTGGAGCGCGACAACCTCTGGACAGATAAAATTGCCCAGGACGCCTTTACAAATTTGTGGAAGCTTTTTGCCCGGCGCTATTCTTCGTATTCCAAAGACCAGCTCAGCTTTGACCTATTAAACGAGCCTCCAAGCCCTGGCCAGTACGGTCTTACCCGGGAAAATCACAAGGCAATTATGAGCCGGGTAGTCAGTGAAATTAGAAAAATCAGCCCTGAGCGAACTATTGTCTGCGATGGTCTTGGTGGCGGTCACATGGCTTGCCCTGAACTTACAGACCTTGGTGTAGTTCTCAGCGGCCGCGGTTACATGCCTATGCGCCTTACTCACTGGCAGGCAGAATGGATGAAAAACAATGGCTCTTATGACTGGGAATATCCGAAATGGCCCGGAATGAAATGTGATGGCGTTGAGTGGAGCCGCCAGGCCCTCTTTGATTTTTATAAGCCATGGAAAGAGCTTGCAGAAGCGGGCGCCAGCGTTCATATTGGTGAATGCGGCTGTTACGACAAGGTAGATAATGAAACTGCTCTTGCCTGGTATAAGGATTTCTTTTCTGTATTAAATGAACTTGATTTTGGATTTGCCCTGTGGAATTTCCGCGGCCCCTTTGGAATTGCAGAGCACCGCAGAAAGGGCACAAACTGGGAAGTTCGTAAGGGAATCACCTTTGACTGTGATTTATACGAACTTTTTGTCCAGTCTATGAAAGATTAAAGATTAGCGATCAACCAGTCTTTAAACTGATTATAATCATTTTCCATTGGAATAGCGTTGTCTGGAAGGCGCATAACTGCTTCGAGCCGATCAGGCATAGGAGCTTCCTTACCGATTGCATCAGTTACAATCTGACCAAATTTTGCAGGTGACGCTGTTTCGAGAATTACGCCGACAGCCTTCTTTGCGGCAACTTCGCCGGCCCATTTTGGAAGGTTTGGTGTAAGACCAGGCTTATTCCAGTCATTTTTCTGACCTGCAATAAGAGCTTCCATTGCGCCGCTGCGGATATCATCCCAAGCCTGCCAGCCGATTGCTCCGTGAGGATCAATGATGTAGCCAGTCTTATCGTTGCAGGAACGGATAGCTGCCTTAATTCCTTCGTTATCAAGCCAGTAAGATGCAAAAAGCTCGCGAACCTGATCCAGAGTGTACATAGCCTTAATGCGTTCGTAGTTACTTGGAGCACCAACGTCCATAGCATTAGCATATGTTTCAACTGAAGGGCGGGCATTGTAGTCGCCGGTTGCGATCCAGTCCGGAATTGTCTTATTTGTGTTAGTTGCGGCAACAAAGCCCGCAATTGGAGCACCCATTTCGCGGGCAATCAGACCAGAAGTAAGGTTTCCGAAGTTTCCGCTTGGAACAACCATAATGATTGCAGGATCCTGAATCTTGTTGTCCATTGCACTTCTGTTGCGAACAGTCAAAGCGCTGTACATATAATAGAAGCTCTGTGGCAAAAGACGTGCAATATTGATTGAGTTTGCAGATGAAAGGCGGAGTTTACCGCGAAGCTCGTTATCAGTAAAGGCTGTTTTTACCAGCTTCTGGCAGTCATCAAAAGTACCTTTTACCTTGAGGGCACGAACGTTTCCTGTGAAGGTAGAAAGCTGTTTTTCCTGGAGAGGAGAGATTTTTCCATCCGGATACAAAATTGTAACGTCGAGGCCAGGAACTCCGTGGAAAGCGCTTCCTACAGCAGAGCCAGTATCACCAGAAGTTGCAACTAAAATGTGAAGTGGAGTGTCTTCGTTTCTGTTGAAGTAAGACATTGTGCGGGCCATAAAGCGGGCACCAAAGTCCTTAAAGGCACAGGTTGGACCGTGGAAAAGCTCCATGATATAAGAGATTGCATCAGCTGGAACAACTTTTGGCTGGAAAGGATAAGCATCTGCAATGATTGCAGCCAGATCATTATCTGGAATTTCGCCTTCTACATATGGTTTTGCCATATTAAATGCTACATCACGGAAAGAAGGAGCTGGATCTTTATTAAGTAAACTTGAATCAAGTTTTGGAAACTCAACTGGAATATAAAGTCCTCCTGTTGCCTGATTCATTCCGCCCATTACGGCAGTTTTAAAATCTGCTTTTACGCTGCTGTCTCTTGTATCTGTATAAATCATATATCCATCCTTAACCTGTTATAAACCGTAAATTAAATCATCTACAACAAGCTGTGAAAGTTTATCTTTTCCTTTTGAAACGCATTCGTTCCAGTTTTTGCCTTTTGATTCATAAGTAATTACCGAAGTATAGATTTTACTGCCGTTTTTCATGTTAACGGCTTCAATTTCTGCTTTCAGAAGGCAGAAATATCCGCTTCCATCTTCATTTTCTGTTACTGGCTGCTCAAATTTGATTGTACCATAAATCAAATATCCATACTGAGTACCACCAATAATATCATAAGTATCTTTATAAAGTGCCTTAGGTTTTCCAATGTAAGATGTTTCGTTTACAGGACCGTTTCCAACCATTGTAATTCCACGACCACGGAATTCTGCCTGAATATTATAGGAATTATTTACAGGACGATCTTTTTCGTTATAATCCCAGATAAAAAGTACTGCTCCCTTAGAAGCTATATCTGATTTTACCTTCCAGTCTGCAGATGCTGTATATGGCTTAAGTCTCTCTGGAAGGGAAGCATCGTCACTTATCGGAGTTGGATAAACATTTACTTTTGTTTTTGCTGCAAAAGAAGTTTGTGCAGGAGTAAAATAAATATTTCCTTCTGAATCAGTTACAAAATCTATTTTTTCAAAATTAATTCCTTCTATTGATTTTGAAACAGGATATTCTAGTGTTAAAGCAAAACCTTCTGCGGCTGATCCGTCAGCTTTTTTTACTGAAAAAACGAATGGTTCAGAAAAGCTTCTTCCTTTTGAAACTTCTTTTGGTGAAGAAACTTTTGAAATTGTGATACCTTCAAGGGATTTGATGAAAAGGTCTTCTGCTGTTTCTTTTTTTGTTTCTATTTCTCTGGATGGTGTTTTATGATTTGATGTAGTTTTTGCTTGTGATTCAACTGTTGTTGTTGCGCAAGATTCAAGTAAAATAATTGATGTTAAACTTAAAATTACGATTTTAATTCTTTTCATTTTTGGATTTACACTCTCTGTCATTTTGATTTAATAGTTAATTATATTATTTATAGGCTTTTTTTACAATAACATATTGCCGAAAATTTACTATAAATTGTATAATTATACGTTATAAGGGTAAATGGTGGGGATTATGGAACGCTGTACTAAAGCAGTCATTTATAAAGATAATCTTGAATATAATCTAAATCAAATCAGAAAATATGTTAAAAAAGAAGTAAAACTTTGCGTTGCTGTAAAAGCAGACGGTTATGGTCATAATGCAGTTCTTACTGCACAGATTGCAGAAAAGGTCGGAGCAGCTTTTGTTGCAGTTGCTACTGTAGAAGAAGGAATTGAACTTAGAGATGGCGGAATAAAATGCGGAATTCTTCTTTTGAGTCTTTGTACTCCGTCTGAAATGCCGGCTCTTTTTGAATATAAAATCACTCCTCTTGTATTTGGAGAAGATTACATAAAGCTCGTGGCTGAGACTGCAAAAAGTGAAGGTTATTATGATTATAAAGTTCATCTTGCAGTTGATACTGGAATGGGACGAATAGGCTGCTATCCGGAAGAAGCAGGGGATCAGGCGGTTCTGATTGAAAAAAGCGGGCTTAAACTTGGCGGTATGTGTACTCATTTTGCAGTTTCAGACAGTCTTTCTTCTGAGAATATCGATTTTACAAAAGAACAGTTTGAAGCATTTAAGACTGCGGTTGCAGGTGTAAAAGAAAAGGGGATTGAACCTGGAATCTGTTCCTGTGGGGCTAGTGCAGCTCTTTTGAATGATGAAGACATGCAGTTTGATATGGTGCGACCAGGAATCATTACCTATGGTTATTATCCGGATGAAATTACTAAAGAATATCTGGAAAAAACTGGCCGTCATTTTGATATTAAACCGGTTCTTGCCCTTGAAACAAAGGTTGTTGCAATAAGGCATTTTCCTGCTGGTAAATCTGTGTCTTATGGACGTACCTGGGTGGCTGACCATGATACAGATATTGCAGTTTTGCCTATTGGTTATGCAGATGGATTATTACGTCGTTTTTCACCAGGACTTGAAGTTACAATTAATGGAAAAAACTACCCGGTTCGCGGTCGAATCTGCATGGACCAGTGCATGGTAGAAATTGGAAAAGATAATCCTGATGTAAAAGTGTGGGATAGAGTTGTAGTTTTTGGTCCGAAGGAAAGCGGAGCTTTGAATACTGCGGAAGATTTAGCAAAACTTGGCAATACGATTTCGTATGAGGTATTAACTGCGCTAAGTAAACGTGTTCGCCGGGAAGTAAAAAATTAAGACTTCAAGAATTCTTTAACTTCAGAAACCAGATAGAAGGAACCTGTAACCAGCAGTACATTACCGCTGGCAGCAGATTCTTCGAAGGCTTTTTTTATCATCATTTTATAGTCTGCATCTGCAGTAAACTTAATTTCTGCGTGGGTAAAGGCTTCAATTTCGGCATTTAAGTCTGACTGCTTTTTTTCACCCGGGCGTGTAACGTATACATGTTCAAAGCGGTAGCGGAAGAGCATAGAGATGTCTTTTACATCTTTATCAGCAGCGCAGGCGAAAAGCAATGAAACTTTACTGTCTCCATAAAGTTTGTTCAGGGTGTCGATTGTGAGACGAATACTGTTTAAGGTATGGGCTCCGTCAAGAATTAAAGCTGGAATTTCTTGATATCCATTTATATTTTCTATAATTTCAAAGCGTCCAGGTAACTTTGCTTTTGCAAGCCCACGTTCAATAATTTCTTCATCGAGGTTTGGCATAAGCTTTTTGATTGCCACAGCAGCCATTGCGGCGTTCTGTGCCTGAGCCTTTCCTAGCAGCTGCATTTGAGTTTCAATAGGGCGGTTAAAAAGTTCACTTTCAAAATGAACGGTCATCTTCTTTTTGTCAGGACCGTTAAAATGATAATAAGCATTATTGATATAGTCTTCTACAAAATAATATGGGGCATGACGGGTAATTGCTTTTTCACGAAGTACGATTTTTACTGATTCTGTCTGCTGATGGGCAAAAATAACCGGAGTACAGTTTTTTATAATTCCGGCTTTTTCTGCAGCAATTTTTTCAAGGGTGTCGCCAAGAAATTCTGTGTGTTCAAGCTCAATCGGAGTAATACAACAGAGCTTTGGACGCAGTACATTGGTTGCATCAAGTCGGCCGCCAAGTCCTACTTCATAAACAGACCAGTCAACTTCTGCATTGCGGAAGCAAAGGAATGCATAAAGAGTAACAAGTTCAAACCAGGTAAGCGGACGTTCTGCCGGAAGATTCTCAGGAATGATTGAATCAATATTCGGCATAAGTTCCTTTACTGTTTTTGCGTAAATCTCTTCTGAAAAGAAACCTGTTGGGGTACATATTCTTTCGCGGAAATCTGTAATATGTGGGGAAGTGTAAAGTCCGACTTTGTAACCGGCTTCTTCGAGAATGCATGAAATCATGCGGGAAACAGAACCTTTTCCTTTTGAGCCTGCAACGTGAATACAAGGGGCATAATCCTGCGGGTTATCGAACCGTTTGCACAAATAATCAATGGTGTCGAGCCAGAAGATTTCTTTTTTCGGGTTATGTTCAAAATTCAGGTAATCGTTTAACCAGTCCTGAAAAACGTCTATCGCATTCACAAATTTATTATAATCAGAATATAAGGTTAAGTCAAAATCCATCGTCATTGTGAGTTGAAGACAAAGCAATCTAAAAAAGCTAAAAGCTAATAGCTAATAGCTTTTAGCTTTTTTCTTATAGAGCAGCTTTATTGATATAATGTCTGTTTCTCTTTATAATAACCATAATATAATTTGTGAATAAGGATAACAAAATGAGTGAAGAAATTCAGTATACTGACATAAATAAGAGTTTCGAGGCTGCGGTTGAGCGCAGTAAGAAAATTGAAGAGGATTTGATTAAAAATCCTAAAAAATACCGTGTTCTTACCGGAGATCGTCCTACAGGTCTTTTGCATATCGGACACTATTTTGGCTCATTGCAGAACCGTGTTCGCCTGGCAAATATGGGCGTTCCAACTATGATTCTTATTGCTGATTATCAGGTTCTTACAGACCACGATGCATTTGACAAAATCAGCCAGAATACAAAGCAGCTTGTAATTGATTATCTTGCTGCGGGAATCAATCCTGAAAAGCAGGATGTTATTATTTACCCTCACAGCTATGTGCCTGAGTGTAATCAGCTTATGATTCCTTTCCTTACACTTGTAAGCAACGCTGAGCTTTCCCGCAATCCTACTGTAAAAGAAGAAATTGAATCTGCCGGTCTTAAAAATGTAAATGCCGGAATGTATACATATCCTGTTCATCAGGCCTGCGATATTCTTTTCTGCAAGGGAAATGTTGTTCCTGTAGGAAAAGATCAGCTTCCACACCTTGAAATGACCCGCACAATCGCAAGCCGCTTCAACAAGAAGTTCTGTACAGATATGGGAAAAGAACCTGTTTTCCCTGAGCCACAGGCTTTGCTTTCTAAGACTCCAATGATTTTAGGTCTGGATGGCGGACAGAAGATGTCTAAGAGCCGCGGAAACGCTGTAATGCTGAGTGCTACAGAAGATGAAACTGCAAAACTCATCAAAAAGGCAAAGACAGACCAGGACCGTAACATCACTTATGATCCTGTAAACCGCCCTGAGGTTGCAAACCTTCTTATGCTGATTTCCCTTTGTACTGGTGAAGAGCCTTCTGCAATTGCCGCTCGCATTGGTGACGGTGGCGGTGGAATGCTCAAGGCTACTCTTACTGAAGCTCTAAACGAAAAACTCCGTCCATTGCGCCAGGAACGTGCCCGTCTCGAAGCAGATCCTGCTTATATCAGAAAAGTATTGCTTGATGGTGCAGCAAAGGCTCGCGAAATTGGTATTAAGACTCTCGAAGAAGTTAGAGAGAGAATGAATATGTGTATCTAAAAATACAAATACTCCGCTTAAAACGGGGAATGATATAAAAAAAGTCCGGCTGGTCCGGACTTTTTTTTAGCTCTTAAGATTTTTCTTACATTTATACATGTTTTTATCCGCCCGCTCAAAAACACGCATAAAGCTTCCGTCATGAGTTTTATGAAACTCTGAAAATCCGCTGGCAATTATTACACCGCCTTTAGCTTTTTCTTCCTGAATGAAATGTTTAAAGGCTTCAATTAATTTTTTGTGGTTTGAATAATCTTCCCCTTTAAGAATAGCTACAAATTCATCACCACCAATTCTGTATACAGGGCTATGTTTAAAATGCTGACAGATTATCCTGCAGGCAGATTTTATATATTCATCACCTTTTTCGTGTCCCTGAGTATCATTAATTATCTTTAATCCATTCAAATCAAAGAAGATAACACCGAGTTCCTGTAAAGTTTCCTCGGCAATAGCTTTTTCTATTAATCCGACATCTTCGATATAGGCTGCTTTATTTTTTACACCTGTAAGAGGATCTGTATAAGCCATATAACGAGCAACACCAAGTTCTTTTTCATGAATTTCTTCTTTTCGAATTAAGCTTTCCAGCAGCTTTCTTCGTTCTTCTTTTTCATCTTCTACAACAAAAGTATGAAGCAGGCACAAACCCAGCATTAATCCCATTGCATAGAAGGGCATGAAAGGATATTTAGCCTGAAAAGCTATAAATATAGTCATTGCGAAGCCGAAAAAGCCTACGGCATGGTGTCTCGTTTTTGATATATTTTGTTTTTTTGATGTGATTATTAACATATGAACAGTTGTTGCAAAAAAGAGAAAGAGCTGAATTATAAGATTAAAAAATCTTACCTTGCTTGTATGGTAAATACCTTCTTCATCAAAATAAAATACAACGGGCAAAAAGATATTTATGATTAAAACTATAATTTCAAAAACAAAAATACCGGCTCCGACATAATAAAGAATCTTAGAAAACAAGTTTTTTTCATTCAGATAAGAAATTACATATTTTATCCATAAAAAAACGGAAAGCATCATTGCTATAAAAAAGAGGTTTGTGTCTATATATTCAAGAGGTCGGATTTTTAATGAATAAAAGACACCCCATAGAATATCTGCAAGATAGAAAATAATTACGCTGATTAAAAAGAGTTTGTAAGCTGATAATGCTGGGGTAAGATCTTTTTTGCTGGAGGTTTTTAAGACGTCGTAATTCGTAATAAGCAGAATCAAGAGTGCAAGAATGCCTATGCTTGAATAATACAAATTCCTTTCTCCCCAAAAAATGAATCGTTTAATTAATTATAACATAATTTAATATATTGATAAAGAAAAAAAAGAATAACTCAAACCCACTGTTTTTATAGTAATTGAAATTGAAGATAAGTTCATGATGGACTATAATAAAATAATGTTCCGCATTGCAATTTGCGAAGATGAAAAAGTTATTCTTGATTTTGAAAGTTCTCTTGTAAAAAACTGGGCAGCCGGCCCCTTGTGTAATGGTGCATTTGAGCTGGATACTTATATTTCTTCAGAACAGTTTCTTTTTGAAAGTGAAGATAAAGCTCCTTACGATGTTCTGATTTTTGATATTCAGATGAAAAATATGAACGGAATGGAGCTGGCAAAAAAACTGCGCTCACGGGGCTGTGATGCTGTAATCATTTTCATTACCGGTGTTCCTGACTATGCGATTGAAGGTTATGAGGTTGGGGCTGTGCGTTATATTTTAAAGCCGGTTAAGGAAGAGGTTTTGAAGGGACTTCTGGACAGTGCCTGGACCGAGCGGCAGAAGAAGGCGGAAGATTTTTTCCTTCTGGGGCAGGGTGCTGATCTGGAAAAAATCTCTTTTGATAACATTATTTATATTGAAGCAAACGGCCACTATGTACATTTGAAGGGAAAAGATTTTGAACGGGAATGGAAGGCAAGTTTTAGTGATACGACAGCTGACTTTGAGGGACGGAACTTTTTTTGTCTCAGGCGCGGACTGATGGTGAATCTGAAACATGTGGCGCGGATTACAAGAACAGACTGTCAGCTGGATGACGGAGAAACGCTTCCGGTTGCCCGTGGTATTTATAAAGAACTGAACGAAGCTTTTATAAATTATTTTAAAATGTAGTAGAGATTATCCGTTCAAGCCGGACAATGAAAATCTCTTGTGTTATATTCGGCTTCGAACCTGACATCTTTTTGATGATTTCTTTAATTTTCTAGTGTATAATATTATCTGTGAATAATTTAATAATGTTGCTTCTGGCGGCTTTGGGAGCTGCCCTTATCTCTGTGATTCTCACAATATTAATTCTCAAATCTAAATATGACAAACGCTTGTCAGATTTTCAGGATTCGGTACTCAAAAAGCAGCGCGATGAGGTTCAGAATATATATCAGACAATGAGAGCCTGGCGCCACGACTATCATAATCATATGCAGTCAATTAAGGCGATGCTGGAGATGGGGAAGAAAACTGAGTTGTCCGAATATTTAGACAACCTCGAAAAAGATCTGGACTCTATTGATATTGCGATTCGTACAGGAAACGTTGGCCTTGATGCCATATTAAGTTCTAAGGTTTCGATTGCACGGAAAAATAATATTGAGGTGAACTGTACGGCTAAGGTTCCGCAGGATTTAAAGATTTCTGATGTTCATCTTTGTGCGATTGTTGGAAACCTTATGGACAATGCGATTGAAGCCTGTGAAAAAATGAAGTGTTGTGAAGGCTCTAAAACGCAGGGGGAGTCAGCTGCGCCTCGTTTTATCCGTGTTTACATTGGTCTTTTTAAGAGTCAGCTTTATATTTCTGTGACTAATTCAACCTGCGAAAAATACCGTAAACGACTTTCAGAACTTGTTACTTCAAAGCTTGGTGAACACGGATTCGGACTTCGCCGCATCGATAAAATTGCAGAACGCTATGACGGTTATGTAAACAGAAAGAACGAGCCTGGTGTTTTCGCGACAGAAGTAATGATTCCGCTGTAAGGCGCATTGCATTTCATGCACCAATATTTACATTTCGTGAACTTTTTTCTAAACAAGAAAAATAAAATATATAGTCATGGTATCTTAAAAAATTAAGGAGTCGTTTATGAAAAAGAAAAAGCAGAATGGTGTTATCAAAAACATCTGCATCGTTTATTCGGCTATGTTCAAAAGATACCGCTCGGCGCCATGGCTTGTTGCCCTATATATTGCGGTTTCGGTTGCCATGCCGTTTCTTACCACTCTTACTCCGTCTCTGGCTATAGCCGGTATTTCAAGCGGCAGTATTAAAACCTTTTTGATTTACAGTGCTGCTGCAGTTACATCCTTTTGTGTGCTTACTGCTCTTAAAGGCTTTTGTAACGCAAAAATGATGGCTAAGCATACTTACACCAGAATCGGCTGTTTTATGATGAACTTTTTCAAAAAGACAATTCTTACTGATTATCTGAATATTGAACCTCAGCCGAAACAGAAGCTTATGGGTAAGGCTGTAAATGCTGTAAACTCGGATTGGGATGGAGCTCAGAATCTTTCCCGTCTTGGTCTTGAAATGATAATCATTCTTTTTGGAATTGGTGTATATGGTACTGCAATTTTTATGCTGGACTGGAAGATTCTTCTGGTTATGGTTTTTATGTTTGCCGGAGATATTCTTTTAAGGAATCATGCCATTAAATTTGGTGATGATCATCGCGAAGATTTTACCGAGGTATACCGCAAAATAAATTATCTGGAAACAAACAGTCTTAGTGTAAGTGCTGGTAAAGATATCAGAATCTATCAGATGAAGGACTGGTTTCATTCCAAGTTTGATTCTCTGATTAAGGCAAGCAAATGCTTCCGCTGGAAGTATCAGCTTAAGTGGTACTGGCCAACAGTTTCTGATACCTTCTTTAATTCTCTGCGCGATATTATTGCCTATTCACTTTTGATTCGTCAGGTGCTTGCCGGCCAGATTTCGATTGCGGAGTTTACACTTTACATTGGAATTGTTTCGGGCTTCTGTGAATGGATTTACAGTGTTTCTGAAAACATGGCCTACCTTAAGGAATCGAGCCACAACTTTAATATGTATAATGAGTTTATGGCTCAGGAGGATTTCTTTAAGCATGATAAACAATCGACCCCTGCTGTAGTTTCGACCCTTCGACCAGGCTCAGGGACCGCAGGCTCAAACACTGTATCAGCCGATGACGCGCCGGAAATTGAATTCCGTAACGTGGGCTTTACCTACGAAGGCAGCGACAAGCCTATTTTGAAAAATCTTAATTTCAAAATAAAAGCGGGAGAAAAAATTGCCCTTGTTGGAAACAATGGGGCTGGTAAAACAACAATCGTAAAGCTTTTATGCGGCCTTTATCCTCCGACAGAAGGACAGATTCTTGTTGATGGAAAATCAATCGATGAAATTGGTATTGATAAATATCAGGATAAAATCAGCGTATTGTTTCAGGATACAACTCCAATTTCTTTTTCGATTGCAGAAAATGTCTGCGGCTGCGATTTGAATCAGATTGATAAAGCGCGGCTTGACAAGTGCCTTAAGTCTGCCGATATTTATGAAAAAATCCAGACTCTTCCGAAAAAAGAAAAATCTTATATTACCCAGACTCTTGAAGAAGATGGAATTCTTCTTTCTGGTGGTGAGACTCAAAAGCTTCTGCTTGCAAAGGCAATGTATAAAGATGGCTCTTTCCTGATTCTTGATGAACCGACTTCAGCCCTCGATCCGATTGCCGAGAGTAAGATTTACGAAGAATACAACAGCATGGCATCTGACAAAACTTCAGTGTTCATTTCGCACCGTCTTGCAAGTACAAAGTTCTGCGACAAGATTATGTTCCTGGACGATGGTCAGATTGTAGAAAGTGGAAGTCATGACGAGTTGATTAAGAAGGGCGGAAAGTACCGCGAGATTTTCGACATTCAGAGTCACTATTATCAGGAGAACGCAAATGAAAAATAATAAAGAAAAAGGCACTGTAAAAAAGGTGCTCTCATTAGTACATAAACTGGTTCCGGGCTATCTTACACTGCTTATAATTATCCGGGTACTTGCTGCTTCCTTCCCATTTGTCGGAATTATCTTTTCGAGCATAATTCTTGATCAGCTTGTTGCACGTGAAAGCTTTGAAATAATCATGAAAAATACTCTTATTATGATTGCAATTGGAAGTTCTCTTATTCTGATTCGCTGGGGACTTGAAGCTGCAAACTGGGTAAAGAAGTTTGAGCTCTCTCATAAAATCAGTCAAATGATTTGTGATAAAACCTTTGACATAGATTATGACGTACTCGAAAAACACGAAACTCTCGACATGATCAAAAAGGCAAAGGATGGAACAAATTCTTCCGGCGGTATGAGACAGTTCTGCGATAATCTTGCAAGCCTTCTTGAAAAAATCATAAGAATTGTTTATTCAGTTGGAATTCTTGTTTATCTTTTTATTCCAAATCCTAATGCCAGTGGCGAAGGAATTGCCCTGATTCTGAATAAATGGTACAGCCTCTTTATAATGGCCGCCGTTATGATTCTTCATCTTGTAATTTCATTTTTTGTAAATAAAAAATCTGCTGCTCTTCAGATGAAGTTTTTTGAACGCAACGTTTCTTACAACAGATATTTTTCTTACTGGTTTAATCTGGTATTTGATTACTCTATCGGAAAATATATCCGCCTTTACAAAATGCAGAAAGTTGTTCTTTCCCGCGTTCAGCAGACAAACGATACCCTGGAGCAGGAGTTTACCTCTTATCTGAATGACAATCTTAAAATTACCCTGATTCCGGTTTTGACAGAATTTGTACTTCAGCTTACCTGTTATGCTTATGTCGGCTTAAAGGCTGTATGCAATCTGATTAGTGTGGGAAGCTCTTTGAAATACGTTACAGCCTATAAAATTCTCGTGGAGTCTATAACAGGAATTTCTGATACCTTTGTTCAGCTGAATGTTGAGAGTAAATACCTTTCCTTCTTCTATGATTACATGCAGATTGAAAACAAGCGTTATGAAGGAACAATTCCAACAGAAAAACGCGACGACAATGTTTTTGAAATTGAGTTCCGTGATGTTTCCTTTAAGTATACCAATTCAGAGACCTGGGCTTTGCGTCATGTAAATCAGAAAATTACACTGGGAACAAAGAATGCTGTTGTAGGAAAAAATGGTGCAGGTAAAACAACCTTTATAAAACTGCTCTGCCGTCTTTATGAACCTACGGAAGGCCAGATTCTTTTGAATGGAGTTGATATCCGTTATTACGATTACAAGGATTATGCAAAGCTCTTTGCTATTGTATTCCAGGACTTTAATCTCTTCTCATTCCCACTTGGTGAAAATGTTGCGGCTGGTGCTGAGTATGATAAAAAGCGTGTTCTTGAATGTATTGATAAAGCCGGATTCACAGACCGTCTCAACCGTCTTGAAAAAGGTCTTGAAACAAACCTCTATCAGTACAGTGATGAAGACGGTGTTGAGATTTCCGGTGGTGAGGCACAGAAGCTTGCAATTGCCCGTGCCCTTTATAAGGATGCTCCGTTTGTAATTCTTGATGAACCGACTTCGGCTCTGGACCCGGTAGCTGAGTTTGAAATCTATCAGAACTTTGACAATATGGTTAAGGACAAGACTTCAATTTATATCAGTCACAGAATGTCCAGCTGTCGTTTCTGCGACAATATTATTGTATTTGATGAAGGAAAAGTTGTAGAGCAGGGCAGCCACGAAAAACTTATGGCAGACGGCGGACTTTACAGCGAACTCTGGAATGCACAGGCTCAGTACTATGCTTAAACTTTATGAAGCGGCGCCTTGAAAGACATCTTTCTTGGCGTTGCTGTTTTTTCAAATTGAATTGTGTAAGTGCCGTCTAACTCATCAATTTCCAAGATGATACCACGGCCTAGAATTCCATGTTCAACGGCATCTCCTTTTTTGAGGCCTGAGAGCTCTGATTTTTTCTGGAGCTTTGTTTCACTTTCCTGGACATATAGTTTTGTTTTTGCAATAAGGCCTGCAGGAAGCTCAACCTCGTAATTGAGCAGAGGCCGGTCAATGTCAAAAATAAAACGGGATGGATAGCGGCTTCCTGAAACTTGTGAGAAGCCTTCAGCCTCAGTCAGAAATAAAAGCTTTTCTGCCCGAGTAACTGCTACAAAGACAAGCCTGCGTTCTTCTTCCATTGCCTCCAGGGTATCGGTCTTTTTGCTTGGGAAGGTGTTTTCGTTGAGCCCCGCAATAAATACGACCGGGAACTCAAGTCCCTTCGCAGTGTGAACTGTCATCAGCCGAATTGCATTTTTTGAGTTTTCAATATCTGCATTTGTATAAAGGGCTGCGTGTGCCAGATAGTTTTCCAGAGTACATTCTTCGCCACAGGATGTTTCGTATTCGTAAATGGACTGCTTAAGTTCTGCAAGATTGTCCAGTCGCTCCTGACTACCTTCCGTTCGTAAGGCAAGCTCATAACCACTTTCATTCATAAGGTGACTGAAAACCTCTGAAATCTGACGGCCTGGATATGTAACAGAAAAGCTTTCTATCAGATCAATATATTTTTGTGCAGTTGTGTTTGAAAAAAGCGGGTCGCCTACCATAAGTTTAAGTGCCTCATAAAGCGAACCCCCGTTAGCTTCAACATACTCTTTAAGTGCTTTAATACGGCGTTCACCAACATTTCTTTTGGGCTGATTTACTGTTCGCAAAAACGAAAGGTCGTCTTTGTAGGCTATCATACGAAGATAGGAAAGTGCATCTTTTATTTCTGCCCGGTCAAAAAAAGGAAGACCAGAATTCAGAGTGTAGGGAAGTTTTTCGCGCTGAAAAACTTCTTCAATTGGGCGGCTTATATAATGGGCACGGTAATGAAT
>CAKUWD010000043.1 GCA_934699065.1 uncultured Treponema sp.
ATCAATGATATCAATGTTTTCAATGCAATCATCCGGGTACTGCTGGTAATGCACATGATAAAGCTTATACCAGTCTTCCTTAAACTTTACCATGTAGGCAAAAGCAGGTGAGGTGTGAATCATAAAAATCGAGATTGCCAGAATGATGGAGAAAATACGCTTTTTCACATTTTATTTATCGGAAAAATCTGAAAAATGTTTATGAAGATTATTTTTTGAACAGTTTTTTCTATAAGTAAGACATATTTCGCATTAAAAACTAAACCTTTTTCTTCATTTTCCGAAAATCAAGTAGATGTAAACAAAATGGACAGCGGCATACATTCGTTTGCCAACCGTCCCTCAGGAGGATACAACTGCCATGAATACTTTTTCTCGTTCAATTGATCTTTTACAGCGCGAGATGAATGTAGCAAACCTTCGATATCAGGTAAGTGCAAACAATCTTGCAAATAGTGAAGTACCAAACTTCAAAAGATCTACCGTTAATTTCGAGAGTGAACTTAAGCGAGCCTTCGATTCAGAAGAAGCTGCTAAAAGTGCATTCCACCTTTCAACAACAAATACACGTCACATTCAGGTAAACGTTCCTTACGATTACCGCGATGTAGAGCCACGCCGCGTTCTTGATTATACAAGTACTTCAAAGGCAAACGGAAATAACGTGGATGCAGAAACAGAAGCCAACAACATCCTCCAGATTCAGATGCAGTACCGCCTTCTCACTCAGCTCACAGATTTTGAGTTTGATCAGGTGAATACGGCTATGAAAAAGTAGCTGTTAGCAGTTAGCAGTTAGTTATTAGCAAAGGAGGGGGAAGTCTCCCCCTCGCGTCAGCCCGCTTTCAGCGGTCTTCTGCTACCCCCTCAACGGGGCTCAGATGCCGCCCCGTAACGCCCCGCTCGGTGTTACAATAAATAAAGGAGTGTAAGTAACATGGGAATGTTCACAAGTATAAATATAGCAGCTACAGGAATGAGTGCAGAACGCCTCAGAAGTGATGTAATTTCAGATAACATTGCAAACGCAAGTACAACACGTACACAGGATGGCGGACCATTCAAAAAGTCAACAGTAATAATGCGTCCGATATCAGATTCAAATCCACAGTGGAGAACACCTTTTACACCAGCCAGTCTTGATAATGGTCCTGGAAAAGGCGTAAAGGTTCTTGAAATCACAAAAGATACTTCAGAAGGTCGTCTTGTTTATGACCCGACCCATCCGGATGCATATCAGAGTGGTCCTCACAAAGGTTACGTTGAGTATCCGAATGTAAACATAGTAAACGAAATGGTAGACCTCATTTCTGCTTCACGTGCTTACGAGGCAAATGCAACTGTAATTGACGGCGCAAAAGATATGTTCAGCGCTGCCCTCGAAATCGGCCGCTAATTAAGTGTCATCCCGAACTTGTTTCGGGATCTAATAAAATGAGATGCTGAAATAAGTTCAGCATGACAAAGAACTTACTTACGTTCGTTAGTTTTTAGTGTACAAAACTTCTTTGATACTGTACAATGAAAGTCAGAGGGGAATAAAAAATGAAAATTCAGGATTTCGGCACCTTACAGATGGTGCGCACAGATAAAGCTCATTTTGGTCAGGGAAAAATCCAGCCGCTTACACAGAATGCACCTGGAATGTCTCCAGTTTCAAAGATCCATCGTGCAGAAGAAAGTACTCAGGCTGCTTCAATCCAGCCTGCAGGACAGTCAAAATCTTTTCAGACATATCTTCTTGATGCGCTTGAATCAGTAAATAATCAGCAGCTGGATGTTACAAACGTACAGCAGAAGCTTATCACAGATCCTGATGAAGTAAATGTTTCAGACGTTACAATTGCAATGGCAAAAGCCCGCATGAGCCTCAACCTTGCACAGACTGTTATCGACAGACTGGTAAGCGGCTGGAACGAAATCACTACAACACGCTAAATTAATATCCGTAAATGACAAATATTCAGGAACAGATAGCTGCAGCCCTCATACAGCTGTCTGAAAAGTCATTAATTACAGAAGCAAATCTCGCAAAAAAAATCCGAGACAATATTAAACTTAACGGAAAGAACAAAGCCGGCTTACCATTTCGTGATATTGAAGAAGCTGTGTTTTATATAGAAGAAAATAACAATCTGCATTATGCTCTGCATCTCAATTCTGCAAATGATATTCTTCTCAAGCAGGAAGAAAAAGCAAGTCCGCTAGATCCAGATTCCCGCAAGCGCCGCCTTTCCAGTGAAAAATCTATGAGCATTCTTACAAGTGGTGATGTAAAATCAGCTTTGTCTGGAAGTGCAACAGGTTCAAAACCCTACAAAAAACGTACTGATAAAAAACGTTTGAATGTAAATAAAAATTATGATGACTACGAATGAAATCTTAATAGGTACAAGTGGTTATGATTATCCCGAATGGAAAGGGGAATTTTATCCGCAAGACCTTAAGCGCAAAGATTTCCTACAGTTTTATGCCACTCAGTTTAATGCCCTTGAAGTAAACAATACTTTTTACAATATGCCTACAGCAGAAAGGCTTCTCTCTTTTTATGACCGTAGCAGCGGCCTGCTGAAATTCAGCATAAAAGCAAACCGCTTACTCACTCATGAAATTGCCCGCAACTGGCAGGCCGCCGCCGCAGACTTTCTTTCCGCAGTTGCACCCCTCGCAGAGAAAGCCAGCCTCTGTGCCGTACTTTTTCAATTTCCACAAAGCTTTCATTATACAGACGAAAACAGAATCTATCTTGCAAAATTAATCAGCTTTTTTCAGGGACTTCCTCTTGTAGTAGAGTTTCGTCATGTTGAGTGGATAAGAGAATCTGTTCTTTCTGGTCTCGAACAGCGTGGAACTAGTCTCTGCTTCTGCGATATGCCTCAGCTAAAAGCCTTACCAGATGGTAAAACAATAAAAGCTCCGTTTGTTGGCCCCATTGCTTACATCCGTCTGCACGGCCGCAACGCAGATGCCTGGTATTCAAATGAAATCTCGAAAAAAGCCGCAAACAGTAATTCTTCCAACGGCTCTTCCCGCTATACCTACGATTACAGCGATTCTGAACTGGCCGAATTTGTTCCGGTTTTCCAGAGTGCCGAAATCACAGGAAAAAAGCCCGTAGTCTTTTTTAATAATCATCCGAATGGCAGCGGGGCGCGGAATGCTGGAAAACTTAAAGAGTTATTAAAATAATTGTCCGATTTATGCTGTAACTCTTTATTTTGACGACTCCATAAGTCTGATAATCCGAGGCTTTTCCCTTCTTAAGGAGTTTCTGATTCGACAAATCAAATTTCCTCGTGTAAAATAGAATTCAAGAGGTGATTATGACACTTGCGATGATTCTTGAATTGCTGGTTGTACTTGCGGCTCTTTATGTGGGCTCGCGCTATGGAAGTCTTGCCCTGGGAGCAATTTCTGGTATAGGACTTTTTATTCTGGTTTTGTGTGTGGGAATGAAGCCTGGTAATCCGCCTACTGATGTAATTTACATTATCATTGCGGCTATTACCTGCGCGGGTATGATGCATGCGGCTGGTGGTATGGATTGGCTTATCCAGCTGGCAGAAAAACTTTTGCGTAAGCATCCTAATCAGATTATTTTTCTGGCACCACTTTGTACCTTCTTTTTAACTGTGCTTGTTGGTACCGGCCACGTTGTTTATACTCTTATGCCGATTATTGCCGACATCTCCCTGAAAAAAGGAATCCGCCCTGAGCGTCCCTGCGCCGTTGCCTCAATTGCAAGTCAGGTAGGAATTACCTGTTCGCCGATTTCTGCGGCTGTCGCTTCCTTTGTCGTAATTTCCGGTACAAACGGTTTTGATGTTAATAATGTTCAGGTTGTTGCAATTACAATTCCGTCCTGCCTGTGCGGTATTCTTATGGCAGCTCTTGTTTCATATAAACGCGGAAAAGACCTGGATAAGGATCCTGAATTTCAGGCTCGTCTTGCAGATCCGGAAACTAAGGCTTATATGTATGGTTCTAATGCTTCTGTTCTGGACAAGCAGGTTTCTAAAGAGGCGAAGATTTCTGTTTTTATCTTCCTTGGTGCAATTGCGCTTATTGTTTTCTATTCTATAATGCAGATTGCAGGACACGATATCCGCCCTCAGTATATTGCAAAACTTGCCGATGGAAGTGAAAAAGTCAGCCGCCTTGGTATGAATCTTATTATTCAGATTGTATTGATTACTGCGGCTGCTGTTATGATTATTTTTGCCAAGACTTCTCCTAAAAAGGCTGTGAGCGGGGCTGTGTGGCAGAGTGGTATGGTTGCAGTTGTTGCCATTTACGGAATTGCCTGGTTAGCCGATACTTACTTTTCAAACTATCTTCCTGTAATCGAAAGCGGTCTAAAAGGTATTGTTGAGCGCTTCCCATGGACAATTGCCTTCGCATTTTTTGCCGTAAGCGTACTCATTAATTCTCAGGGGGCAACGCTTGTGGCAATGCTTCCTCTGGCTTACAAGCTTGGTATTCCGGGGACAGTTCTGCTTGGTGTTATGCCTAGTGTTTACGCTTACTTCTTTATTCCAAACTATCCGAGTGATATTGCTACTGTAAACTTTGACCGCTCAGGTACTACTAAGATTGGAAAATATCTGCTCAACCACAGTTTTATGCTGCCTGGCCTTACCAGCGTAATCACTTCGACTATTGTTGGAACTATTCTTGTGAAGATTTTTTATTGATTGCTTGAAGCTGCGAAATATGATATCTTGTTTCTATTCTAAATAACAAAGGAAATCACAATGAAACTCTGGGAAACTGGTGCAATTTACGAAAACGGAAAGATTAGTCCTGCAGCTGGTGCATCTGCTGAAGGCAGCAAAAAAACTATCGCTTATTCAATTTTACAGAAACACAATACAAGCGGCGACGAAAGTAAACTTAAAATCAAGTTTGACAAAATCACTTCTCACGATATTACTTACGTTGGAATTATTCAGACTGCCCGTGCGAGCGGCCTCGAAAAGTTCCCTATTCCTTATGTTTTGACAAACTGTCACAACTCACTTTGTGCTGTTGGTGGTACTATTAATGATGACGACCACATGTTCGGTTTGACTTGTGCTCAGAAATATGGTGGAGTTTATGTTCCTCCTCATCAGGCTGTAATTCACCAGTATGCCCGTGAAATGCTTGCTGAATGTGGTGCTATGATTTTGGGTTCAGACTCTCATACACGCTATGGTGCTCTTGGTACTATGGCAATCGGTGAGGGTGGTGGAGAGCTCGCAAAGCAGCTTCTCGGAAAAACTTACGATGTAAACTATCCAGGAGTTGTTGCAATTTATCTGACTGGAGCTCCTGTTCCTGGTGTTGGTCCTCAGGACGTTGCCCTTGCAATCATTAAAGAAGTTTTTGCAAGCGGATTTGTAAAGAACAAGGTAATGGAATTTATCGGTCCTGGCGTTGCTAACCTTTCTGCTGATTTCCGTATTGGTGTTGATGTAATGACTACAGAAACAACCTGTCTTTCTTCTATTTGGGAAACTGATGGTAAGGTTGAAGAGTGGTATGCAATTCATGGCAGAGTAGGTGCTTATAAAGAGCTCAAGCCTCAGAATGGCGCTTACTACGATGCTGCAATCGAAATTGATTTGAGCGAAATCCGCCCTATGATTGCTATGCCATTCCACCCATCTTGTGCTTATACTATTGAAGAAGTAAATAAGAACCTTGATGATGTTTTGACTGACGCTGAAAAGCGTGCTAAGGTAAGCTTCGGCGATAAGGTAGATTTCAACCTCCATAACAAAATTATTGACGGCAAGCTTTATGTAGACCAGGGAATTATCGCTGGTTGTGCTGGTGGTGGATTTGAAAACATCTGTGCTGCAGCTGATATTCTCAAGGGCAAGGACTCAGGAAACGGCAAGTTCGTTTTGAGCGTTTATCCTGCTTCTATGCCAGTGTACATGGAGCTTATGAAGAATGGTGCCTTTGGTGCTTTGATTGATGCCGGTGCTGTTGTTAAGACTGCTTTCTGTGGCCCATGTTTTGGTGCAGGGGACACTCCTGCTAACGGCGCCTTCTCAATCCGTCACTCTACAAGAAACTTCCCTAACCGCGAAGGTTCAAAGATTCAGAACGGACAGCTTTCAAGCGTTGCTCTTATGGATGCACGTTCTATTGCCGCTACTGCAGCAAACAAGGGCTTCCTTACAGCCGCAACAGAATTCGACACAGAGTTCAGCGGAAAGAAATATTTCTTTGATAAAGCAATTTACGAAAAACGTGTATACGATTCAAAGGGCGTTGCCCATCCGGAAGTTGAAATTCAGTTTGGTCCTAACATCAAAGACTGGCCTGCTATGAAGCCACTTTCAGATGACCTTCTCATTAAGATTGTTTCTGAGATTCACGACCCTGTAACAACAACTGATGAATTGATTCCTTCCGGAGAAACTTCATCATTCCGTTCAAATCCACTTGGATTGGCTGAGTTTACACTTAGCCGCCGCGACCCGGCTTATGTTGGCCGCGCTAAGGCTGTTCGTGATGGTAGTGAAGAAGTGAAGGCTGAAGTAAAAACTGCAGCGGCAGCTCTTGAAAAGTTCTCTGCAGGTTATGGTGCCCGTGCAGAAGCCGCAGGCCTCGGCTCATCAATCTTCGCAGTAAAACCAGGTGACGGTTCTGCCCGCGAACAGGCTGCAAGCTGCCAGAAGGTACTTGGCGGCTGGGCAAACATTGCAAATGAATATGCTACAAAGCGTTATCGCTCTAACCTCATCAACTGGGGTATGCTCCCATTCCTTTATAAGGATGGCGACAAAAATCTTCCATTTGCAAACGGCGACTATGTATTTATCCCGGATGTAAAAAAGATGGTTCAGGACAAATTGCCATCATGCAAAGCATACGCAGTAAAGGCAGACGGTACTGTAAATGAGTTTGAACTCAGTACCGGCGACCTCACAGACGACGAGCGTAAAATCATCCTCGCCGGATGTTTAATAAATTTCTATAGAGATTAAAATACACTGGTGGTTTCGATATGCCCTTCGGGCTACTCAACCACCGGGCCTACAATAAATACGGTGGTTGAGCTTGTCGAAACTACCGTAGAACACAGGAGAGTCATATGGTAGACTACACAGAAGGTTCAGGAAAACAGTATCACACAGGCGTTGGTCCTGCAGACATTGGTAAATATGTTATCATGCCGGGCGACCCCAAGCGCTGCGAAAAAATCGCTGCACACTTTGATAATCCAAAGCTTGTTGCAGATGTTCGTGAATACACAACCTACACAGGTACCCTCGAAGGAGTTCCTGTAAGTGTTACTTCAACTGGTATCGGCGGACCTTCTGCTTATTCGCGTTGGAACCTGCGGTGGTATGCAGGAAGATGTTATGGGCGGCGATATAGTAATCGCTACAGGTGCTGTTCGTATGGAAGGAACTTCCCGCGAGTTTGCACCAATCGAATATCCTGCAGTTGCAAACCTGGACTGTGTAAATGCCCTTGTAGCTGCCGCTCGCGACCTCAAAGCTCCTCACCACACAGGTGTTGTTCAGTGTAAAGATTCATTTTTTGGTCAGCATGAGCCTGAAGTAATGCCTGTAAGTTACGAACTCGAAAATAAATGGCAGGCCTGGCTTCGAATGGGGTGTCTTGCCAGCGAAATGGAAAGTGCCGCTCTCTTTATCGCCGGCCAGTTCCTTCGTGTTCGCGTAGGTTCCTGCTTCCTTGTAGTTGCAAATCAGGAACGGGCAAAAAAAGGACTTCCTAATAAACAGGCTCATGATACAGAACTTGCAATCACTGTTGGAGTTGAAGCTCTCCGCCGACTTATTATTCAGGACAAGAATTAATAGATTCCGAAATAAGTTCGGAATGACATTTACGTCATCCTGAACCGGAATGACATTTACGTCATCCTGAACTTGTTTCAGGATCTTAATTACAATAATGCTCCACATTTATGTGGGGCTTTTTTTTGCAAATAGAATAAAATCATGTTATAATTGATGGATATGAAGAAGAAAATCGCCGTACTTGCTTGTGGCTGGAGTACATACTTTCTTAAAAACTTTATAGAAGGTATGCAGAAGGCTGTTCAGGGAAAGAATACTGATATTTATTTGTTCAATACCTATAATTATACTGAGTATTCTGGCTTTCCTAATTACACAGGTGCGTCCATTTTTAATCTTATTCATTACGAAGATTTTGACGGTATTGTAATTCTTGCTGATTTAATTGGTAATCCCCGCATTCTTGAACGTGAAAGACTTAGAATTGTAAAATCGGGAAAACCTGCAATCAGTATTAATAGAAAAATGGAAGGTATCTGCTGTCTTCGTGTTGATAATTATTCTGGTGCATATGAAGTCATGAATCATCTTATTCATATGCATAATATCAAAGATATTGCTTATGTTGCTGGTAAAGAAACTTCAGTTGATATAAGTGAACGATACAAAGCTTATACTACAGTTTTAAGAGATAATGAAATTCCTTTTAACGCTGAAAAAGTTTTCTCTATAGATTTTAGTGATTATCATTGTGCCTACAGATTTTTTTATGATTATGTAAAAAGCGGTAAAACACTTCCTCAGGCTTTTGCCTGTGCTAATGATTTGATAGCCCTTGCTTTACTAAAGGTTTGTAATGAAAATAAAATCTCTATACCGGAACAGTTGAAAATAATAGGCTTCGATGATATTCCGGAAGCAAAATGTACTTTTCCTTCTCTTACTACTGTTTATAATAATGCAGAAATTCTTGGTGCAGAAGTCGTAAATCGTCTTGAATTTGGAGTTAATCCTGCTCAAATATTAAAAGTAAAAAGTACACCTGTTTTACGTCAATCCTGCGGTTGTGCAAATACTAATACAAAGATGCAGTCACTTTTAACTCTTAATCTTCTTGATGATTCCAACAAAAAAGAAGAATTTGATACTCAGATAGAAGTGCTTGGCGAAATATTTGCAGAAGCAGCAGATGTTTTTACTTTACTTACTAATATTGAAAATTATCTGGCAAAGTCTCATGTAATAGAAGGCGAGAATTTCTGTATATTCATGAAATCTGACTGGACTTCAGTTCTTATTAATTCTGCTGAAAATCTTCCGCAAAACCTTAGTTATGGAAATCAGGTTCAGGCTATCTGTTCCATTCAGGATAATAAAAAGTATCTGCGCGAAATGCTTACTACCCGCGATCTTATTCCTGCAAAAATGAAGAGTGAAGAAAGTTCAACCTTTATGTTCCTTCCAATTTATCATCACTCTTATGTTCACGGATATTATGTTTCAAAAAATAATCTTTCTATGATTAATAACCGCTACGGTTATATCTGGTCTCGTAATTTTGGTACAAATATAGAACATTTCCGAAAGAAGAATATGTTCAAGCAGATGAGTCAGCAGTATCTGAAGCTTTCAACAAAAGATGCTCTTTCTGGAATGCTTAACCGCCAGGGACTTGAAAAACTTGCAAAACCATTCTATTCTCAGAATAAAAAAAATGGTCTTACAACGGTTCTCTTCTTTGTTGATATCAATAAAATGAAACATATTAACGACCAGTTTGGGCATCTTCATGGCGATCTGGCGGTAAAAACTGTTTCTGCTGCAGTTCTTGAAACTGTTCCACATAACTGGTTATGTATCCGCTATGGTGGAGATGAATTTCTTGTTGTTGGTAACAGTAAAAATTATAACGGCGAAGACTATTGTACTCAGATAAAAGAAAGACTTGCGGCAAAGACTTCGGTCATGCATCTTCCATATAATCTTTCTGCAAGTGTTGGAACTTACAGCGTGCCAGCGCATTCTGATCTAACACTTGAACAGGCTGTTGAAACTGTAGATAATATAATGTATGAACAGAAACAGGCCTTCCATAAAGAAGATGATAAGGCTGCTGCTGAACAGCATTAATAAAGGTTTGTAAAAAAGAGATTTGTAATAAAAGGATGGAGTTTTATCTCATTTTTTTGATTGAATAAAAGAATATCAAACGGTATTCTTTTTTGGAATATTTTTTCTATGGAGAAAAATATGGGAAATAAATCTTCAAAAGCATCGATTCGAACAAGCTTGATTTTATCACTTGGAATTGGAATGATTCTCATTTCTGTTGTAATGACTTTTATTATTGGTCGTACAGTTTTAAGAAGTAACAAAGAACAGATTACCAAAAGCATTATTACTCTGAGTGAATCAAAAGGTATTTCAGTTGAACGCAGTATGACGGAAGTTGTAAATGCAGCAGAAGCCCTTGCCGGCGTTTTGGGTGGAACCTGGGCTATTCCGGAAAAGCAGAGAGCTTCAGCAGCAGAGCAGGCCGTACGTGCAATGGTAAAATCTTCTACTATTGATTCTGCCTGGGCTTACTGGTTACCAAATATGTTTGACCATAAAGATAAACTTCGTGCAGATTATAATGATAACCCGACAGGACAGTTTAAAATTCATTATATTCGTGACAAGAATGGTCGTATCAAAAATGATATTGTTACTGAATTTACAGAAGCACAGATAGAACAGGCGGCAAATACACAATATTCATATATCAGTGAACCTGTTATTACCGTGCTTGATGGTGAATCTGTATTGAGTGCAAAGGTTTTCAGTCAGATTCAAAACTCTCTTGGTCAGCATTCTGGTATTGCGGGAATTGATATTGTACTTTCTGGACTTGATGGAATGATGGATGGTGAATCTATTTTCCGTGGAACTAAATGTGAATTTATTACTTCCAGCGGTGCAGTTCTTGCATCTACAGATCATACAGATGTCGGAAATAAATCTACATTTTTTTTAGATGCAAACCTGAAACAATATTTTGAACCGGTTTATATAAAACCTGATGGAACTCGTGCTGAACAAGGTGATGATATTTCTGAGTGCACAATTGATTATTCAACAATAACATTTTCTACAAGAATAAAAAATCAGAATATGTTTGTAACACTTGTAAAGTCTCAGGTAGACCGTTCTGGAAATGCATGGTTCTTTGTTTCTATGACTCCAGAAGATGAAATTGATAAAAGTGCCTGGACAACTATCTGGATTATTATTATAGCCTTTGCTCTTCAGATTATTATTGTAATGCTTATTGTATACGGAGTTGTAACTGGAATAACTAAGCCTCTTAAGATTACAGTTGATGCCCTCAAGAACATCAGTGAAGGTGATGGTGATATGACTGTACGCCTTCATGCAAGACAGAATAACGAAATAGGGGCAATGTGTGAAAGCTTTAATAAGACTATGGATAAGCTTTCTGTTTCTATTAAAGATGTTAAAAATTCCAGCGTAGAAATGGATGAAATTGGTAATGAGCTTAATGAGTCTATGAGTCAAACATCACAGGCTGTTGTTGATATTACTTCAAGTATTGAGGCTATTCAGGGCCAGATGCAGGATCATGCGGCTGGTGTAGAAGAGGCTCTTTCTGTAGTAAATCAGATTGTAAAGAATATTCAGAAACTTAATGAAAATATTGATACTCAAGCCTCTAGTGTAACGGAATCTGCTGCTTCTATTGAGCAGATGACGGCAAATATCAGAAATGTATCTAATATTCTTGAAAATAACCGTGCTTCTATGAATCAGCTTGAACAGGCATCGGAACTTGGTCAGTCGCTTATTAACAGTATGGCTGAGCTTTCGGCAAAAATCCAGGATCGTTCAAAGAATCTTCAGGAAGCCTCTTCTGTAATCCGAAATATTGCGAGCCAGACAAACCTTCTTGCTATGAATGCGGCAATTGAGGCTGCGCATGCAGGAGACAGTGGACAGGGCTTCTCGGTAGTTGCTGGCGAAATCCGTAAGCTTGCAGAGGAATCTAACTCACAGGGTACAAAGATTCAGAACGAACTTAAAGATGTTCAGGACCTTATTAAGACTGTTTCAGAATCAACAATCCAGGTACAGACTCAGTTCAATAGTATTTTTGCACTTACAAAAACTGTAAGCGAACAGGAACTTATTATTGATGAAGAAATGCAGCAGCAGAATAAGGGTGGAGAACAGGTTCTTGAACTCATGCATACTATTAATGAAATTACAGTAAACGTAAAGAACGATTCTGATGAGATGATGGAAGGAAGTAAACAGGTTTCATATGAAATGGACCGAATTGCAAGCATGACTACATCTGTAAATACAAATGTCAAGAATATGACTGAAAAAACAGATGCAATCGGTAACCTTTCAAAGAAGGCTCATGAATACGTAGAAAAGAACGTAGAAAGTATTGCAAAACTTCGTGATGCAATGAATAAGTTTAAGGTTGAATAGTTCTGGAGGATATTGCAATGAAAAAAATAATTTCTTTATTTTCTATATTGATTACTTTTGCTGGCCTTTGTTTTGCTCAAATGGATCAGGGACTTCCTGATGGTTCTGTGTTCCTTTTCGATGGTTTTGAAAAAGGAAATTACTGGATCTGGGCCGGTTTTGACTGGGATCAATATGGTTCTGTAAAAAACTCAACAGGTGCAAATATTTCTAAAGACTGGGCTTCTGAAGGTTCTCATTCCCTTGAAATGACAATGGATGTAATGGATAAGAATTCTACAAAGTCTGGAATCTGGTTCTATGATGGAACAAATGATTTGTCTGAGGCAAAGTATATTGTTATGGATTTTTATAATCCGGAAAATTACGTTTACAATATTAACGTAGTAATTCAGGCAACTGATTCTTGGAACTGGTGGAGTCTTGAGCATTATGATCTTCCAAAGGGTGTTCATACAATGGTTTTTGATCTTTCAAAATATCCTGAAAGACTTAATGATGTAAGACGAATCTCAATCTACAACAACAGTAGTGCAATCCTCATGAAGGAATCGCATATTTATGTTGATAATATCCGCTTAATAAAGTAGACTTTTTTTCATTATGAAAATTGATTCTACTCAGCTTAAGTTCATTTTGGAAAATACGCCTGCTTCACAAAATATTATGCTTGTGGGCAGGCATGGAATTGGTAAATCTCGTATTTTAGAAGACTTTTTTGCTGCCCGTGGTGAAAAAGTCGTTACTTTATTTTTAGGTCAGATGAGCGATCCTGGAGATTTGATAGGTCTTCCTCATCTTGATGAATCAACTGGTCGTACAGAATTTATGCTGCCATACTGGTTTCCTGTAGATGGTAAACCGGTAGTTTTATTTCTTGATGAATTAAATCGTGCCCGTCCTGAAGTATTACAGACTGTTATGGATTTGACTTTGAACCGTAAACTTGCGGGTAAAAGTCTTCCTGATGGCAGTCGTATTATAAGTGCGGTAAATGGGGGTAGTGAATATCAGCTCACAGACCTGGATCCGGCTCTAGTAAGTCGTTTTAATATTTATGAATTTGCACCTAGTGTAGAAGACTGGATAAACTGGGCTAGAGAAGAAGAAATCGATTCCAGAATTATTTCCTTTATTGAAGAGAATCCTGAATTGCTGGATGGAGACGAAATCACAGGCGGGGAAAATCTTGAACGCAGTCCAGACCGCCGCAGCTGGGAAAGAACTTCTAAGATTATAGAAAAATTTCCAGAGCTTGGGCCGCTTCATCAGCCTATGGTTGCAGGAATTGTCGGTGACAGAGTTGCTGCTGAGTTTTTTCAGTTTGTGAATAATCATAAAATACCTTCTGTCAAGAACTTGCTTTGTGCAAATGATATTTCATCTTTTCTTCAGGATTTGAGTTTTACAGAATTTACCCAATTAAATGAAGCAATTTTCCGCTGGCTGGAATCTCAGTGTAAAAAGTCATCTGATATTAATATCGAAAATCTTATCTGCTATTTTGATTATCTTGGAGATAGTAATAAAAAAGAACTTCAAGCTCATTTTGCAAGTCTTGTTTCAGCAGAAAGATTTCCTTCCGCTTTGAATTTTATTCTTGAGAAAGCTCCTGAGCTTTACAAAAAGATTTTAGATTTGAGTTCTGAACTCTAGGTTTTTATGACTTGCGAAAATCGTCTGAAAACTATCATAAAAAACTGGTTTATTTCTGAGCCTCTTTTATTCTCAATAATTACAACTCATCATCTCGTTATGAATGATGGATTGACTGTTGCAATGAGAACTGGCCGCATGTGTATAGAGTTTTCAAACCTTCTTTGTAGTGAGCTTTCCGATACAGAGCTTACAGATTTTTTGAAAATAGAAGCTTACAGAATCCTTTTGAAACATCCTTATGCCCGTCAGCCATACAAGGCAAATACAACAGCACTTCAGCTTGCAAGTGATGTTGTTATTGCAAAATATTTTGTCCCTCCCAGCGGCATTGAAAGTGCAGGTATAGTTTATCTAAAAAGTCAGGTCTGGCGTTTTTCTACCCTGGATTATCCGCTTGGTAAGCGCTGGTCAGATACAGATGAATTAAAATTCTTCCAGAGAAATCTTCAGATTGACCGCAATACGGGGCTTTTAAAGACTGTAGATGATTTAACTTTTGAACAGTGGTATAAATGGCTCTTGTTTTTGATCAGGGAAACTTCTGCGGGTGGTGGTGAGGCTAGTGGGGCTGGTGCTCTTTCTGATTATGATTTATCTGCTATCACTGAAAGTTCAGAACTCTGGCAGGAAGATGAAAGTGCTCAGAATCAAATTGATGACAAAATAAAAAAGGCAGAAATCGAAAGTGGCTGGGGCGAAACCGGCGGAAATCTTGTGCGTACTTTGCAGGAACAGACGGACTTTTCTTTTGATTACCGCAGGGCTCTTACAAAATTCCGTGCAAATATTGTAAGCGTAAACCGCCGTCTCACACGAATGAAGCCCAGCCGCCGTTACGGTTTTTCCGCAATGGGGAGCCGCTACGAACGTAAAGCAGACATTTTAATTGCGGTAGATGTTAGCGGCTCAATCACTGACGAAAGCTTTGCACGTTTTTATCACGCTGTTAAAAACTTTTTCTTTTTGAAAATTATAGAAAATATAGATTTGATTTTCTTTGATGTAAATCTGAAAAATACAAGTCCGATAAAATTTTCTAAAAATCTGAAGCTTGCAGAAATACAAGGTCGTGGCGGAACAAATTTTCAACCACCTATAGATTATTTTCTGGAAAACCGCAGCCGCTATTCAGGAATGATAATCTTCACAGATGGAGAAGGAGAAGTTCCAAAAATGACGGGTGGATCTGGCAATGCTTCTATTCTCTGGATTTTAGATTCTCGTCTTGCTTACGAAAAATCAAGATGGTGGATAGAAAGTCTGCCTGGGAACTTTGGGACATTTTTACCGTAAACAGGAGGAAATATATGTCTTTACAAAAATATTCAGATACAGAAGCAGATTTCTGGAAAGAACATTTCGTACATCTTCAGCATAAAAATATGGTAAGGACTAATGCACTGCCTCTGCATATGGCAGATTGTAAAGCTGAGTTCGAGGCCTTTACAGCCAGCCATCCTGATGCAAAAATATCCTGTGAATACTTTCCATCTTACTGTACTTTCGAAGTTACCCTTACTACAACAATCAAGCTTCGCCTTTTTATTCAGAACAACATAAAAGCAAGCCTTATGCAAAAGTGCGGCACTGAATACATAAAAATCTGCGATGCAAAATTTCCTTATAATCCGCTCCCTGAGATCTCCGAATTTCTGGCAGGACTCCCTAACTACCTGGCAGAACTCTCACAATCCCTCGAAAAAAAATCCCGCTCTAACCGCCGTCAGAAGCTGGTAATGGAGTTTATTAAGGCTTATGCCACAACCCATCTTAAACAATCATTCACACTAACCCCCAATGAAGACGGCACCTTCCTTCTGACTCTGCCGACCAAAAGCATAAATATACAAATCACAGAAGATGATTTTATGCAAAAAATCGCTGAGATTAAATAATCTCGGAAATTCTGGCGCGAAGGAGTGAGACACAGGGCAAAAAGACTTTTTTGGGGGATGCCGCGAGAGCGGCATTAATATGGTTTCCATACCCCAAAAAACGTCTAGCGGATTATTCCGCGTTTTTGACCTGTAGATCACGACTGGAAGCCAAGATTTCTGTAATTTTTTTATAATCTCTTGCATATTTTTGCATAAAATTGTATATTTTTTGTATATTTATGCAAAAATATGGTGGTTGAGTAGCGAAGCTGTATCGAAACCACCAAGAGAGGTTATATATGGCAAAAGATAAAGTAGTTCTTGCTTATTCAGGTGGACTTGATACAACAGTTATCATTCCATGGCTTAAAGAAAACTATGACTACGATGTAATCGCAGTTTGTATCGACGTAGGACAGGGAGACGATTGGGAAGCAATCAAATCTCGTGCCCTTAAAACAGGTGCAAGCGCATGTTACGTTGTAGATGCACGTCAGGAATATATTGAAGAATACATCTGGCCGGCACTCAAGGCTAATGCAGTTTACGAGGATGAATATCTTCTTGGAACTTCAACTGCACGTCCTCTTATCGGAAAAATTCTTGTAGAATATGCACGTCAGGAAAAGGCAGTTGCAATTTGTCACGGTGCTACAGGTAAGGGAAA
>CAKUWD010000044.1 GCA_934699065.1 uncultured Treponema sp.
TGGCTGCGGCACCGGATCAGTTTTAATAGCTCTGGCTCAAAATCATAATATAAAAGGACATGGAATTGATGTTGAACCAGCCATGATTAAAATTGCAAAAGTAAAATGTGCAGGCATTGATATCCAGCTTTCTTCCTGCGATTCAACACCTTTTGCTGACGTGACTTTTGATGTACTTGTAGCCTGCATGGCCTATCATCATTTTCCGGATAAAAGGGCTTTTGAAAAAGAGGCCTTCAGGATTTTGAAGTCAGGCGGAAAGCTTTATATTGCAGACCCAAATTTTCCAAAAGCAATCAGAAAAATCATTAACTTTCTTGTGCGTAATTTGAATGGAGAATTTTTTTCGAGCGATGAAATTATTGACCGCTTTAAGCAGGCTGGTTTTCTTCCTATTGATGTAAAAAAGAAGAAATACGGCCAGCTTGTTATAATGCAAAAGGCTTGATCTAATCTCTACCCTTATAAAAGAGCAGCAGGAAGGCGCTGATAACTACAAGTACAGAACCGCAGTTATGGAAAAGGGCGCCCCAGACTGCATTCAAAATGCCAGAGATTGCAAGTACAACTGCAGCAAAATTGATTACCATAGAAAGACAGAGATTAAATGTGATTCGATTCTGGGTTTTTCTGGAAATCTTGAAGAGATAAGGAACTGCATCAAGGTTGTCGTGGACAATTACTGCGTCGGCGCTTTCGATTGCAACGTCGCTGCCGATTCCGCCCATGGCAATTCCTGCAAAGGCTGAACGCAGGGCAAGAGAGTCGTTTACTCCGTCGCCGAACATTGCAACCTTATTTCCCCGGGCTTCCTGATTTTTGATGTAATTCATTTTATCTTCCGGGGAACAGCCAGCCTTAAAATCATCAAGACCGATTTGAACTGCAACACAGCGGGCAGAGTTTTCGTTGTCGCCTGTGAGCATGACGGTGCGGACCTTCAGGGCTTTAAGCTGCGCTACCATCTTGCGGGCATTTTCTTTGATAGCATCCTGAATGAAGATTATGCCAAGAAGTTTTGATTCACTGTAAAGGCCGACAAGGGAAGCCGACCCTTTGGCTCCAGCGACTACGGCATTTTCGACACCCACCAAATTCTCCTCTACTTTTCCCACCATATATTTTTTTCCGTCGATTTCAAATTCAATTCCGCTGCCTGCAAGAGTTTTGTGATTCTTAATTTCATAAAGGCCGCTTTTGTTATAATCCATAATCGCCTTTGCAAGCGGATGATTTGAAAGAGCCTCACCCGATGCAGCAATTTTTACAAGCTCCTGCCCGCTGATATCAGACAGAGTTTGAACTTTAACAACAGCCGGCTTTCCTTTTGTAAGGGTTCCTGTTTTATCAAAAACCGCAATGTTAGAAGAAGCAATTCTTTCCAGCGCTTCACCCGACTGAATCAAAAGACCATGCTTAGAAGCATTTCCAATTCCCGCAGAAATTGCAGTAGGGGTTGCAAGTACAAAGGCGCAGGGACAGAAAACAACAAGCACTGTTACAGCGCGGGTAAAGCCCAGCCAGAAATCATTATGAGTATTTCCGATTATAGTGCCAGCCACAATTGCCGTAGTAAGAGAAATTACAACAAGCCAGGCTGCCCAGACATTTGCCTTGCGAACAATTTTTGCCTTCTGTGCATCAGCGGCTTCTGCAAGCATAATCATTCGCTGGAGGGAAGAGTCGCCGGCAGTTTTGATGGCCTCAATCAAAATACTTCCGTTTTGATTTATAGTTCCGCTCATCACAAGGTCACCCGGATTTTTTTCCACAGGAATCGATTCTCCCGTCATTGCACTCTGGTCAATACTTGTGCTGCCTTCGATTATTTTTCCATCAACAGGAATAGATTCTCCTGCCCTCACCTGCAGAATGTCTCCAAGCTTTACCTGATCAGCTTCAATGATTTTTATCTGCCCATCCACAAAGAGATTTGCCTTTTTAGGGCTGAGCTTGATAAGTTTTGAAATTCCCTTTTTTGCCCGGTCCGAAGTAAAATCTTCCAGAATAGAACCAATCTGCATGATAAAGGCAACTTCGCCGGCTGCAAAAAATTCCTTGAGAATCAGAGAACCAATTAATGCCAGGGCAACAAGCACATCCGCAGTAATGTCGTGGTCTTTTACAAGGCCAACAATTGCCCCAAGAACAATCGGAAGACCGCACAAAACTATTGCAATCCAGGACGGATCAAAGCCTGCAATTTTGTCTGCATTTCCGGTCCAGCTGAAAGTTAAAGATGTAGCAAGTGCCACTCCCGAAATTATTACAAAAATAAGCCTGAGCCTGTCGCTCTGTTTTTCGTACCATTCTACAATATTTGACATTGTTCAACCTCTCGCAAAAATAGAACACAATGTGTCTGTTATCGAACACCTTGTTCGTTATCACTATATTGCGGGAAATCAGGATTTTTAAGAACAAAAAATCTACTTTGTAAGAAACTGAACAAAAATCAAAATTTGTTCAGTAAGTCTATAACTTAAAAGAGACTGTGATTTCAGATTGAAATTGTCGACTTTACAGGCCAAAAACCTTTTTATAAATCTCAAGATCCTTATTTCCAAAAACATTGAAGACAACTTTCTTTACGCTGGAATCCGGATTTTCTGACAGCCACTTTTCTACGGTTTCCACTGCAATTTGGGCAGCAAGCTCTGCCGGAAATCTGAAAACTCCTGTCGAAATACAGCAAAAGGCTACAGATTCAAGCTGATTAGAACTAGCCGTTTCAAGACATTTTTTATAGCAGGAAGCAAGCTGGATTTTTTCGCGCGCACTTACAACAGTAGTTATAATCGGGCCGACAGTGTGCAAAACATAGCGGCTTGGAAGATTAAAGGCCGGGGTAATTTTGCAAAGTCCGGTTCCTTCTTCGTGCCCCTGTTTTTGCATCAGCTCGTTACAGGCAAGCCTGAGTTGAATGCCCGCAAAGGTGTGGATACAGTTGTCGATGCAGATGTGAAGCGGCGCAAAGCAGCCAAGCAAAGCAGAGTTTGCAGCATTAACAATTGCATCAACTTTTAGCGTAGTGATGTCGCCCTGCCAGAGGTAAAGTCCCCTTGCCATTGTCGGGCTTGATCCGCGAGTTTTTGCAACGCAAAAATCTCGGTAAGCTTGCGGCACAATCTCTTTTATACATTTCAAATCCGCAATATTCGTAATCCCCCGCTCTTTATTAACCTGCTGCAGGTACTCATCCTGAGTTTTCAAAAAGTCAGTACTAATGGAATATGGACCACGAATATTCATCAAAGCTCTCAGTATATCTCGCTGGCTCTTTTCATCATCAGGAATTACAAAACCGCCTTCATTTCCGGGCACAAGCCCCAGCTTAAAACCGGCACTACCCATATCTTCTTTGAGGAGTTCTCTTATCAAATATAATCTGCGTTCTTTTTGTGTCATAAGCTTTTCAAGGCCTCATTAATATCATTATTTACGCAAATACTCTGTTTTTCAATCTCGCCAGGGACCTCTGCCTCTCCCTTGTTTATGCAGATATAAGTAGCTTTTGGATTAGCATAGGTCATCTTCCAGAAAGGATATTTGATGATTCCAGGAGTATTACCGCCAACACCAAGCTCCAGAAAAACAATACGGTCATCTTTATTCTTATTCAGAAAATCTTCATAACAGTTAGCTGCCTTATTCCAGCCTTCATCTTCAACAAAAGTGTTGTCCGAGCGAAGATTCATTGTCATAGGCTTTCCGCAGACAGGACAGCGGGGTACCAGTTCAGACGGAACAGTCATTTTAATTCCTTCAAAGCCATTATCCGGAAGTTCAAGGCCACCATCATTCTGAATTACAAAGCCCTGTTCACCAAGCATCTTTTCAACAAAAAGTTGATTGTCGTAAGTTTTCTTGTGACAAGGCTCCGAGCACTGCCAGAGACCGTAATCCCCTTGAGTATAAAACAGTCGTGACTTATCAAAGCCCGCCTTCTGAAAGCAGTGGTCAACATTAGTCGTAAGGACAAAATAATTTTTATCCTTCACAAACTCAAAAAGTTTTTCATATACTGGCAAAGGCGCTTTTACAAAACGGTTCAGATAAATCTGCCGACTCCAGTAAGCCCAGTTTTCTTCACGACTTTCAAAAGCCGTAAAGCCACCGGAATACATGTCATGAAAGCCGTACTTCTTTTCAAAATCAGCAAAATATTTTTGAAAGCGAGGCCCGCTGTAGGTAAAACCCGCAGAAGTAGAAAGCCCGGCACCGGCACCTATGAGAACTGAGTCTGCATTTTGCAAGATTGATTTGATGTTTTCCATTCTCCACCTCTATAGATTAAAAACAACAGGCTTAGAAAAAGCTTTATTCTCTTCAAGTCCCTTAACATGACCAAGATTGTTCAGACTGCCGGAAATCTCAGAAAGATAGAAAACCTTGAGCAAGGAATGATTTGCATCATTTTTGTACAGCTGGCGAACTATGGAAGATTTTTCCATAATCATTTTCTTAACCGTATGATTTTCTTCAAAGACAACCCTTGCACTCATGCGAATCCAGGCTGTATCAATTTCATTCTCCATAAGACGGGAACCACAAAGGTCAATATAAGGATTCACAGAAAGCTCCTTGAACATATCCTTCTGGCTGTTTGTGCAGAACCACAGCTTTTCATCATGGACTACCATGTACTGAACAGGCCTCACCTTTGGCTTCCCATCCAAACCGATTGTTGCCAGATACTGTAAGCCTACTTTATCAAGATATTCTGCAATTTCTGTAACTGTCATTCGTGGCTCCTTTTAAATTATTTTACGGGGAAAAACATTCCAGCCGACATATCAAGATAGTTCAAACCTGAATATTTTGGATATGCTGACTGCACTGCTGCCTTAAAGCCTGCCGCATTCGGATTTTTAACTGCGATGTTCTTAAGACTCTTAAGATATTCAATCTTAGTTTTCACATCGTCCAGATTTTCCACAACATAATGGCTGGTCAGAACAAAACCGACCTTTTTCTGGATATAAGATTCCAGTACGGAAATAAGTGCGTCGGCGTGTGCTTTTCCTGCGACAATTGAATGAACATCGTGGCCCAGCATATGAGTATAAACCACATTGATTTCAGGAATGAAGATGTCGAAGGCTTCCTGGGTGCGGGTGATTTTCATTTCAACGCCGCAGATTGTCAGGCTGTCACCCTCGATAAAATCCGTGGTCCTGTAGATTGATTTGTCAAAGGCCTCCCCGAAGGCTCCCGCAAAGTTTGAGATGAGCCCTGCTCCACCGCCGTTGTGATTGTAATCATCGGCATTTTTTGTTGAGTAGACCTTGCTTCCCTTCATAAAAGAAGCGCCCGCTCCGTGATAGGCGATTACAGCACCTTCATATTTCAAGCCTGTGTCGGAAATGTATTTTTCCAGCTCCTTGATGTTGTCAAAAAAGCATGGTGACTCAATCATGAAGCAGCTGCCAGCTTTTTCCACCAGAAAACATTCGTCCGAAATCAAGTCGTTCGTCTTGAATGCGTGAAGTTTGACTGAACCAAAATCATAGATTTCCATTAACCCCTTTGAAAGCTGAACCGATGTGAACTGTGTCTTTTCCATAAAATTACCTCGTTAAGTTTTTATCTTAAAAGCAGGTGATCAGGCTGATTAAAAGATATGTTTTGCTTTTCTGTTGTAACTTATTGTTTACAACTATGAATAATATAGCGTTGTAATTTATAAATGTCAAGTGATGTTGTTTATTTTTTACAACGAATATGCTATATTTTATTCAGGAAAGCCTTATGAAACTAAATACGAATCTTACGGTTGCAATTCATACTATTCTCTGCATTGCTTATTTTGAAAAGGATAACAAAGTCACTTCCGATTTCATTGCAGGAAGTACTGGAATGAACCCTGTAATTATCAGAAAGATTTTAGGAAAACTCCAGGCAGCAGATATTGTAGAAACAAAAGCTGGAGTCGGAGGCTCTACCATTTCAAAGAAAGTCGAAGAAATTACCCTTTTGGATGTCTACAAGGCAGTGAGCGAAGAAAAGGAGAGCAATCGTTCTGTTTTTAATTTTCATGTAAATCCTAATTCAAAATGCCCCGTGGGAAGCAAAATCCATGCAGTTTTAGACCAGCCATTAGCCAATGCCCAGAAGGCTTTGGAAGAGGAACTGAAAAAAACTACAATTAAGGATTTGATGGGAAAGCTATAATCTAGTGCCCTATCTGAGTAATAGGTAAACAAGGATATTTAGATATATGATAAATGAAAAAGTTTTAGACTTCCTCAAAGCTAAGGGATATGCAGACAGACTCACCGAACACAAAGAAACAATCGACACCGTAGAACATGCAGCACAGCAGATTGGCTGTTCCGAGGCAGAGATTGCAAAGACACTTTCATTTATTGTGGATGAAAAACCTGTTATCGTGGTAATGGCAGGTGATGGCCGTGTAAACTCGTCAAAGTTCAAAGCTCTCTTTCATACAAAACCAAGCATGATTCAGCGAGACCAGGTTGAAGCAATCACCGGCTTTGCTCCCGGTGGAGTCTGCCCTTTCAATGTTCCAAAAGAAATCCCTGTATGGCTCGATGTTTCAATGAATATATTTGAATACGTTCATCCAGCATGAGTAAACTCATTTACTTCGGTAAAACTTACACCATCCGAACTGGAAGATGTATCAGGGGCTACCGGCTGGTGTGATGTCTGTAAGGGCTGGGAAGAATAGAAAAAAAGTCAGATTTTACATCTCTGCAATCTTTCGAAGCGTATTTGCCGTGCGAATTGTAATCATTTCTCCAATGCCAGGAGTCGCAGTCTTTTTCCACCAATTGGCTTTTGCATATAATTTTCGGTCAAAAGATCAAAAAGCTGCATTTTCGCAGAGTTCAACTTTTTCAAGTGCTGCAGTCGGCTCCCCGATTTTTTCGACCACAGTTTCAATGCTGTACGGCGCAATTGCAAATATCAGATTATCATAAATATCTTTGCTGTCACTTCCCCACCAGGACGATGCCTTTGAAAGAAGACATTTCAATTCATCCTGAGAAATCACATTCCCACTGTTCAGATACGTTTTTACATCTCCAAAACCTTTTTCGCCGATGGCAGTTTTCAATTCCGGCATGGAGATTTTATTTTTCCCGCTGATATTTATTCCGCGAAGTAAAACATCACCATCAAAAGTAATAAAATTAACTGTAGTAGTATCCGTCTTAACCTGATTAAATCCAGTAATTCTTACATTAACATCAAATAATTTTTCCATTTTAGATTCCCTGAATAAAAATATCATAATTATTCTTGTAAGAACCTTCTAGTCTGCCTGACGAGGCATAGGTTGAAATTGGTGTGGTGTCAATTGTAGAATAGTAATTATGTTTGATTCTTCCCTGATTACCTATGCCGTGTCTCTTCATTTTTCGCAAAAGGTCAATGAAATTGTTATCTCAACCTTACAAGCCATTGCGGATGAAACCGGAAACCGCTTTATGATTGAAAATAAAATTCCGCCGCATATTACAATCGGGGCTTTTCATGCTGCCAGGGAAGAAGAAGCAAAACTGCTGCAGCTTGTAGAAGACTTTGCGCGAGACCAGAAGGCTGGCTCTGTACAATTCAGTGAAGTCGGCGACTTCAACGGCAAAGTCCTTTTTTTGAAGCCAGAAAAAAATCTCTTTCTTTCCAAGATAAACAAGGAGCTCCATACCCTGCTGCTTCCAGAATTTGAAAAGGCAGAAAACGGCTACTATCTGCCGGATATCTGGTTTCCACACACAACCCTTGCAACAAGATTGAATCAAAACCAGTTTTCCGCAGCAAAAGAAATCGCAAAGAAAATCTCGCTACCACTTGAAGCTGCTATAGAAGAGCTTGCAGTTTACCAGTGTTCATCATTTTTGGAATTGAAGAAATTCGGATTGAAGGCTTAAAAATTTACTTCAACTCCGCAAGAATTGGCTCGATGTATTTTTTGTCGGAAATATCGTAGGAATGAGAAATCATCTGAGCCATGTTCTTTTCTGCTTCGCTTGCGTCTTTTTTGTTTGCTAACATTGTTGTAAACATTTTCATCATGAACTTAGAAGAACCGCTCATTTTTTCATAATTAAAACCACCTGGACAATAAAAGACTTTCAAGGAATTCCATTCTTCGTCGGTGAAGTTTCTACGCATTGCTGCGGGGATCTCAGGACTTTCAGCTGGACTTCCCCCAACTCCATAAACAATGATTTTTTTGCCCGCAGCAGAAAGGGATAGAAGCTGTTTTTTGAACCAGGCAAGATTTTTAATTCCACCCGCCATGAACCAGCCGCCGAAAATAATTGCATCATAATCAGAAAGTTTGATTTTTTTAGCCTGCTTAAAATCTATGCATTCTGCCCCACTCGCCTCGCTAATCCATTCTGCATACCTTTTTGTAAAGCCTGTCTGACTTGTGTAAATTACAATTGTTTTCATTTTGATTATATCCTCCAAATATAGAATTATGATTTTGAAAAATATTTTTCACCTAAGGAGCCATTACTCCATCAACGCAGCTGATTTTTCCATCAAAGTAAATAAAGTCCTGATCCGGATATTTCCAGACCGCACGGAAAATTGTCGGACGCTTTATGCCATCTGAATACAGCCTGTATTCCTGACACTGAGCTTCCCAAGGAATATTTTTTACGCTCCCATCGGAAGCAGTCTGACTTCGTTCATCTGTTGAAAAACAAATCATCTCATGAGCATCATTGAAGTGATAAATTCCACAAGCTTTCAGTCCCTTGTATTCAATGCGGGCTTCTACCCTATGAGAATCAAGCTGATTAAAACTTACAAAATTCTGCAGCAAGGCTTCCGGTAGAAAAATGATTTCTGCAAGATAAGTCACAAGGGCAGCCTTATCCATCTGTTCGCCAGTCTGATCAAAAAGCTGGAAGGACTTTGCAAGAACTCCCTTCATGGCGCCCTTCCCGTTCACAAAATAATCATAACCCTGAAATGGAACACCAAACATTTTACTGTCGATAAAAGCAAGCCTGACCGGAGTGTTTGCAAAATCAACCTGACTATAATCAATCTTAAGCTTTGGACGGTTCTGGCCAAGAGAAAAATCAACCTTCTTATATTCCATTTTTAAAACTGATTTTCGCGGACTACCGATATAGCCGCACTTTTCAAGATAAGTCTGAATCAAAGGAGGAAGTGATTTAAAATCTTCTTTTTCATATACAGTTTTTGAAGTGTCTCGCAAGAAGCTTTTCGAAAACTGAATCTGTTTATTAAGGTCTTTTCTAAATTGATTTTTAAAAGGTGAGTAGGGAATATTAAACCAGAAAATCACAAGCACTATGAGTGTAAAAATTATAAGCAGCAGAATCATTTTCTTTTTCCTCATGAGACAAGCTCCGCTTTCATGAGATTCTTTTCCATCTTTGAGATAATTTTGAAAACGCTGCGTATTTCATCATCAGAAATGCCTTTATATAAAAGTTTAAAAAAATCCATCTCTTTATTCTGATATTTTTTTGCAAGCCTTTTTTGTTTTGCCGTCAGATAAATCCGCTGCTTGCGTTTATCATTATCATCCTGCTTCAGAACAAGGATTTCTTTTTTTACGAGAGCGTTGAGAATCTCTTTTACATTCTGCCTGGAACAGCCCATAGTTTCGGCAAGGTCATTGGCAGTCGGTGCCTCTTTTGAATAAAGATTCATACAAGCGAGAAGAAACCACTGCTTGCAGGTTATCTCTTCATAAAAAGAATCCCCTGCTGCTTGCAGTCTGTTCATAAAAGCAAAAAGAAGCCCGAACAATCCAAACTGAGGTGGCATCATATTAAGAATCTGATCATTTGTTATCTGCATATATGCAATATATTGCATATATTTGTAAATGTCAAATTTCTTTTTTTGGACATTTTGTATAAAAAAAACTAAGGAATATTGTGATAAATGATTTTCTAATTTACGCAGTAAACCAGTCTTCCAGGCGCAGAAATGATTTTTCCCTAAACTGTTCAAAGTCTGAAGTATTGTGGGTTACCAGCACCATACCGTTAGACACCGCTGTTGCGGCAATCTGAGAATCATAATAAGGAACTGATTTACCGTTTTTTTCGGCAGCAGCCTGGATTTCGCCACAGATTTGAGCAGAAAACTTGTCGAAAGTGATGACTTCAAAATCTTCTTCATAATTTGAAAGACATTTTTTAAGATACTGCTTTTTTCTTCCTTCAGGCATTCGAGAAACTCCACGTGTTAATTCCTGCCAGGTAATCGCAGATATTGCACACAAATCCTTTCTTGCTCTGTAGAATTCAAGAACCTGTTCATTCGGTTTATCCTTTGAAAATTCCGAAACGATATTTGTATCTAATAAATAAGTCTTCTTCATATATTATCCTCCTATACCCTAAGCCCAAGGATCTTTATTAGGATCCGGACATTCTCTTGATGGTGTAAAATCAAATCCTACATCATCCACAACATCTGCATACTCATTTTTCAATACCTCAAGTTTGTCAAGCAAATCCGGTTTTTTGTTTTCCATCTGCTCATACTCCTCATAACTGATAATCACCGCCACAGGCTTATCATAACGGGTGAGCTCAACAACCTCGCCCTCTTCCGCACATTTTACCAGCGCCGAAAAATTATTACGCGCCTCATAAATAGAAGTTCTACACATAGCGACCTCTTGTATTCTGATTTCATAAGGATTCTAACATGAGAAAACATTCTAGTCAACTTAAAGTTTGTTAGCCAACATATTTAATTGTTTTCGCGACTCTATCCCCAGCTTTTCAAGAATTGTAGACATATGACGTTTTACCGTTTCTGTAGAAATATATAGTTCCTCTGCAATCTGGGCATTTGTGTAGCCTTTTGCTGCCAGGCGGGCAACCTCTTTTTCGCGGCGGGAAAGAATGGAGATCTGAATTACCGGAGAATCCTTTTTCTCTTCAGGCTTCTTTTTTCCAATCATCCGATTGATAATCTGAAAAGCAAACTTCAATATCAGACAAATCATCAATGGCCGCAGACGAATAACAAGCTTTATCAGAAAATCTGCAAGGCCAAGCTCGGTGCCGTCAGTTTTTTCCAGAAGTCCGGCCAGCATCAACATCTTAATTGCGCTCAGCAGAATTCCCGTTGCAAGAGAATTCTGCTCAAGGCTTAAAAGAAATTCCTTCTTGCGGCTGGTAAGTAATGAGAGGCAGACTAAAAGCACTATAACAAGGGCAAAGTCTAAAATCATATTTTTCTCCGTTTTATTCTGCTGCCTTGTTAATTCTGGCTTCTACAATCGTAAGAAGAAGATTGAAAACTATTGCATAAAAAATCGGAATTAAACTAACTGCCAGATTTGGATAAAGCAGTTCATAATCTTCCAGATTGTTGAACATGCCAATCCAGCCTATGATAGTTGTTGCAATTCCGGCAAACCAGTTCAAAGTCATCGTAGTTTTTACCGCATTCAGATAGAGGTTCTTTTTAGTAAGGCCAATTTTTTTGTTTGAAAACATAGTTTTAATTCCACAAAGAAGCTCCTTGAAGTTTCCAGAGATTGCGACCAAAGGAATTACATAAATAAGTCCCGTCAATAAAGAAGGAAAATCAATAACAGGAGCAAGAAGGCTGCGGCTACTCCAGTTATTCCAGTTAAAGCCTTTCATCAGCAAAATCTGAAAAACAATTATTCCAAGTAACAGCAGAATCCCTATGATTGTTTTTACTACGGAAGAAATTGCAATTTTTTCTGCAGGTTGAGATTTTTCTTCATCTTCGGCCATATATAAAATGATTGCTTTTTTTGTTTTAGCCTTAAACATGTAAATAAACATTTCAAAAAGACAAAGATAAACAACCGAAAGAAAAAGCACTGCAGAATTAGGACCCAAACTAGATACATCTCCCTGATCCCAGACTGTATATAAGATATAAATAAAATACATAACCGGAAAAAGTGTTGCACTATACAATAAAATTTTTGTTGATAATGTAAGTGAATAATCTGTTTCCTTAAGCTCTTTCAAGTTCAGATTTTTAAACTTCTTTCTGGAATAAAAAATCCGGGAAAAATTTTTTCCATAGCCTGTAATGATAATCAGGATAGCAAAAAATAGAAGGACAGCCAAAAAATCATAAATATCCAGAACGCCCCAAAAGCTTCCACCGCTGACAGCAGTTGCCAGTGCCGAAGATAACAAAATTGGTATAAATGCCAGAATAAATTCAATAATCATAATTTGACTCCTGTAAATGATTTTTTGCCGGCCGGATATTCTTTCGAATACATCTAGATTTTCGCACGCAGATGTAAATAAAACAAGGTGTCAAAAGTTGTAATTTTAGTTGTAATTTCTCCTTGTAGGAATATTGCGATAAATCATTTTCTATCCTCTCAGTTTAATCCTGACAAAATATCCACTCTGGTCTTTGTGATGAATGACACCACCGTTTTTTAACATAACTTTAAGGCTGGCGGGGTTGTCAATGTTGCAGTGAAGATAAAGTTCGTTTTCTGGAACAATTTTACGCGCTTCTTCAATTAAGAGCTTAAGTCCCTGAGTACAGTAGCCAAGTCCTCGATATTCTTTTTTGATAAACTGACCAACGTGGCCGCTTCCATTTTCAAGTGCAGCATTCAGATGATGACGCAGCCTGAGCTCCCCGACAATTTTGTGATTAGCCCGATTATCAGCATTTCCTTCATCGCTCCAGAGAAAATAAAAAGTTTCCGGAACAAATCCCTCTGGCAGATTTTTACCAAGCGAAAAATCAATCATACGAGGCAAAGTTGTGGACTTAAACTCTTCAAAAGAAATTCCGTGATAATCATTTATAAATCCGTTTTCGTCCGCCGGCTCAGCAGCAACAAACGCGTGTTCTTTTTCTATGTCTTCAAGGTTTGCGGATTTTAGGTAGAGCATATTGATTATTCCTTTTTATCGTTTTTAATTTCCAGGGCTTTTTTATCTTTTGCATTTAATGAAGATACTGCTTTTAGACCTGTTACCTTTTCGTATTCTTTTTTTGCAGTATTTGCCACTTTTCCACCTCGGACTGCAACATTTTTATTCTCTTCAAAGCTTTGTGGCTGTTCCTGTTTGGAAATTGATGTCGCTGTAACTTCGGCGAGCATATTAAGAACCAATTCAATATTAGTCATGTTATCTCTTAGGTTCTCTTTTTTGAGTCCTTTTTTCTGCTTGTATTCTTTTACTGTCAGACCACTCCAGGCTTTTGTCATTTCATTTGTAAGAATAGCATAATCAACTTCTTTTTCAATTCCTCGTGCTTTCCATTCATCTGTAAGTTCCTTTCGCATTTCGATAGTTTGTAGCCGTTGATTAATCCATCCCTCTGTGTACCCCTTCGCACGATAATAATCTGCACCACGAAGAATTGCTTTTTCCGGGTCAGCATATTCTTCAAGTCTATCATTTCCAACCTGCGCAAGCCACATTTTAAAAGGTTCTGCTTTAGGTGATGGAATTGACTGAATTAAACGGAGAACATTTTTTGTAGAAAGACAATCTGTTTTATAGGATTTTCCATCTGCTGCAGGTAATTTCAGTGCGTGACAATTTGTCACGACCTCACTACCTTCTGCTTTAAGACGTTGCTTAAGTTTTCGCCAATATGCACCCATATCGGAACTTTCTGATTCTGAAAGGGCATAGCAAACATCCACTACCGAAAAATACCAGTCGTCTTCATCATCATTCCAGATATAACGGATTTTTTTGTTTTCAAATAGTTTTAATTTATTCTGATTTTTTTCCATAATTTTTCTCCATATCAAATCAATCCGTTAGAAACAAGAAAAGTTTCCGGCGTTTGTACTATTAGTGATGCGTTTTTGTAATCACGAAGGTTGCGAGTCAAAAGAATATTAATTCCGTTTTCCTGAGAGGTATAATATTGAACGGCATCTTCAAAATCTGCAAAATCGGAATTGAGGGCTTTATCAACGACAGCCTCTGATGAATCAATTATATGAACGAGAACCCGCAATTTTCGGAGGGCCTTTTTTGCTTCTTCATTTCCAAGCTGTTTTCGGAGAATATAAAAGGTGTTTGCAAAAATCAGCGGACTTGTATAAAGCTCAAGCTTTTTCATTTCGGCAAAAGTGAAAAGCACTGCAGAAAAGTGGAAATGCGGAAGGCGCCGGGCGAGCAGGTCAAGAATTACGTCTATATCCACAAAAATCTTATTCATATTTTTGATCCAGATATGAAGCATAATCAGCTTTGTAATCGTAATTTTCGTCCAGCTGAATAATCCCCGAAAGTTCATTTACAAGAGGACTGTATTTGAACTCCCCCTCTTGCTGCTGGAGTGTAAGCCCGTCAAAAAAATCTTCAACAATAGCCGAAAGTGAAGTTCCTATAGAAGAAACATATTTCTTTGCACGAGAGATTGAATCGTCTTTTAGTTTAAGGGTTAGTTTTGTGTCCATGACAGCACCATTATACGTATATAATAATATTATTTGTACGTACTGTCAATTTTTAATTATCTCTTTCTTTTAATTGTTTACGCGACTCAATCCCCATTTTTTCGAAAATTGTAGACATATGGCGTTTTACCGTTTCTGTAGAAATATAAAGTTCCTCTGCAATCTGGGCATTTGTGTAGCCTTTTGCTGCCAGGCGGGCAACTTCTTTTTCGCGGCGGGAGAGAGGAGCAAATTTATCGTCTATATTAAATGGCTCCTCCGAATCCTTTTTATTTTTTGGGGAGAATGGATAAAGAATCAGCTTAGCCAAAATACCAAGCAGTGCTGGTCGGAACTTTACAAAAATCATCATAAAGAATTCTGTAGATGAAATTGAAGCACTCCTCTGCCCGTCTACTCCAAGTATATTTTCCAAATCAGCAATCAAAGCTACAAGCTTTACTATTGAAACAAAAAGTCCGCTTAAAACCGCCATTTTTGAAAGTTGACCTGGAAAATCATTTTTCAGTTGAGAAGGTTTTCTTTTTTGAAGGATTGCAGGAATCATAAAAACCATAATTCCCGCAATCACAAGAATACAATCTTTTAGCATAAATTATTCCGAATCGCAAAGCAGAGAGATTTTACTTTCCATAGGAAGCAGAATCAAATTTACGAGCAGCCCATAAATCATAGGAACACAGGCAATAGTAAAACTAATTCCAAGCATTGAGCGGTCTTCAAGATTAAAAAGCATTCCTATACAACCGCACAATGTTGTCATTATTCCTTCAAGAAAAATAATTATTCGCAAGGTTGAAATTGCATTCATGGATATTGCTTTTTGTGTAACTGACAGCTTCTGATTTTTGATAATAAAGCCTAGCGCCCTGAAAAAGTTTTTAAAGTTACCAGAAATCAACAACAGCAAAAAGGTTGGAATAAAAATATAAATAATTCCGGGAAGATCTCGAAGATAGTAAAAACTCAAGGGTTCTTCATTTGAAAGATTGGCAGTACTGAAATATATTATCAACAAATACAGTCCAATTATGAATACAAGAGACACAAGGATTTTAATAATACTTAGAGCAAGCTTTTTCTCCGAAGTTGCAGGCTTATCATTTTCTATCGTATTTTCTTCTGCCATATAGTTTATGATAAGGCTTCTGAGCTTTCCTTTCAGAGTCATAAACATCATACCAAAAAAAGAGAAATAAAAGAATGACAAAAGTATGGCTGCTAAATTAACACCTAAAGTATTGTTTTTGTCAAAATTAAGATAAAAATAGATTCCGCTAATTAACATCAGAAATGTACAGATAAAACCTAAGGCCTTGAAGGCATAATCAAACGAAGCTTCAGTTTTTTTAAGCTCTGCCAGACTTGCCTTTTTGATTTTTTTCGCGGACTGAAAAATCCTGACAAAATCATTGCCGTATCCAGAAAGGAAAATCATCAGGGCAAGAATTAAAAGAATACCTGGTAGTAATGCATAATCAACTAATTCCCAGATAAGTCCGCCACTTGTAAGACTGCACACAGATGCTGTAATACAAAGAAGCAGAAAAGATAAAAGAAATTCAATAATCATAAAATCCTCCTATGAAAGTATGCAGGCGGCCGGCTTACCTTCGAATATCTTAATTATCTACCTGCAAACTTATAAAAACAAGGTGTCAAAAGTTGTAATTTTAGTTGTAATTTTTCCAGATGGCTTTGAAGATTTGCGCTTCTTTCCCCTGATAGTTTCCAATGCCCTTGTAAACTTGAATAAATCCGCATTTTTCCAGGACTCGCACAGATGCAAGATTTTCTGCAAGGCAGATTCCGTAGACTTCTTTTAGATTGAGCTTTTGGGCCATGGCTGTAAGAAAGGCTTTTACTGCTTCTGTGGCGTAGCCTTTGCCGGTAAAGCTTTTTGCAATGTGATAGCCGATTTCCCAGGTTTCTTCTTCTTCGAGTTCGAGTTTGCATAACTGAACATAGCCGATATTTTTGCCGCCGTCATTTGTGATTATGGGATAGACA
>CAKUWD010000045.1 GCA_934699065.1 uncultured Treponema sp.
TGTCTTACCTAATTTTGCAGCCAAATCCACGTTTCTGCAAATAGGAGACACAACATATTGTCTCACTCACGGTAGTTTCGACAAGCTCAACCACCGTTCCTTCCGGTCTTGTCCGCTACCCCACCCTCCTAGGGGCAAAGCCCCTAAAACCCCAGAAATTTCCCCGCGAGTTTGATAGCAGCTCGCTGCGTACAAACTCGATAGTGAGCGAAGCGAACGTACAACGCCCCCATAAAAAAAGGCAGGTGAAAAAATCACCTGCCCGTAAAATCGAATTCGTGTGACAATTACTTTATAAGTAATCCGGCAAAGGCTTTCAAAGCTCCATCCATATTTCCAGAAAGAACAGTCTTAGCAAGCTTCTTACCTAACTGAACTCCCTCTTGGTCAAATGAGTTTACATTCCAAACGAAGCCCTGGAACATTACCTTGTTTTCGTAGTGTGCGAGCAGGGCTCCGAGGCTCTTTGGATTGAGCTGTGCGCCGTAAATCAGGCTTGATGGGCGGCCGCCGGCAAATGCCTTGTTTGGATTCTCATCTGATTTACCGCAGGCAAAAGCAACAATCTGGGCTGTTACGTTAGCGCAGAGTTTTACCTGGCTTGTTGAATCTTCAATTACAACATCTTCGCCAGTCTGGTTTTCGCGGAAGGCGATGAACTGGAGAGGAATGATGTCAGTTCCCTGGTGAAGGAGCTGGTAGAATGAGTGCTGACCATTTGTTCCTGGTTCACCAAAAATTACAGGACCAGTTACGTAGCCGAGAGGCTTGCCGTCGCGGTTTACGCTCTTACCATTTGATTCCATATCAAGCTGCTGAAGGTGAGCAGGGAAACGGCTTAAAGCCTGTGAATATGGAAGAATTGCAGTAGCAGGATAGCCCTGAACGTTTCTCTCGTAAACACCAATGAGGGCGTCCATAAGAGCAGCGTTCTTTGTGATGTCTTTGTTGAGACAAAGCTTATCTTCTTCTGCGGCTCCGTCGAGGAATTCCTGGAATACCTTTGGTCCGAAAGCGAGACTCAAAACAGCTCCGCCTACACCAGAAGTTGAAGAATAGCGGCCGCCGATATAATCATCCATATAGAAGGCTGCCATATAGTCAGGGTTGTGAGCGAGAGGTGATGTCTCTGATGTAACAGCAATCATGTGCTTGCTTGCATCACAACCGGCCTTTTTAATAAAGTCTTTTACGAAAGATTCGTTTGTAAGAGTTTCCAAAGTTGTTCCAGATTTTGAAACAAGAATAAAGATTGTCTTTGAAATGTCGAGAGACTTAACAACACTTGCAGCATCATCAGGGTCTACGTTAGAGATGAAGTGAGCTTCCATTTTGAAAGTATTGTTTTTCTTTGCCCAGTTTTCGAGAGCAAGGTACATAGCGCGTGGACCAAGGTCTGAACCACCAATACCAATCTGACAAACTGTTGTATATTTTTCGCCCTTTTCGTTCTTGAGTTCTCCAGAGTGAACCTTGTCTGCAAACTCAGCAATGCGGCGAACCTCGTTAATGTAAAATTCGCGCTTGTTTACGCCGTCTGCCATAACATCTTTTCCAAGCTGACCGCGTGTAAGCTGGTGCAAAACCATACGCTTCTCACCAGTGTTGATTACAGCACCGTCCAGAAGCTCCTGATATTTTTCTACAAGCTGCTGCTCTTCTGCGAGCTCGCTAAGAGTTTTAAGAATCTGTTCATTAACCTGTTTAGCGGCATAATTATATGTAAGTGCGCCGCCCATAGGAATAGAATATTTTGCAATTCTGTCTGCAGCACCTGAACCAGAAAGTTCATCTGCAACAGAAACCATACCTTTAAGTGACTGAAGCTTCTTCCATGAAGAAAGCGAGTCTGCATTAGACCATGTTGCCATTTGTATTACCTCTTGCTAATAGTATAGTAGATAATTTGAGGTGATACAATATAACGGTGGTTGAGTGACACGAAGTGTCGTATGCATCGTGCGCGAAAGCGCACTAGAAAATAATTTCCTTGAATGCAAACAACACGAAGTGTTGTATCGAAACCACCGACGTACGATTTTTAATTGTGGTTTCGATATGCCCTTTGGGCTACTCAACCACCAGAATTCTAAATATAATACATCTCGCCTATATCGCTGCGATTTTTTTCTACAAGAGTTTCCAGAGTAACAGAATCAACATAATTGTTGATAACATTTTCAAAATCCTTCCAGTAATCATCGTTTCCCACATTGCTGATAACATTATTATGAGACTCACCTACCGGCGATAAATCACCTTCCAGAGCCCGAAGAATTTCTCCAGTTGTATACTCATCTGTTTTCTTTACAAGACGGTATCCTCCATTACTTCCCCTTACCCCGGCAACAAGCTTTGCCTTACTCAGCTGAATCAGAATCTGCTCCAGATATTTAACAGAAAGATTATGTCTGTGAGAAAGCAGCTTAAGAGAAATAAACTTACCCTCAGGCTGCTCTGCCAGTTCAGTCATAATCAAAAGGGCATATTGCCCGCGTGTTGAAATCTTATACATGATAAATCTCCTTCAGGAGGGGGAAGCCCGCTCGAACCTCAGCATTTTTATGCTGAGGGCGAATACCCCCTTCGCTCACACTCCGTTGTTCGCTACCCTCTCAACGGGGGTTCTACCCCCGTAACGCCCCCGCAATCCGGTCAAGGGCTTCTTTAAGCAAAGCCTGGGGAGTTGCAATATTTATTCTCTGGTAAAACTCACCTTCCGAACCAAACATAGTTCCCCGGTCCAGCCATACCTTTGCTTTGTTTACAATAATATTATCCAGTTCTCCGTCCTCTAAGCCGTAGGCAGAAAAATCCAGCCACAAAAGGAAGGTACCTTCTGGTTCTATAAGCCTAACTAACGGTAGTTTGTTTTTTAAGTAAGTTCGCACAAAGTCTATATTCGAAAGAAGATGCTTTTTAAGAGCGTCCAGCCAGGGTTTGCCATTTTCGTAGGCTGCACGGGCTGCAACTATACCCATAAGACTTGGTTCATCGTAACCGGTTTTATCGCGCTCTGCCTTGAACTTTGCACGAAGAGCAGGATTCTTTATAAAGTTTGTTGAAAACTGAAGTCCTGCAAGATTAAAGGTTTTGCTTGGCGACATTGAAACAATAGAATTCTCAGCCACCTGAGACGACAGTGTTGAAAAAACCGTATGGACATTAGGCTGGTAAACAAAGTCATTATGAATCTCATCCGCAAAAACAATTACCTTGTGGCGGAGACAAATCTCTGCCATACGGCTAAGTTCCTCGCGCGTCCATACCCGGCTCACAGGATTGTGAGGACTGCAGAGAATAAAAAGCTTTACATCATTTTCTATTATCTTTTTTTCAAAATCTTCAAAATCAATCTGCCATTTGCCGTCTTTTTCAAAAAGAGATGAAGTAACCGTACGCCGATTGTTTGCTTCTATCATATTTTTAAAAGGATAGTAAACCGGAGTTTGAATAAGAACACTCTCTCCTTCTTTTGTAAAGGCCTTGATTGCGCTGGCGATTGCAAAAACTACACCCGGAGTTGTTATAAGCTCGCGGCGGTCAAAGGTAAAGTTGTGCTCATTTTTCATCCAGTCTGCCAGAGCCTTGTGGAAGGATTCATCCAGGCAGGAATAACCAAAAATTCCATGGTCAATTTTTTTATGAAGTGCCTCAAGAATTGCAGGCGATGTCGGAAAGTCCATATCTGCAACCCAGAGAGAAAGAACATCGGCGGGTTTACCACGGGGCACAGCAAGATCAAGTTTTACTGCGTTTGTGCCGTGACGGTCTGTAATGTGATTAAAATCGTAGCTCATATAAATACTCCTTCCAGACTGGTTTTCAGCAGGGCGTTGCGGGGCGGCGCTTGAGCCCCGCAGAGGGGGTAGCGGAAAACGCCGCAGGTGGTTGAAGCGAGGGGGAGACTTCCCCCTCCTTTTTTTATAAAAAAACTTTTTAACCTATTGACTTACTAGGTTACTTGAAGTATAACTCTATATACCTATTATGTCAATAGGTAATCTAAAAATGAAACTTGTTTTATAAGAGGTGTATATGGCAAAGATTCTGGACCAGCCACGTTACAAATGTGCGCTTGCGGCTATGCAGACTGTTCAGGCAATTCCTGGTGCAATTCCTATTTTGCATTCTGGACCTGGTTGTGCAGCAAAGTTAAATGACAACAATGGGACAAGCGGACGTTACAGCCCGAATATTTTTCCATGTACGTCTATCAGTGAAAAAGAGGTTGTATTCGGAGGAAGCAGCAAACTCCGTTCTACAATAGAAAATGCCTTGAAAGTTATTGATGCTGATTTGTTCGTTGTACTTTCGGGCTGTACCGGTGAAATTATTGGCGACGATATTGAAGAGGTTACCGGTAATTTTGCAGATGCTGAAAAGCCGGTTATCTGGGCAAAGACTCCGGGCTTTAAGGGAAACAACTATGTTGGCCATGACTGGATTTTGAAATCTATTTTTGAACAGTATCTGGAAAATGTGGTTTCGACAGGCTCAACCATCGGCCAAAAGGAAAAGGGGCTCGTCAATCTTTTTGTTGCCCCTCCTCAGCAGGATCCTTACTGGCTGGGAAACCTTCGGGAAATTGAGAACTTGTTGACCGCAATTGGTCTCAAGCCAAATACAATTTTTGGATTTGGACGCGGCTTGGACAATCTTAAGAAAGTTCCAAATGCAGAGTTCACAATTCTTGTTTCACCATGGGCTGGTCTTGAGAGTGCAAAATATTTGCAGAGCCGTTTTGGCATTCCACTTTTGCAGTATCCGGTTTTGCCGATTGGCGCAAGTGAGACGACTAAGTTTTTGCGAGCTGTTCAGGATTTTACCGGAATTGATAAGGGGCTTGTTGAACGTGTAATCGCAGAGAAGGAAGCAGAGTTCTACTATTACATTGAACGCTTTGCAGACACTTTGCTTGAAACCCGTATTCTTGGAAAACGCTTTACGGTTGTAAGCGACAGTGAATATACAATTGCTGTTACTAAGTTCCTGGTAAATGATATGGGGCTTTTTCCAGAAAAACTTTTTATTGTTGATGATGCGCCAAAGGCTTTCCAGCAGAAAATTACTGATGAAGTAAACAATCTGAATTATGGAATTAAAACCCAGGTGCAGTTTACAACAGATGGTCACGATATCCACGAACAGATTAAGAGTTTTGATTTTGCGGGAACTCCGCTGATTATCGGCTCTAACTGGGAGAAGAAGCTTGCAGCAGAGCTTGGTGCTCACTATGTAAACGTAAGCTATCCTATGCTGGAAAAGCTTGTAATTAATGACCATATTGCCGGCTATTCGGGAGGCTTGCACCTGCTCGAACAAATCTTTACTGCCGCAATGTCTAAATTGAAACTGTAAAAAAAAGAGAACGTCATGCTGAACTTGTTTCAGCATCTATTAACTAAACCCCGAAACAAGTTCGGGGTGACACATGGAGGAAATATGCCATTTAATTTTAGCAATGCAAATATAGCAATTCGTGAGAACCGTCTTGGTTCCATTACAGGCTTTGTTGGTGACTTACAAACGTTAGTTAGTAAGTCTGAAGACGGAACTTTACGTAACCGTGAACGCTGCTTCAGCCAGTCTAGTTCTTGTCTTAGCGGCTGTGCCTTAAATGCACTTGCCGCAATCCGTAATGTTGCAGTAGTCTATCATGCTCCAGCCGGCTGTACAGCAATGGCCAGTAACGATGCCGTAAAGTTCGGCCAGATTGCTGCCCGCGTAAATAAAACAACAAACTCAGTTTTTGTATGTACCGACCTTAATGAAAAGGACACTGTTTTTGGTGCAACAAAGGATCTAGAAGCAATTATTCGCCACACTTATGAGGCCTACAAGCCGGATGCAATCTTTGTATCTACAAGCTGTGTTTCCGGCGTAACAGGAGAAGACGTAGACGGTGTTGCGAGTGACCTTGATAAAGAGCTTCCAATCCCTGTAATTCCGGTTCACTGCGAAGGCTTTAAGAGCCGAATCTGGGCCAGTGGTTTTGATATTTCTGACCACGCAGTTTTACAGGGAATTGTACAGCCACCTAAGACAAAGCGCCGCACAATTAATATAAAAAACTTCTATGAGAGTGCCCGCCCTCAGATTACAAAAATTTTTAATGAAGTTTTTGATGCTGAGCCACAGTTTCTTTACTGTAACTCAACAATCGAAGAACTCAGTCACCTTAGCGAAGCTCTTGCTACTGTTTGTATCTGCGGTACTTTGGGAACTTATCTTGGAAACGCTTTGGAAGAAAAATACGGAGTTCCTTATGTCCGAACAATCAACCACTCCGGTGTAACAGGCTTTGAAACCTGGTTGCGGGGAATTGGAGATGCAATCGGTAAGCGTGCAGAGGCAGAAGCTTACATCGAAAAACAGAGGGCTATTTATCTTCCTCAGATTGAAGAAGTTACCAAGCAGCTCAAAGGTCTTAAGGCCGTAATTGGAATGGGACCAGGTTTTACTTATGAAATTGCCCGTGTACTTCAGGAATTCGGAATGACAGTAGAGTATGCTCTTGCCTGGCACTATGACTACAAGTACGACAACGGAAAGGTTCCTCCGGCCCTCGAGCATCTTCTTGCAAATTCTCCAAAGGATATGAAGGTTGCCGTTGCAGACCAGCAGAACTACGAGGTTTTGAATATCTTAAATCACTATAAGCCGGATGTTTACTTCAGTCGCCACCCTGGTACTACTGTCTGGGCCATCAAGCAGGGCTTTGCCGCAGTCTTTGTTGCTGATGAATATACAGTTTTCGGTTACGAGGGAACTCTGAGTTTTGCAAAGCTTATTCGCGACACTGTTACAAACCGCAGCTTTGAAAAGAACCTCGCTGCCCGAATTAAGCTGCCATATACAAAGTGGTGGTACGAACAGAATGCAGATAAGTTTATTAAGGAAGAAAATAAAAAATAGGTGCTAGGTTATAGGTGCCAGGTTATAGGGATGGGGGAAGACTCCCCCTCGCTCCAGCCCGCGTTGCGGTCTTACGCTACCCCCTCTGCGGGCTCAAGCGCCGCCCGCAACGCCTGCTCAAAAATCCTATAACCTAAAACCTAGAACCTCTAACCTAAAATCAGGAGGATTTATTATGTCAAATATACACGAATCATTAACAGAACTCGTTGGAAATACACCGCTGGTACGACTCCACGGTTATGAAAAAAAACTTGGTCTTAAAGCTCACTTGCTTGCAAAGGTAGAATATTTTAATCCGATTGGAAGTATTAAAGACCGCATTGTCCTTCGCATTATTGAAGATGCAGAACGGGAAGGAAAAATCAAACCCGGTGTAACTACACTCGTTGAATATACAAGCGGAAACACAGGAATTGCAGTTAGTGCCATTGGTGCAATGAAAGGCTACGATGTTACGATTTACCTTCAGGACGGAACAAGCCAGGAGCGCTTTGACATTATGAAGGCTTTCGGTGCAAACGTTTCAAGAATCAGTGATGTTCCTGAAATTCAGGAAGCGCTGAAAACAACAAACGGAGATTTTGTTGCTGCAACTAACATTCTTAAGCAGCATATCAGAGACCGTCAGGCTGCAGGTGAAAATATCTACTTTGTTGATCAGATGATTAATCCAAAGAACCCGCAGGCTCACCACGATACAACTGGCCTGGAAATCTGGGAGCAGACTGGAGGAGACCTTGCGGCGGTTGTAAGTGCTGTTGGAACCGGCGGAACAATCCGCGGAATCAGCGATTATGTGAAAGCTAAAAATCCTGCAGTAAAGGTTGTGGCTGTTGAACCAGCTCTGGATGCCACTGCCCTGACAGGTATTCACAATTTTACAGAAGTTCCAGAAGAACGTGTTCCAGTTACAGTTCGCAACACAAGCGGGGTTTATGACGAGGTTCTGGTTGCAAGTGTAAAACCTTCTTTTGAGGCGGCCCGCATTGTTGCAAAATCAGACGGTGTCTTAGTTGGAAATTCAAGCGGTGCTGCCCTCTGGGGAGCAACAGAACTTGCCCGCCGCCCAGAGTACAAAGGAAAGAACATTGTAGTTGTCTTCCCTGACACAGGTCTGAGATACCTCAGTACAGAGCTTTTTAAGGAATAGCCATGTCATCCCGAATTTATTTCGGGATCTATTAGGAGATGCTGAAACAAGTTCAGCATGACAATACATGACACTACAACAGATAAAATACATTCTTGGCGTTGCAGAGGCCGGCTCCTTGAACAAGGCCTCTGAAAAACTTTTTATTTCTCAACCCTCGCTCACTTCTTCTGTACATGATGCAGAATGGGAGCTGGGCTTTGAGATTTTTCACAGAACTTCCCGCGGCGTAAAAACTACTGAACGGGGTGCTGATTTTATCTGCGATGCCAGAGAATTATACAAGCAGTATGAAAATCTGATAAACAAATATTCTGCAAACGGAAAAAAGGCTTTTGCCGTATCTACACTTTATTATGCTTTTGCCCGCACGGCCTTTGTGGAGATTGTAAAACAGTTTTCACGAGATTCTTATGATTTTGCTTTTCGTGAAAAAAAAGCATCCGGCGTAATTGCAGATGTTGCACTCGGAAAAAGCGAGCTTGGTATTTTGTATTTAAGTGATGCAAATCGGTAATCCATTCAGAAAACTTTGAGAACAAACAATCTTGAGTTTCATCATCTTACAGAATGTAATGCTTTTGTTTATCTTCACAAAAATCATCCGCTTGCAAAAAAAGAAAGTCTTTCTCTGGAAGATCTTTCCGAATATCATTTTGTTACCTTTGATACTGATGATGTAAAATCATTTTTTTCAGAAGAAGTGATTTCCCGTTTTGGGCTGGACAAGGCAATTACCGTTGCAGATCGGGCGACTGAGCTTAATCTTTTGCAGACTTTAAACGGCTACACTTTTTTGTCTGGAGTTTTTGGAGAAGATGGAAATGAAGACGATGATAATTTTGTTTTGATTCCTTTACAAAACCATGATGAAAAAATCAGCCACAGTTTTGAACTTGGCTACATCACAAAAAAAGTTACCCGCATGGATAACATCAGTTTGACTTATATTGATGCTATCCGCCGCATTCTGCATATTGCGGGCTTTACGTGTTAGGTCTCACTATCAATCAGGCTTAGATAAAATTTGTCCACTCATGTTCTTCTTTTTCAGGAAGACCGAACTTTTCTTTACCAAGAGCAATTGACTTAATTAAAAAACTCATGTTGCGGGCAAGAACGCGGAGAGTCTGCATTCCTTCGGCATCTTCTGCGGCTTCTCCCGGAGCGCCGCCGTGAATGTTATTCCAGTACTGACTGCTGGCAACCGGCATTCCGCTGATAGTAAAAAATTTATTCACAACATCAAAAGAAGCAGTTGTTCCACCGCGGCGAGCGCACACAAAACCTGCCCCAACCTTCATTGTTTTATCAAATTTACTGCTGTAAAAAAGTCTCTGTAAAAAAGCCTGAACAGTTGCATTAGGCGCAGAATAATAAACAGGAGTGCCAACAACAAGACCATCAGCATCCTTGAACTTAGCCGCAAATTCATTTACTGCATCATCAAAAACACATTTTCCAAGCTGACCGCAGCGGCCGCAGGCAATACAGCCACGAATATCTTTATTACCGATGTTAAAAATTTCAGTTTCAATTCCCTGCTCTGCAAAAATCTTTTCCATTTCATGTAAGCCAAGCAGGGTGTTGCTCTTTGGTCTTGGACTTCCATTTACAAGTAATACCTTCATAATTGCTCTTTTCCTCTTATAAAATGAATATGCCTAAATGATAATCTGAGAGGCAACGTAAATCAATGAAAAAATCTCCTGTAAAATTGCACAAAAAAAAATCAAAAACTTAAGCTTTTCCTGTAACAAGAAGTTTTGAAATCTCAACCACTCCACGATGCTGCAGCTTGCGAGGTTCAAAACGGATAATCATGTAAACCAGCTGCATCACAAGACCGGCACCAAAGGTTCCGACAATCGTTCCTATTCCAACGGGTCCGCCCAAAAGCCAGCCGGCAAGAAGTACTACGCCCCACAAAATAATTTCTACAATTCCTATAGGCACTTTCGGCATTCTCTTTCCAAGACCTACAAGCAGGGCATCCCGCGGACCGCAGCACTGCTCGCTCTTCATATAAATTGCCATTCCAAGAGCCATGAAAACAAACCCCACAAGCATGTAAACAATTCCCAGAAGCAGACTATCGTTCAAAGGAAAAGGATTGAGAGTATTATAAAGCTGAACAAGGTTTCCGGTAATAAGGGCATCAATGATTGTGCCGTAGCCGATTTTTCTTTAAGAAGGATATCAATCCCCAGAATCACAAGGGCCATGATTGTCATCGCCATACCGTAATTCAGTGGAGTGTGATAAGAAATCCCCATGCAAAAGCAATCCCAGGGAGCAAGGCCTATATTTGCAAAAATTGTAAGGTGAACGCCAAAGGCAAAAACGATAAGTCCTAAAACGATTTTTAACCATTCAAGTAAAATTCTTTTTCGCATAGAAGTGATAGTAATCTCAAGGGACATACGCGTCAAGATATGGATTGCTTCGTCGCATAGCTCCTCGCAATGACGAAGCAATCCATTCTGTTATAAAAAAAATCTATATCCCGTATAAAAAATAAATATTGGAATAAGCTCTCAAAATACTTTATAACCTAGTATATAACTAGGTTATAAACACAATAAGAGGTACACAATGAAAGCTAGAGAGAAAATCAAAAGCCTTATATATAGAATATTTCCTGCCCTTGGAGTTCTGGCAGCCCTTGCCGTTCACAACATAATTCCAAACAGCAGTCTGCATCCCGCAGCAAAAACTTCTTATTACAATATACTTTTACTGATTCTTCTTGGAGTTGCCACACTCTTTTTTATACTTTCATTTTTTGTAAATAATATCCGCACCTCACTCGAAGTCAAAGGTCCGTTTCTTTTCGGAACCGCAGGCCTTGTAATTGTCATCAATCTTATCACCGCAAAGTATGCACTACTTCCGGTTATCTTTTTTCCAAGCTTCGACAATATTCTGGCAGTCTTCGTTGAACAGACAGCTCTTCTTGGAAAATGTATCTGGTATTCTTTCCGCCTTCTTTTGCTTGGAGTTTTTTGGGGAGTAACAGTTGGTTTTATCACAGGAGTTTTTCTTGGTTTTTCAAAGAAGGTTTATTACTGGATAAATCCTTACATCAAACTGATTGGTCCAATTCCTGCCACTGCATGGATTCCACTTGTGCTTACAACCTTCCCAACTCCCTTTGGAGCAAGTGTTTTTATCATAGCACTAGCCGTATGGTTCCCGGTTCAACTGATGACAAGCTCCGGCATTCAGAATACCAGCAAGGTTTACTTTGAAGTCGGCCGTACCCTGGGAGCAGGCACCTTCTTTCAGGTTTTCCGCATTGCAGTTCCGGCCGCTCTTCCAAATATTTTTCAGGGAGCCTTCAACGGAATCTGTGCAGCCTTCATTGCTCTTATGACTGCCGAAATGTTCGGTGCAAAATATGGAATTGGCTGGTACATCAGCTACCAGAAGGCCATGATGCTTTACAGCGGAGTTTACGCCGGCCTGATAATGATTGCAGTCTTCTGTACCGTGATTATCACAGTGCTCTTTAAGGTGAGAGGTAAGCTGCTCAGCTGGCAGAAGGGTTTGATTAAGTGGTAGAGAAGTTAGGTTTTAGGTGCTAGGTTACAGGTGCTAGCACGATACTTTTCAGCAGGCGTTGCGGGCGGCGTCTGAGCCCGCAGAGGGGGTAGCGGAAAACGCCATAGGCGGTTGGAGCGAGGGGGAGACTTCCCCCTTATCCCTAGGACCTAGAACCTAAAACCTGAAAAAAGGAGAATACAATGTCTGGAGAAATAAAATTATCGAATATAACAAAAATCTTTAATCAGGGAGAAGCCGAAGAAGTCACAGCTCTCAAGGGAGTGGACTTTACGATTCCGGCAGGAAGCTTTGTTTCTTTGATTGGACCTTCCGGTTGCGGAAAGACAACTCTGCTTCGCTGTATCGCGGGTCTGGAAACTCCGACAAGCGGAGAGATCTCTGTTGACGGAACAAAAATCACAAAGCCCGGCAGCGACCGAGGCTTTGCTTTTCAGCAGGCAAATCTCTTTCCCTGGCTCACAATCCGCGACAACGTCGCTTTTGGTCTCCGGGCCCGCCACATTTTCAAAGACCGCAAAGCCGATGTAGATGAGTTCATAAAACTTGTAGGCCTCGAAGGTTTTGAAAAATCTTTTCCCCATCAGCTTTCCGGTGGCATGAATCAAAGGGCAAGCCTTGCCCGGGCCCTTGTAGGTCACCCAAAGATTTTGCTGCTGGACGAACCTCTTGGCGCCCTCGATGCTTTTACCCGCATGACCATGCAGGACGAAATTATCCGCTTATGGAAAGAACACAATACGACAATGGTTATGGTAACCCATGACGTAGACGAAGCCGTTTACCTTAGCGACTACGTTGTTGTTATGAGCCCGCGACCGGCAAAGGTTGAAAAAATCATAAAGATTGATTTGAGTCACCCTCGTGCCCGCGGCCAGGATGTCTTCTTAAAATACCGAACTCAGATCCTGGAAATCCTGAACTACGCAGGAAAGGTTCAGGAAGTTGAGTACGCAATTTAGCGTCATTTCAAACTTGGAATTTAACGTCATTCCGAACTTGGAATTAAACGTCATTCCAAACTTGTAATTTAACGTCATTCCGAACTTGTTTCGGAATCTATTATAAATATGAAAAAAGATGCTGAAACAAGTTCAGTATGACATTAATCATTGGAGGTTATATATGAAAAAATCACTTTTTGTTATGGCAGCGGCGACTTCTCTTTTGATGATTGCCGGCTGTTCAAAAAAATCGGCTTCTGTAGACGGGGCTTCAGGCTCTGCACAAAAGGTTGTTCGAATCAACTATCAGACAGGAAACCTTTGTGGTGCTCCTGTTCACGTTGCCTGGAAGCTCGGACTCTTTGACGAAGAGCTTGCAAAAATCGGTCAGAAGGCTGAATACGTTGCTCAGGTTGAAGGTGGTGCAACACTTGCAGAAATGATTGCTTCCGGCAAGGTTGATGCAGGTTACGGTCTTTATGCAACACAGCTGCAGGCTATTGAAAACGGTCTTCCTATTTCCTTTACTTCGGGAATCCATATCGGTTGTACAAAATATTATGTACGTGCAGACAGTGACATTCAGTCTGTTGCAGATCTTCGTGGTAAAACAATCGGTGTTCCAGGGCTGGCAGACTCTTCTGTTATGAATCTTAAACGCAAGTTGATGGATGTAGGAATCGGAGTAACAGCAGAAAACAATGAAGTTGAATTTGTAGCTTATGCATCTGCAGACCTTGCTATTGCCCTGAACAACGGTGCTGTTGATGTAATTGGAGCTCATGATCCAATTGCAACAAAGGGGGAACTTGCTTACGGCTTCAGAAAGATTCTGGATACCGGCACTGATGAAAAGTTTGTAAAAGAATATTGCTGCCAGCAGTTTGTAACTCACAAATTACTCAGTGAAAACCCGGCGGGTGCTGCGGCCGTAACACGCGCTTTGCAGAAGGCCGCTGCTTTTGTTGAAGCAGAACCTCGGGCAGCCGCACAGCTTCAGATTGAAAACGACCTTGTTGCGGGCGACCTCGACTTTAATGCAGCCCTTCTCGAAGAACTGAACTATCAGCCAAGCCGCTCGCTTGGAAAGAAAACCTTTGATGCTGCGGCACGTCAGCTCCAGGAGGCTGGTATCTTAAAGAAGACAACTGATATTGAAAAGCTGATTGAACAGGGCTACATCGAACTCTTCGGCGTTCCAGACGGCTACATTTACGACAGCGCAACAAAAACTTATAAGGAAATTAACGGAAACAGAGCATAACGGTGGTTGAGCCTGTCGAAACCACCATAGGAGACATTACTATGAAAAACATAAACATCATTTTATCCGGCATCACCGCCGTACTTGGACTTCTCGTTGGAATTGCCCCTTACACCTTTGCCAAAGTTTGCGGCATGGCCAGCATGCACTGTCATAAGGTGACAGCACCTACAGTCCTTGTTTTCGGTATTTTAATTTTTGTTATTTCTGCAGCAAACACAATTATCTTATGGAAAAAGCGATAACAACAAAAAGACTTGCGTTTGAAAATATCAGGCGCAAGCCTTTCCGAACGGCAGCCCTTATTACACTGACTTCCCTTTCTGCAGCCGTACTTTTTGGAAGTCTTCTTATTACCTCTAGTCTAAAAAGCGGAATCAGAGGCTTCAAAAATCGTCTTGGGGCAGACCTTATGGTTGTTCCAAAGGGTTTTGAAGGTCAGCTGGAAAGTATTCTTTTGAATGGCCAGCCAAATTATTTTTACATGGATAAAAATGCCGAAGAAATAATCCGCAGTATTCCTGGTGTAAAAGAAGCAAGCGGCCAGTTTTATCTTACAAGCCTTAGTGAAAGCTGCTGCGATTTTCCAATTCAGATAATCGGCTTTGAGCCAGAATCTGATTTTTTAATTCAAAACTGGGCTAAGACAAAGGTTCGCCCACAAAAAGACAGAGAGACAATTTTCGCAGGCAGTAATATTTCAACTCCTCATAATGAAGTAAAGTTCTTCGGTCAGCAGCACAAAATTACTACGCATCTTTCAAAAAGCAGTACTGGTATGGATAATGCAATTTATACTGATATGGAAACACTGCAGAATATTTTTGATGATGCAAAAAACAGAGGCTTTGGTTTCATTTCTGACGGAGACTCTAATAATAAAATCAGCTCAATTTTTGTAAAACTGCAGGCTGACGCAAAAGCAGACAGCACAGCGCTTCGAATTAAATCAGCCTTGCCAGAAGTACAGGTAATTACGGGCAGCTCTTTTATTTCAAATCTCGCAGAAAGAATATCTGCCTTTGTTATTTTTCCACAGACTCTCAGCGCTTTTGTTTTACTGATTACAATTTTCACATTGGGAATTGTTTTCTCTTTAATTGCAAATGAAAGATTTAGAGAATATTCTATTTTAAGAGTTCTCGGGGCAGACTCTTCTACCCTAAAGAAATTACTTTTATTCGAAGCAGGCAGTATAGGATTCTTTGGAGCCATAATCGGAATCTTTGTTTCGGCTCTTATAATTCTACCCTTCAATTTTTTAATTTCTGAAAAAATTGGTCTATCTTTTTCTCTTTCAAACCCGCTGGTGATTGCAGGTTTTGCTTTATTCAGTTTTGTCCTTACGGTTTTGTCGGCTCTGCTTTCTGCCCTCTACTCCGCAATAAAAATTTCAAAAAAGGAAGTGATTTTCAAATGATAGATATAAAGCATCTTACAAAAAGTTTTCAAACTCCCCGAGGAAAAATCACTGTACTGGAAGATTTTTCTCTTACTGCCCTCAATGGTACTTTTCTTGGCATTGCAGGAAAATCAGGAGTGGGAAAAAGCACCCTACTTTCTCTGATAGCAGGTTTGCAAAAACCGAACAGTGGTAGTATTAAAATTGATACAGAAGAAAATGAAAGTTCCCCGACAGAAATTACAAAACTTAGTGAAAAAGAACTAGCCGCCTTCAGAAATAAAAATATAGGTTTTGTTTCTCAGGAGCAGAGCTTTCTGGAAAACCTCACAGTTCTTGATAATGTGAGACTACCAGCCTATCTTTCAAAATCCGCGAAAAAGAAACCTGTCATGCTGAACTTGTTTCAGCCTCTCTCAAATAAGCTTTCGAATCAGACTCGGAATGACTATAAGGCTGAAGAAATCACAACGCGGGCCCGCAGTCTGCTTGAGACCTTTGATATTGCCCACCTTGCAGATCAGTATCCCCAGAACCTTTCCGGTGGCGAAAACCACCGTGTCCTCATAGCCCGGGCCCTCATCAATAATCCACAAATAATTCTCGCTGACGAACCGACAGATTCCGTAGATCAGGAACGCAGCGAAGAAATCATCAAAATCTTCCGCAGTCTGGCCGACCAGGGTAAAATCGTAATTCTTGTGAGTCACGATAAGGAAGCCCTTAAACTTTGTGATAAGATTGTTACTATTTAAATACTTTCTCAGGATTTCTTTAATCCAGTAAAGCCTGACCTAAATCTGTAATCAGGTCTTCCACATTTTCAATACCTACAGAAAGTCGCAGAGTTTCTGGCGTGATTCCATTTTTAAGACGGAGTTCTTCCGGTACATCTGCGTGAGTCTGTGTTGTCGGATATGTAATCAGGGTTTCCACTCCACCAAGACTTTCGGCATATTTTATTAGACGAACTTTTTCCAGAACGCTCAGAGCTTTTTCTGTACTGGTCAGGCGGAAGGTTACCATTGAACCAAAGCCACGGGCCTGTTTTTTTGAAATCTCATGACCAGGGTGTTCTTCAAGTCCCGGGTAAATTACCTTTGTTACAGATTTCTGTGTCTTTAGCCAGCGGGCAATTTTATCTG
>CAKUWD010000046.1 GCA_934699065.1 uncultured Treponema sp.
GACAATGTCATTCTTCTTTTCTGCAGGGACAAGAATCATAAGCATTTCTTTTTCCGGTACAATTTTCATTCCAAAGAATGCTGCATCACCTTCTTTTGCAGTTCCGCGAGCACCGATTATTGTACCGCCACCAGCACCTGCTTTTCTGGCTGCAGCCATTGCATCTTCTGCATATCCTTTATTTACGATTATGTTTATCATCTGATAGTTCTTTTCGTCTTTCATAGTTTCTTCTCCTTTTGATTCATCTGATTTTTCATCCAGGTGACCTGCGCGGATAAAGTCTGGTGTATTCAGAGTGAATATTACACCAAAGTGAGATTTTTTTTCTGATGCTTTTATGATTGCATTGTAGACTGCTTCCTTAAGATTTTCTTTTATGATGATATACACGATGTCTTTAGAAGTGTCTCCTAAGCCTAGTAATTGCAACACTCCGTTAGAGGCTGTGCCGCGGCCCATTGTGATTGTACCGCCTCCAGCTCCTGCTGATTTTGCGGCATTTGCAATTAGTTCACCGCTGTCGTGAGGAACTATTGAAATCAACAATTTATACCCCATCAGATACCTCCTGAACGGATTTGTTATTATCCGGCTTGACCGTATAATCTATTGTTTTACGCTGCTTAATTTTAAATATGATTCCCATAATCTGAATGGCAAGAAGCGGCATCATTGCAACAAGCGCAATTACACCAAAGGAATCGTTGCCGCCTTTTCCGCTTGCTGCAGCACCCAGTGTGAAAGAGAGAACAAAGGTAGAAGTTAAAGGACCAGAAGCAACACCACCCGAGTCAAAAGCAATTCCAGAAAAAAGTGTAGGGCAGAAAACCATTAAAAGCATAGAAATAATGTAGCCCGGAATCAGAATATATTTGAGATTGAAGCCGGAAACGGCTCGCCACATAGAAAGCCCGATTGCAATCGCAGTTCCAACCGAAAGAAAAATTAAAAGAACCCGGCGCTTAATAGTACCGCCGCTTACCTGTTCAACCTGTTCGCTCAAAACCCAGACTGCAGGTTCTGCGCAAACGATGATAGCTCCAAGAAGCAGACCTGTTCCAATCAAAAGAATATACCAGGCACCACCACGGCTCACAGTAAGTTCCCCCAGTTTTTGCCCCAGTGCAGCACCAGTTTGCGAAAAGCCTCCGTTTACCCCAATCAAAAGAATTGTAAGCCCGATAAAGGCATAAATAAAACCGATTATAATTCTGATAACCTGACGTTTAGTCATTTTAAGCAGGAAAATCTGGAAGACTATAAAAAGTGCAAAAAGAGGAGCAATGGAAGTTAAAGCCTCTCGAAAAACATGTCCTGCGGCTAAACCGAAGGGAGAAAAGACTCTGGTAAAAAATCCGCCTGAAATTAAAGCGGCTGCAGAACTTGAAGCCAGGGCGGAAGATGCAGCGTTTTCAGCCAGACCAGTTTCAAAAAAGCCTCTTGTTTTCATGATGATAGCATAAATTAAAACAGCCATAACCGGCCCGATAGAGCAAACACCAGTAAGACCAAAGCTGTTATCATCATCATCTCTTACAGAAGAAACCCCTAAACCCAAAGCCATAATAAAAGGAACTGTCATTGGCCCTGTCGTTGCTCCTCCAGAATCAAAAGCAATTCCAATAAAACTTTCAGGTGAAAAAAAACTTATCAGAAACAAGCTTGTGTAAGAAATAAAGAAAGTCCATTTAAGAGAAAGGTTCAGCACGGTTCGAAGAAGCCCAAGCATTATAAAAAAACCAACACCACCTGCAATTACAAAAGTGATGGACAGTTTATTTACAAAAGGGAAAATGCCACGAACCTGATCTCCAAAAACCTGAATGTCTGGTTCTGCAGCAGTAACGATAAAACCGATTATAAAGGCTACAATAAGAAGCAGTGTGAGGGAGCGTTTTTTTGTAAGCTCGGCACCGCAGCGTTCGCCCATCGGCTGGATTCCAAGGTCAACTCCCAGAAGAAAAATTGTGAGTCCCAGAATCAGAAAAAGCCCGCCCACAACAAAACGTGCAAGCAGGTATTTATCGAGAGGAACAAAAGTAAAACCCAGAAACAGCACAATTACCATAACAGGTAATACTGAAACGGCTGTTTCTTTCATTTTAGCAAGAATGTTCATTCAAGATTTCCTGTTTATGCATCCTTATGCATCAGCAAAAGTTTTTCCATCATCAAGAGTAACCTTAAGTTTTGTATATTCACAATGAAAGTCGTTCTTAAGGCGGTCGAGATAACGCTTGCTTTCCCACTTACACATTGGAAGGTCGTGGAGAAGGTAATTACCGCATGCTTCAGGACGGGTTGCAGGAACTTCTTCCTGAGTAAGAATCCATTCAAGACAGCGGATTGTAAGCTGACGCATATCTTCCACAGAATATTTTCCTGTCATAATGATGTACATACCAGTAAGACAGCCCATAGGTCCAACGTAAACAACATCTTCTTTTACTTCTGAGTTACGGAACCATGTTGCCATAAGGTGTTCAAGACTGTGGATTGCTCCGGGGCTCATAGCCGGCTCTTTATTTGGTTCTGTAATGCGAAGATCGTAGGTTGTAAAGCCCTTGTCTTCGCGTGAAATGTAAATGCCAGGTTTTAAGTGAGTATGATCAATTGTGAAACTCTGAACTACTTCCATATTAAATCTCCTATAAATAGATTCCGAAACAAGTTCGGAATGACGACGTCATGCTGAACTTGTTTCAGCATCTGCTGATAGCTCTCGAAACAAGATCGGGATGACGTATATTATTAAATTTCCTTGATAACTTCCAGAAGGAATGTACTGCTCAGTTTAGAAGCAGTATCTTCTGAATATGTTTCCTTTACAGTTTCATCTGCGCAGTCTGACATACAGCGGATGATTACAAAAGGAACCTTGTTTGCGTAGCAGGTATGAGCGATGGCACAGCCTTCCATTTCTACACACTGTGGCTTAAAGTTAGAAACGATAAAGGCCTTTTTTTCGCCGCCGGCTATAAACTGATCGCCCGAAGCTATGAGACCGCGGGTGATTTTGTGTGAGTCGGCCAGTTCAGTTTTGCCAAAAGCTGCAACTACTGCATCTGCCAGCGGCTTGTCAGCCTCAAACTGTTCAGGCATTCCAGGAACCTGTCCCAGTTTATAACCGAAGAACTGTACATCAAAATCATGATATACAGCGGCATCAGAAACTACAAAATCATATATTTTGAGGCCTGTACCAACAGCACCTGCAATTCCTGTATTGATAACTTTCGAAACCTTAAAATTCAAAATAAGAAGTTGAGTGCAGAGTGCGGCATTTACCTTACCAATTCCGCACTGTACAATTACAACGTCTTTATCAAAAAGTTTACCTTTGTAGAAAACAAGATTGTTGATTTCGATTTTTTCTTTGGAAGTCATCTGCTCAAAAAGAGCTTCAACTTCACTCTGCATTGCACCAATAATACCAATCATTTTTTAAGTTCCTCGCTTTGTGCCTTTCTATAACGCTTTGAATAGTGGCCAAGCACTTCGTTTGAAAGCTTATCTGTAAGATTGAATTTTTCGATTATAAAGTTTGCACAATTCTTATAAATCACAAAACCAAGGAATAAGCCTCCGACAAAGCTGACAATTGTAGAGAACTGGTAAATAGTTTTTGCTGCTTCTTCCGGTAAATTGAATACCCTGAAAATCAGGAAAGAGAAAAAAACAAAAAGTGCAAAAATCACAAGGATTGTTTCTACAATTTCGAAAATACTTCCAAAAAACAAAAATAAACGTGAATTACGGGTTTTTGCTCTTCGTTCAAGTTCTTTTTTCTGGCGGAGTTCGCGCTCTGCTTTTTCTTCCTCTGTCATATCCATTTTATGCCTCCTGAGTTTTTTCTTCTTTAGATGATTTTGATTCTTTAATCGAAGTTACGATGAATGAGATTACCAGCAGAATACCACAAACAACAACTGCAGAATCTGCAACGTTGAAAGTAGGCCAGCGTTCCATTCCAAAGAGTCCGTAGAATTTAACATCAATAAAATCAACAACACCTTCGGCGCGGAAAAAACGATCAATTAAGTTACCAAAACCACCTCCGGCAATTCCCATGATTGCCCAGCGTTGAAGTTTAGTCCAGGTATTGTTTTTGAAATAAATTGCAATAACAATGCCAATTACGATAAGCGGAATCAGTGAAAAAAGGAAATGGCGGGCAGTCTCAGACCATGTTGCGCCAACACTAAAGGCTACTCCAGTATTTGCAACATGAACAATTCTAAGAAAATCACCAAAAAAAGACTTTCCGATTGTATAAAGTGGAATATTTTTTACCACAAGGATTTTTGTAACCTGATCAAGGATGATTACAAGAAGGGCCAGAGAAATTGGCCAGAGTTTTGATTTTAATTCTTTATTCATATATATAGAATATACTTATAAATTCGTAGGTAGGTCAATAAAGATAGTAGAAAGACCCAGTTCCTTTTCAACTTTTTCTTTGAGCAGGGAAACACCCATTGTTTCAGTTCCATAATGACCGCCCGAAATCACGTTTATGCCACACTCTTCTGCAAGGTGGTACTGTTCATGGGCAAATTCACCGGTAATGTAGCAGTCTAGATCGAGCTCAATAGCCTGATCTACGTCATCACTTGCGCCACCGGAAATAATTCCTACAGTCTGAATCTGGGGTTTACCAAAGGCAAGGGCCCGACAATCAGTTTTTGTGATTTTTGAAAGGCTTGCTGCAAGAGCGTCTGGAGAAACTGGTGCAGGGAGCAAGCCTGTCGCACCAATAGGCATTCCCCGCCAGTAACCAAAGGGCTGGACATTTTCAAGCCCGAGGGCAGCGGCCAGCCCGAAATTATTCCCATAAGGGTTGTTCGCGTCGAGGGGAATGTGGTAGGCAATAAGAGCCAGGTCATTTTTAATAAAGCTGGCCGCCCGCTTGTAAAAATTTCCGGTAAGTGTCTGGCAGTGTCCCCAGAAAAGCCCGTGGTGAACAACAAGTACCTGGGTACCAGCAGCTGCAGCCGCCCTCGCAGTTGCCTCACAGGCATCTACAGCAAAAGCCACCTTAGTAACAGGCAGAGAGTCCGGTGCGCTGTTTTGGATCTGAATACCATTGAGCGAAGGATCGCCCGCAAAATCTTCTTTTTTCAGAAAAGCATTAAAAAAAGCGTCGAGTTCATTTAAAGTCATTCAGAACCTCCCTTTATTCAGCATCAGAAACAGCGGTATTGTCATGCTGAATTTGTTTCAGCATTTCCAGCGTCTTTTCAGCCAGTAACTTTGGCGTTTTAAGAGACTTATCTCTTCTCATACCAAGAACCATAGCTAAAAGCGGGTCTGTCTGTTCAATGCAGCCATAGCCCGAAGATTTATATTCTTCAATATCAGAAAGCTTAAGAATACCGGCAATTACATCCGGGTTTTTCTTTGCAAAATCTTCAGCTGCAATATCAGCCATAAAATCAGTTACAAGAAGAATCTTTTTGTCAGCACCATATTTTTCAAGAATCAGTGGTATCAAAACATCATATTCCTGAGAAACATTATAAGAATAATACTCGCGCTGAGCTTCAAAGCGCTGAAGGTTAACAGTACTTTGAATTACCATAATAAGCCGGCGAAGAATTTTTTTATCACCATAAGAATGAAGCCATTGTCCGTCATCAGCAAAAAAATCGGCCGAACAAGCCGTAACACCATGAAGAGCCAGCTGTTCAAGATAGGGAGTATAATTTACAGTATCTCCACGTTTATCCGGAGAAAGAAGTACAATTGGCTTCTCTGCTTCAGATTCTCCGGCAGCTTGAGGTGCAAACTTCCAGAAAGAAAGTGATTTAGAAGAAAAAGGTCCAGCCTCTTCAAATCCACTTCTAAAATTGCCTTTATAGTAAGTCTGATTTTTTGAAATTTTAAGAGTACGGGCATTGCTTTCTACAGGAGCAAAATAAATTGTAGCGGCAAGAGCCAAAGCAGAAATTATAATTGTAAAAACAGCCCAAAACTTCATCAGTGAGCTGTAGTGGTCAACATAAAGTCGCTCAATATATCGGAAGATTGCATGAAAGTTCGAAAGCAGAACAAAAAGAGCAATTAAAAGTCCCAGAGTAGTAAAAGCATCAATGCCCCAGGCCAGAATCTGAAAAATTGCTACAATAAAGGTGAACGGCGCCAGAACAACCAGCGGATCTCGTCTCACATGCTGTACAAAAAACACTCGCAAATTTGTAATAAAAAGCAGTACAAAAACCAAAAGTTCACCGTAAAATTTCATAGAATAAATTATAATGGGAATTACGGATTTTTGAAAGTAGAAAGGAGGGCGGAGCCCCGCCCTACGCCTCAACCACCTCCGGTGTTTTCGGCTACCCCACCCAGTGGGGGAGTTCCCCCGCAACGCCCCCCTTCCTACGCAATATCTAAAAGCGGATCAGAAATAGTCTCCCCTTTTTCATAAATAACGTATGGATCGATATCTATACAGTTAGATTTGTCATAAGTCCCGTCTAAAGTCCAGGCTAAGGTTCCATTAAGTACGGTACAATTATTTTTATAAAAATCAATATCCTTTAAGCATTCGAAAAGGCCTTTGCCTACAAGATGAGAAATATCATATTTTTTTATAGCCCCATCAACAAAGTATACAATAACTTTATAGTTACCCTGAGGAATTACCTGTACAACTTCCATAGTCAGACTCCTATTTTAAAGGTGTTATTTTTTGGGGAAGCTGCTTGTTTTTAGCCTTTTCCCAATTTGAATTAAGCTCGTCTTTATGAAGTTCACTCCATGCAAGTACGAGTTTTAACTTGTTTGATGGTAAAGCACCTTTTAGTACGCAAGAGTTATTAATATCGACCAGTGCTTCTGAGTCACAATATTTTGCGTGAAAATGAGGAGGCAGATGATCATCGAAATAAAAACAAATTTCAATACCTTCAAACTCGCTTACTATTGGCATTTTGTACCTCACTATCATGATTTTAAGTGCAAAGGCTTAAATAAGCAAGACTTGATTGCAAATCTTTTTCTATTCTGTCGAGTGTAGTCGATAAATATTATTTTCCATTGCTGCTAAGATACGTTTCCACTACTTAAAATATCCCGCCATTCATACTATAAAAAAAACTAAGTCATACGAAGTAACAGCGACGAGACGTCGTCCGCAGCAGTTTGGCGACCTGGTTGGTCAGGAATTTGTTGCAGAGACTCTCAAAAATTCTATAAAGTCGGGTAAGATAGCTCACGCCTACCTCTTTTCGGGTCCGCGTGGTTGTGGTAAGACTTCTACTGCCCGTATTCTGGCTAAGGCCTTAAACTGTCAGAACGGGCCTACAGACCAGCCTTGCGGACAGTGTTCAACCTGTCAGGAAATTACAAAAGGAACTTCTCTCGATGTAATCGAAATCGATGGTGCGTCAAATACCAGCGTTGAAAACATCCGCCAGATTAAGGATGAGGTTCTTTTTCCGCCTAGCAATTCAAAGTATAAAATCTATATCATAGACGAAGTCCATATGCTTTCGACTTCGGCTTTTAATGCCCTGCTCAAGACTATTGAGGAGCCGCCTCCATACGTAATCTTTATTTTTGCGACAACCGAGCTTCAGAAGGTTCCGGCTACCATTAAATCCCGCTGCCAGCAGTTCAACTTCCGCCTTGTTGCAATTGATAAGGTAAAGCAGTGTCTTGCCGATGCAGCAGCCGAGCTTGGAATTCAGGCTGATGATGAAGCCCTCTTCTGGATTGCCCGCGAGTCTACCGGTTCTATGCGCGACGCTTACACCCTTTTTGATCAGGTTGTAGCCTTTAGCGACGGTCACATTACTTATGAAAAGATTCGCGACAAGCTTGGGCTTGTTGGAATCGACCGCCTGAACACTGTTTTTGAAGCCTGTGCTCAAAACCGCACTGCCGACGTTATTGGTCTTCTTGATGAGTTCCTGCAGGCCGGCGTTTCAATCGAACAGCTGATTTCTAACTCTGCAGACTACCTGCGCAGCCTGCTTCTTATCAAAAATGGCGTAAAAAAAGAATCTCTTCTTGGCAACAGCGCAGAACGCTACAGCAGCGTAGTTCTCGGAGCCTGGAATACAGTTCAGATTGAACGAGCTCTTTCAATATACTTACAGCTTTACCGCGATATCCGTTATTCACTTTCACCTCGTTATGAGCTGGAGCTTGCCTTCAGCCGCCTTTGCTGGCTTTCAAGTTATGTTTCTAATGCCGAGGTTAAAAAAGCAATTGATGCGGCTCAGGGCTTACTGATGGGAAACACGGTGGTTGAGCCTGTCGAAAACACCAGAGTTTCACAGCCAGTTCAGACACAGCCAAGTGGGGTAGTTTCGACAAGCTCAACCATCCCAAGCCCTTCGACAGGCTCAGGGACCGTAACCACCCCAAATCCTCAGCAGCCTCAGACAACTCCTTCGGGTATGAACCCGATTCCGGCTGGAATGCCACGTCTTTCTATGCTCGATGAGCTTATTGCAAAAGAGCAGGCAGGTATTTCTGATGATGATACCGGCGATCCCGGCAGTCCTGGTGACGGCGCGGGTGAAGGAGATAGCGTAAACCCTTTTCTTAATGGCGGTCCACTGCCGCCTGAACAATCAGTGGCTGCCCCAATGGCAGAAAATGCAGGTCCGGCAGAACTTGACGAGCGTCTGAAACTTAATATTCCTCAGAATGATGTTACCGACGATGGTCAGGTTGTGCCTGAAGTTGATGTGCCTTTGTCAGAAACCGGTTATACAGTAAATCCGGATTCGGAAGAGGGGGATGACGGCTGGTCTAATATGGATGAGCCGCCTGATGATGATTATTACCCTGTGGAGGCTGATTTCAGCGAACGCGCGGAACAGGCTTATGAGACGGAATCTGCTTCTTCTAATCAAAATGGCATGAGTTCAGCACCAGTTCAGCTGCAGGAAACTTTGACAACAGCTGATGGTCAGACTATTTCCATAGCTCAACTTCGCGGACAGATTACGGCAAATCTTGCAGTAACAGATGGTTTTGCTGCATCAAATGTAGAAAAAACAGGATTATGGGAAGTACGCGATGATGCTGTAAATACGACTGTTGAATCAGCTTATGACCTTAATCTTATAGAAAAGAAAAAAAATGTGATTGCCGCAGAAATTTCAAATGCCTGTGGTCGTCCAATGAAATTCAACGTGACCCTTAAAGAAGCAAAAACTCAGGAAGCTGCGGCCCCGGCAGAAATCCCTCTGCAGGTGAAAATTCTTGTAAATGCATTTAAGGGAACAATCGTTGCAGGGAGGATGTAAAAATGAATCCGTTCGAATTGCTAAAAAATACCCAGGCTATAAAAGAACAGTCTGAAAAACTTCAGCAGGAGCTTGCTGATATTCGTGCAGAAGGTTCTTCAGGGGGTCGTATGGTTACCATTACACTCAATGGAAAATTTGAGATGATGGGAATCAAACTTGATCCGATTTGTGTTGATAACCGCGATGTTCAGATGCTTGAAGATCTTATTGTTTCGGCTCATAAAAACGCTGTAGACAATGTTCAGGAGCAGATTAAAGCAAAATCTAGTTCTTTGCTTGGCGGACTGGATCTTGGCCAGTTTGGACTGTAATAAGATGTATGCGGTGGTTGAGCTTGTCGAAACCACCTTATTATTTATGACGGTCATTTCGACAGGCTCAATGACCACGAAAAACTATGAACGCATTTGATGAATTAACAAATAACTTTTCACGTCTCCCGGGAATCGGCAAAAAATCTGCCGTTCGCATGGTAAACTGGCTTCTCAAACAGGATGCTACATACGTGCAGAAGTTTGCTCAGAATTTAGGTCAACTGCAGGAACGTATAAAACCGTGTTCTGTATGTGGAACCTGGACAGAAAGTGATCCCTGTCCAATCTGTTCAAATCCTCTGCGTGATTCAAGTCAAATTTGTGTTGTTGAACAGGCACAGGATGTCTCTACTATAGAAGCATATGGTGAATATAAGGGCTTATATCATGTTCTTGGGGGACTTTTGAGACCTCTGGAAGGTATTGGACCTGCTCAATTGGCAATTCAGCCTTTGCTTGCAAGAATAAGGGGGGGAGCAGTTACTGAAATCATCATAGCAACAAATCCTACGGTAGAAGGTGATACAACAGCCCTTTATCTTAATAAGATGATTACAGAGCTTAATTTACCGCAGCCGCCAAAAGTTACCCGCCTTGCCACCGGCATCCCCGTGGGCGGCGACCTCGAATATATTGATAAAAGAACCCTGTCACTCAGTTTCCGTGGACGCAGTGAGTTCTAAAAATTTTTATAGACAAACAACAAAATTGTGTTATAATTGACAATAAGGAGTAGTATAGATGGAATCAAATAATTCTATAGTTTCAGGCTTTGATAGTGATAAGGATGACTCACTTAAAATCACTTTGCATAAGATTCCAGGGGTCCAGAACGGTTGTATGGTTGTCCTGGATGGGTATATAGATACTTACAATTCATCATTCTTTCAGAAACAGCTTACCAAAGTAATTGGAGCAGGTTATTTTAACCTTCTTTTCAATTGTGGAGGTTTGTCATATGTATCTTCTACAGGTCTTGGTTCTTTTACAATCCTTCTTAAGATGGTAAAGGTAAAAGGCGGAGATATTATTCTTTCTGAAGTACAGGAAAAGGTTGCTGAAGTATTCCAGATTCTCGGTTTCTCACAGTTCTTCAATTTGAAAGACACTACAGAAGAAGCTTTGGAATATCTGCGTCATGATGAAGGTTCAACACCAGGTCCTGTATTCCCTAAGATGCTTGTTTGTCCTTCTTGTGGAAAGAATATTCAGGCTGCACATGCAGGCCGCTTCCGCTGTACAAATTGTAAAGCAATCATTACAATCAGCGAGGCTGGAGCTATCACTCTCGGCTAATAACATGCTGATATAATATGTCATTCCGAACTTGTTTCGGAATCTTTGTTAAACAAAAAAACCGATGCAATTCGCATCGGTTTTTTTATTGGTGGTTTCGACAAGCTCAACCACCGTTTAGTTCTAGCGGAGCAAGCTGAGTACGTTCTGGCTAGACTGATTAGCCTGTGCCAGCATTGCTGTTCCAGCCTGAGAGAGTACGTTAGAAGTTGTGAACTTAACCATCTCTTCAGCCATGTCTGTATCACGGATGCGTGATTCAGAAGCCTGGAGGTTCTCAGCACCAATATCAAGACCTGTAACTGTCTTTTCAAGGCGGTTCTGGTAAGCACCAAGGTCAGCACGCTGCTTGTTGATCTTCATCAAAGCTTCATCCAAAGTTCCGATTGCGCGGTTTGCTTCATCTGGAGTTGCCAAAGACATGATTGATTCATCACCAACGTTGCGGAGACCAAGAGCCATAGCAGACATTGTTCCAATGTATACCTGTGTTCTCTGATCCATGTTAGCACCAATATGGAACCACATAGAACCTGTAACAACATTTTCACCTGTAGGACGAGCAAAGCGGCCTGTAAGCATGTTCATACCGTTGAACTGAGCACAAGAAGCGATGCGGTCAACCTCTGCGATCAAAGAAGAAACTTCTACCTGGATCTGCATGCGGTCTTCAGAAGAATAGATACCGTTTGAAGACTGAACAGCAAGTTCGCGGATACGCTGAACGATGTCTGTTGTTTCCTGGAGGTATCCTTCAGTTGTCTGAATGAAAGAAATACCATTCTGAGCGTTTGTTGAAGCCTGGTTCAAACCGCGGATCTGAGCACGCATTTTCTCAGAAACTGCAAGTCCAGAAGCGTCGTCACCGGCACGGTTGATTCTCATACCAGAAGAAAGTTTTTCCATGCTCTTCTGCTGGTTAAGATCCTGAATTCCCTGGGAACGCTGAGCGAACATAGCACTCATATTGTGATTAATAACCATAATAATCTCCTTATAGTTTTGGTTATAAGATAAAACACATTGGTGGGTTTCAAACCACAACGTGGTTTATCTCACGGGTTTCCACCACCCTTATACTTGATTGTCGGGTAAGGCAAAAAAAAGTTTAGGAAAAATTTAAAAAAAATTCATTTTTTTCACGGTGGTTGAGTAGTACGGTGCTAAAGCACCTATCGTATCGAAACCACCTGTGGTCTCGATAGGCCGCCTTCGCGGCACTCGACCACCAGTAATGGAGTATGTATAATGTTCTTATGGATTACTTATTAATGGGAGCCGCGGTTTGCGTAATTATTGCACTGATTGTATGGTATATTAAATATAATAATAGAAAGAATCTGTCAAAATCACGTCAAAAGAATCTTCAGCCGGTTAAATGTCCGCTCTGCGATTCAAATCTCTTTGTTGGTGAAAATATAATTTCTAAAGTATATCGTCCTATGAATGTTCCCGACCAGCTGATGGTAATTATGGGCTGCCCACACTGTTATCCGCGTTGTGAGCCGGGGCTCAAGCGTATTTGTCCTGTATGTCATAAAGAAGTTGCTCCAGATCAGAGTCTTACAGCCCGGCTTTTCAATAAAGCCCTTGGAAAAAAACATGTTCATGTAGTAGGCTGTTCAAATTGCCATAAACCACGTGCAGATTAACGAAAAATTTGACTTATGCCGATAATGATATATACTTAAGAAATAACGTTATTTTTTGAAATATAAAGTGAGGCATAGCCATGAATGAACAAGTCGAAGAGATTACAACAAAAACTGAAGCAAAAAAGGAAAAAAAGCAGAGAAAAGAATCATTATTGTTCAAATATGGTGTTGTAGCTTTTTTTGAAATATTAGCTTTCATTTCTGTTTTTCTTATTTACATTACAACAAATCTAAAGGCTCCAATCAAGAGTATCTATGATGAAGCTGTAGATAACTTTATGGATTCGGCAATTGACAACGTTCAGTCTTGGTTTGAAAATCAGGTAAACATCATGAATGTTTTCCAGCGTGCTGTTGTAGATCCTACTGATAACCCGGAAAATATTAAACACAGAATTAAAACTGTAAAGAAGCCGGATGGCTATGAATATGTAATGGTATTCTGGGATTCTGATACCAGTGCAAAAGATGGTGGACCTCAGACCTTCAATACAAAAGGTGGTTCTTCTACAGCTGGTATCTTGCAAAAAGAGTACTATGTAAATCACAAGAAGAGCAATGTAGATGTATGGCTGGAATCTCCTCGTGTAGCTGCTGCCGGTGGTTATACAATGCCTCTCTTTGTAAAATCAGAATTTATTGATGATAAGAGTGGAAAGAAAATTTCTGGTGGTTGTGTAGGCTTCCTTGAACTCACTTCTCTGAACAAACTTGGAAAATCATTCTATAATACTGGTAAAATTTCGGTTTATGATGATGCAGGTGGACTTCGTGCCGGTGATGATGTTCTTGGTGATGAGAACAATGAAAAAAAGGAAGTTTATTCAAAATCCTTTAATATAGCAAATAAGACATGGACTGTTGCTGCTTCTGTAGACAAAGAAGAAATCCATCAGATTTCAAATAAACTGCAGAGAACTTCTCTTATTGGTGGTTTTGTAATCGCTATAATCTTGATGATTCTTGAGCTTATTATTATCAAAATCATCATTGGTAAGTTCGATTCTATCAAAAAGAATATTGATGACCTTAATACTGGTGATAAGGACCTTACAAAGCGTCTTGAAATCTTCCACAACAATGAAATTTCTCAGGTTAAGAAATCTGTAAATACTTTTGTAAATACAGTACATGAAACAGTTCGTGAAATTGGTAACGCAAACTACAATCTTAAAGAAACCTTCGGAAATGTTAAGGGCCAGCTGGATGCAACTAAAAATCAGATGGAAAATATTTCTACAGAAATCCAGACAGCTACAGCTACTCTCGAAGCCGAAGATAAGAGCGTAATGGATACTTCTGAACTTGTCGCTCAGATTTCTTCTAACATTACAACTCTCAATCAGATGATTGATTCTCAGGTAGGAGCAATTACACAGGCAAGTGCCGGCATCGAGCAGATGATTGGAAACATTCAGTCTATCACAACTTCTGTTGATAAGATGGCTGGTGAGTTTACTGAACTTAATGCCGCTACAGTTGAGGGAATTGAAAAGAACCGTATCGTAAATGAACTTTTGAACTCAGTACTTGCTCAGAGTAAGTCTCTGCAGGATACTAACATGGTTATTGCAAACATTTCTTCACAGACTAACCTTCTTTCTATGAACGCCATGATTGAGTCTGCACATGCGGGTGAGGCTGGAAAGGGATTCGCAGTCGTTGCCGAAGAAATCCGTAAGCTTGCTGATACTTCTGCTACTCAGTCTAAGAGTATTAGTGAAAACCTTAAGTTGATTGCTGAAAACATCCGTAAGGTAGTAGAAAGTGCCGACTTAAGTAAGGCTAGTTTTGAAGTTGTATCTGATAAGACAAACAATACATCTGAACTGGTTTATTCTATTAAGAAGGCTACAGAGGAACAGAGTGAAGGTTCTAAGCACCTGCTCGAGACTCTTTCTACAATGAACAATATTTCTGTAAGTGTACAGCGCTCTAGTAAGAAAATCGGTGACCGTGCCCTTACAGTTCTTGATGCAATTGCCGGACTTAAAGAATCTTCAAAGAACATGGCTCAGAACTTCAATAAGATTGTATCTACAACAGAAGTTACACAGCAGACAACAAAGAATCTGAACCAACTCACCGAAGACATGACCCAGGCCGTAAACGACATCTCTGAACGCATTGATGAGTTTAAGGTATAATCACGGCTGGCCCTCGGCGTAGAGAATATTCATAGAATTAAATATTTATGAGTGCTCGAAACAAATCTGGCACGTAGCAAAAAAAATGGCCTGAGACAACATCATCCCCGTTGGCTCAGGTATTTTTTTTGCGAAGTGACAGATTTGATTGTAGGTGAAACATCTTTTTATTTTTTGAAAAATCCGTTAATATAATTCTATGAATATTATCGTAGTTGGCAGTGGTGGTCGTGAGCACACTATCTGCTGGAAAATTGCTCAGAGTCCTGTTGTTGATAAAGTAGTTGTTGTACCGGGAAACGGCGGAACTGCTTATGAATCTAAATGTGTAAATATTAATCCAAAAGATTGTGACTATATCAAAGAGGGTGAAAATCCTTACGTTGCTATTGCAAAGCACGAAAACTGCCGTATGTGCGTAGTTGGGCCGGAAGATCCACTTTGTGCCGGACTTGCAGACGAGTTCTGGAAGGCTGATATTCCTGTTGTAGGTCCAAAGAAGGCCGGAGCTCAGCTCGAAGGCAGTAAAGACCTTTCTAAAAAATTCATGAAACAATACGGAGTTGCCTGCCCTGCAAGCGAAACTTTCGTAAATAAAGATGATGCCTGCGAATATATTAAAAAGCATGGCGCTCCTATCGTAGTAAAGGCCGACGGTTTAGCTGCTGGTAAAGGCGTTGTTGTTGCAGCTACTGTTGACGAAGCTATTGCCGCTGTAGAAGATATGATGGGCAATGGTAAAGTAGGTGATGCCGGAAAGAAGCTTGTAATTGAAGAGTACCTTGAAGGTGTTGAGATTTCTGTTCTTGCAGCAGTTTCTGTTACTCCTGAATATGCAGTAAGCGGTTCGGCAACTATCGTTCCATTCCTTCCTGCCCGTGATCATAAACGTTTGATGGACGGAGCAAAAGGTCCTAACACTGGTGGAATGGGTGCTGTTTGTCCTTTGGAAGATGTAACTGATAAAACTATGGCTCAGTTCGATAAGGATATCCTTCAGCCAACATTAAATGGTCTTATAAAAGAAAAGTTTGATTACAGAGGATTTATCTTCTTTGGCGTTATGCTTACATCTAAAGGTCCAAAGCTTTTGGAATATAACTGTCGTCTTGGTGACCCAGAAACTCAGGCTGTTCTTCCTTTGATGGATTTTGATTTTACTTCTATGTGTACTGCAATCCTGAACGGAACTCTCAAGGATTTTGAGATGAAGTGGAAACCTGGTTATCAGGTCGCACCTTGTGTAGTAAGTGGCGGATATCCTGGAGCTTATGAAAAGGGTAAGGAAATTACAATTAATAAGCCGCTTTTGAATGCAAGTACTGCAAAGATTTTCATTGCAGGTGCCGCTGCAGGTCGTCGCCATGAGAATGATCTGCTTACAAGCGGTGGCCGTGTTCTTGCCTGCTCTGCTTATGGTTCATCTTTCAAAGAAGCATGGACAAAAGCATATCAGGGAATTTCGGCAATTAAGTTTGACGGAGCCTTCTATCGTAAAGATATAGGACTTCCTGGAGCTGCTGAGAGTGGAAAACTTTAATTCCTAAAGAATAAATTTGAAAAGCCCGGTGGTTGAGCTAGTCGAAACTACCGGGCTTTTTTTTAGGGCTCGTGAGCCCGTGAAAATATGGAGCGAAGCGGAATATTTTCACAATAAACCACCTGCTATGCGG
>CAKUWD010000047.1 GCA_934699065.1 uncultured Treponema sp.
TCAAAGCTGCTTCCAGGGCTGTGGCAGAATCAAAGAGACGGCCAATATAGAAAATCTTATCTTTATTAAACTGCTGAGAAGCAAACTTCTGAATTACATCCTTACCATCCAGAATTTCCTGAATCTTTGCAGGAATTGATTCAAGCTCACACAAAAGCTTAGTTGCCTCTTCATCTCTTAAAGTACCACGGATTTTACCAGCTTTAATAGCAAGAAGGAACATACACAAAATCTGAGTTGTATAAGCCTTTGTAGATGCTACAGCAATTTCAGGACCAGCAAGAGTATAAATAACATCATCTGCTTCGCGGCTTACAGTAGAACCAACACAGTTAGTAATTGCAACAACCTTAAGGCCCTGAGCTTTTGCAAGACGCAAAGCACTCAAAGTATCAGCAGTTTCACCAGACTGAGAAACTACAATAAAAATATCATCTTTATCAAGAATAGGGTCACGATAACGGAACTCAGAAGCTACATCAACATCAACCTTCATTCTTGCAATCTTTTCAAATGCATATTTTGCAACAACACCGGCATGATAAGCAGTACCACAGGCAGTAATAACTACGCGGCTAGCCTTTTTCCATGCATCGTCCATCTTGTTTTCTTCAAAATAAACATCAGTAGGATTTCCAGCACCATCTTTTACAATACGAGGGCGCATAGTATCCGTAAGACCTTTTGGTTGCTCGTGGATTTCCTTAATCATAAAGTGCTCATAACCGCCCTTTTCTGCTGCGTCAATGTCCCATTCAACATGACTAGGCTGTTTAATGATTTTTTCACCTTCAAAATTAAAGAGATCAACATGATCTGTATACAAAACAGCAAGCTCACGCTCACCAAGATAGTAAACATCACGAGTATGCTCAAGCAAAGCCGGAACATCAGATGCAATAAAGTTTTCACCTTTACCAAGACCTACTACAAGAGGACTTTCCTTTCTGGCACAAATAATTCTATCCGGATAATCTTTACAGATAACCCCAATAGCATAAGAACCTTCAAGAATATGAAGAGTTTCTATTACTGCCTTAAAAATATCACCAGTTGCCTTGTATTTCTGATCGAGAAGATGAACAACAACTTCTGTATCTGTCTGAGATTTGAAAACAACACCCTGAGCCTGAAGCTTAGCCTTAAGCTCTGCATAGTTTTCGATAATTCCATTATGAACGATAGAAATTGTACCATCCATATTTGTGTGTGGATGGCTGTTTGTATCACTAGGTTCACCGTGAGTAGCCCAGCGTGTATGACCAATTCCCACAGAACCTTTTATTACTTCACCGGCAATTTTTTCTTCCAGGAATTTTAGTGCACCCTTACATTTGCGCACAAGAATATCTTCACCTTCGAGAATTGCAATACCTGCAGAATCATAACCACGATACTCAAGCTTTTTCAAAGCGTTAATAAGCACCTGAGATGCCATTTTATTTCCAACGTAGCCAACAATGCCACACATATTTATTTCTCCTATAAAGTCTGGATTTCTAAGATAATTTGGACAATTTTACCCGAAAACCAACGTTTTCGCAATAATACTAAAACCCGATGTCAGTCTAAGAAGTTTACTTTCCTACGCAGAAGTTCGCAAAAATACTGCCAAGGACATCATCCGGAGTTACATCACCTGTTACTTCGCCAAGTGCATCAAGAGCATCTTCCAGGTCCTGCACTACAGCATCAAGAGTGTAATTATCGTCTGCACTTACCAGCGCATGCTGAACGCTTTCCAAAGCTGCAGAAACAGCTTCCTTCTGACGGGCAGAACCAAGACCAGCCTGAGTGCGTTCTGTAGAACTGCCGGCAATGCCCTCTGTTAAAATGCCATAGATTTTTTCAAAGAGATCTGAAAGTCCTTCGCCGGTTTTTGATGAGATTTTTGATTCAGGAGGGGAAAGCCTTCCCCTCGTTCCAGCCACGGTTGAGACGGTAGTTTCGACAGGCTCAACCACCGTCTCAGCCGCGTCTTCCACTACCCCTTCAAGCGGGGACACCCCGCAACGCCCCGTCATATCCGAGCCCTCTTTATCCATCTTTGTATAAACCACGATCAGAGGTTCTTTACAATTATCAATAAAGCTGCGGTCTTCATCATTCATGCCCTGAGTTCCGTCCACAAGATACAAAACCACATCGGCATCCTGAACAAGGTTTCGGCTTATTTCCACACCCTGAGCTTCAATAACATCACTGGTCTGGCGCAAACCGGCCGTATCAAACAAGCGCACAGGAATCCCGTTAATGCTCGCCCAGCTTTCCAACCAGTCACGCGTAGTTCCTTCGATGTCACTTACGATGGCACGTTCTTCTTTTAAGATAGCATTAAACAGCGAAGATTTTCCCGCGTTCGTGCGCCCCGCCAATACTACCCTCGCTCCATCCTGATACAATTTTTCGCCGCGCCACGAGTCCTTCAAGGCCTGAAGTCTCTTCAGCGCCGTTTCGATATCTTCCCTGTCAAACGAGTCTGCAATAGTTTCCTCGTCCTCCGGATACTCAATCTCCACCTCAATAGCGGCGAGCGTGTCCACAATTAATTTTTTTATGGAATCGATTTCTTCAAAAAGACTGCCCGCAAGCCTTCCGGCAGCATGAGAACGCGAAACATCAGTATGAGAATCAATGATTTCTTTTATTGCTTCTGCTTTTGTTAAATCTGTTTTGCCATTTATAAAAGCACGGAAAGTATATTCACCACGGTTTGCCTGTCGAAAACCAATTTTCAGCATAAGATTCTGAATTGCCATAACAACGGCCGGACCACCGTGACAGAATATCTCTACCATATCTTCGCCGGTAAAGCTTTTTGGTGCCCGGTAAACAGCAAGCATAACCTCGTCGATTTTGCGAGGGGTGGTTGAGCTTGTCGAAACCACCTCTTGTATCCAGCCATACACCAGCGTATTGCCCGGCGCCTCCAGCAGCGCTTTCGGCCGGCTGAAAACCTTACTCACAAGTTCAATACAGCCCTTTCCCGAAACCCTGACAATACCAAGAGCTGCCGGCGCGAGCGCAGTAGCAATTGAGGAAATCGGTTCTTCTGGCGTGTACTGATTCGGTGTCATTACATTACCCTTTTATCGTAAAGTTTTAAGAAATGGACGGAAATTATGTGTTTTCTCTTCTTCAGTATAAGGATACAAAATGCTGTCCAATACAGAAACATCAGAATCCACATAAAGAGGCTTCATTGTATCACCAATTGCAGGCTTACGGAACTCCCGGCTTGCTTCTGCTGTTGTACCAATAAAGGCTTCTGTTGCTTCAACGTCCGGCGGAGTTGTTCCATAATCGCCGGAATTATTCCAGCACATATAACCACGGTCCAGAGAATCACGAACACCAAAGAACTGCTTTTTTATATAATCCGAATCATAATAAAGTCTGTCATAACTAACATTCAGATAAAAAGACTGAATCCAGGGACGTATAATTGCACGGTTACGGCAAAGCACTGTATTACGGAAAGAACCATAATAATAAATGCGGTAAGTTCTGTCCGCAACCGGAGCATAGTTTAAGAAGGTCTGTTCAAAGTGACTCGGATAGAACATAGGACCAATTACATCAACATACTCAGCAAGCATTTCTGCATCCTGACCGGTTCTTGTACCACTGCGATACCAGCCATTTGCACCATAAATATCAATTCCAATTGGAGCCTGAATATTAGCGCGCGCATAAGAAAGGAAGGAAATCAAAGCCGATTCCTTGTCCATTCCTTTATCCTGCCAGCGATACTGGGCATTATAAAGATTCAAACCGTCTGTTGGAAAGCGGATATAATCAAACTGAATTTCATCAAAACCGCGGGCAACAAGTTCTTTGGCAATTGCAACATTATATTCCCATACCTCTTCTGAATATGGATCTACCCACTGTTCATCATAATATGTAGTTTCCTTACTACCGGTTGACACGCCGTTTTCATCAACTACATCATCATAACCTTTTATACCAAGCCAGGGTTTATTAAGCTTTTTATCCCAGACCGCATATTTTCCATTCTGATATTTTGAGAGAGAACGGTCTTTAAATGTTACGATTCTGGCAACAAGATATATATTTTCTTTTTTGAATTCTTCAATAAATTTATTTAAGTCTTTGATTGCATAACCAGAGGTAGAACATTTTTCCAGAACCAGCGGATCATGAGAATCATAACGCAGATAACCGTAATCATCCTTCATATCGATTACGATAGAATTCATATTGCGATCTTTTACAATTTTTTTAAACTTTGCCACACCTTCCGGAAAGCTGCATTGATAAGCAGATGCATAAACACTCTTTCTTCCGTTTGCTTTTTCGGCATAAGGTGAATTTACAGTGCCCGGATAAAGCAGCCAGAGTTCATTAAGCTGAAGCCCTCGCGCAAATCCACTGCGGGAATGAGGAATCCAGGCTGTATTAATCATACCAGGAACTGCACTAAAAGCTTCATGCCAGTCTCGCTCCTGACTCGGAGTTCCGGGACTTTGAAGTGAATCCAGATCTATTGCACCAAAGCCTTCAAGCTTAGTATACAAAAGAACATTATCAATGGTTGTAAGACCATCTGTTACATCTGTAGGCTCCGAACCTGTATATATAAGTTCGCCCTTCTTTTCCTGCCAGTTAAAACGATAGATACGCGGAATATAGGTTTGCGAAATATAGATTTCTGTATAAACAGAACCATCCGCTCTTGTACGGAGTACCGGCAAAATATCCGCGATTTCATCCGGAGAAGTCAGCGACGGCATCTTTTCGAATCCGGCATCCACATCATACCATTCCAGCTTAGGCCTGTCCGGGAATATATATGAAAGCCCAAAAATCGGATGAGCCATAAAAACAATTGTTTCGCCTTCTAAAGTTGCAAGGGCAACTGCTTTAACTCCAGGAGTTGTTTTACTCATTGAGCCAAGATTTTTCCAGTTAACACCGCCATCACGACTAAAGAACACACTGTCTTTAGTAGCAGTTACAACTTCATTATGATTTACCGGGTTTACGCAAAGATCCTTAAGTTCCTGAATCTGCAGAGAGAGAGTTTTCTTTCCTTCTTTAAATGTTTTGACTGTAAGAAAAGGAAGCCCATTGTCACGCTCTTCAAAAGTCTTTAGGTCAGCACTATAAAAAATCCCTTTCTGGGTACGCATGAGCCAGCCTGAATTAATACGCAAAAGCTGATCTACGCGTGCTTCTGTCCAAAGGGGAATTGCTGAATTTCTATTTGTAACACGAAAAAGTCCGTTATCTGAGCCTACAAGAAATACATCTGATTCGGCTTCACCTTCCTGAGCACTAACCGGATTTTTTTCCGGTAAACGATATAAGGGTTTTACATCTTCAGAAAATGCAAGAGCCGTTAAAAAAAACAATGAGAGTACAAAAAAAGATTTTTTCATACTCTCATTATCGGCAGAATTTGGTTAAATCTGTACTATAGATTGCGATGAGGGGTGGTTGAGCCTGTCGAAACCACCCCTATGTAAAGGTGGTTTCGACAAGCTCAACCACCGCACGACATTCTATTAAACTAACTTATCCAATGCCTCAACAACTTCGAGGTCGTAAAGACCTGGCTGCTCTTTAAGTGTATTTACTGCAGTTTCCTTATCCATAGCACCACGATAAGAACGCTTACTTGAAAGAGAAACATAACTTTCAGCTACACGAATAAGGCGTGCAATCTGAGGAATCTCATCACCCTTCAAGCCCTGTGGATAACCACTTCCATCAATATTTTCATGGTGCTTCATAGCTGCATCTTCGAATACACTCCAGTATTTCTTTGGAACAAACTCAAGATGTTTTTCAGCAAGATTAACATGCTCTTTCATTGCCTGCTTTTCTTCTTCTGTAAGCTGTGTTGCAACAAGAAGATCCGGATCAATAGCAAGGAAGCCTGCATCGTAAATCATAGCAGCACAGAAGTTGAGCATAGCCATACCCTGTGGAAGGCCAAGCTGAATAGAAAGCTTGTAAACAAGTTCACTTACGTTCTTTGAATTATTCTTACGGCCAGTTACATTATCAATCTGCTGACCAATTTCTTCACACTTAACGGCAAGCTGCTTAAGCTCTTCTTCATCTTCCTCTGAGAATGTAACATCTGGGAGGGCAGCAGCCGGTGCCCAGGTAGAAGACCCCGCAATTCTAAGCGAAGGATTTCCACCATAAATATCTGTAATGCCACCAAGCATAAGGCGGTTTGTCTGACTCTGATTCTGAGCAAGGAGTCGGAAAGCCTGTGCGTACTGTTCCTGCTGAACAAGATTTGCTTTTGCAGCTTTTTTGATAATTACCATAATCAAAAGAACAAGGAATACAATGATTATCGCAATACCAATAATTGACAGGGCAATTACACGTGTAGAACGCTTTGTTTCCTTTGCAGTTTCAGAGAAGGCATCTGTAAAGGTAGCGCCCATATCTTTAAGACCAGTTTCAAGGGCATTCTTAAAATCTTCCTGTCCCTGTTTTGTTGCTTCAGCCTGTTCCTTCATCGCATCGGCCTGCTCTTTCATAGCCTTAGCCTGAGCTTCCATTGATTCCTGCTGAGCCTCAAATCGCTCCTGCTCCACCTTACGCTGGGCGGCAGTTTCAGCCTTTTGAGCTGCTTTTTCTTTATTTTCCTGATCCTGTTCTATCTGCTTTACAAGCTTCTTAATAGTAGTATTTTCGATATTAGGATACTTCTCAAGATTCATTTTGATATCGATGAGAGCCATATCGTCATACTTCTTCTGAAGCTCCTGTAATTTTACTTTGTATACAGTCTGAGCAAAGTAAAGTACGTTTGTCTGAGAATCTTCATCTTTTGCAACAGCAAGTGCCTGATTTACATATTTGTAAGCATCTTCAATGTTTCCATCTTCATAGGCTTCGTTTGCCTTGTTCAAAAAACGCACAGCCAGATCTGTAGTCGCTGCAAAAACAGTTGTTGTGAAGAATACCAATAATAATGCAATAATAATTCTTTTAAGCTTACCTAATAACATTTTCTACCCCAATTGCAAGAATTAAGCTGGCTCGATTTTCCATTCCATTATCTTTTTTAAGGAAAATCTTATCTTTCGCTCCTATATTTAAATTTAACTTAACTTTTTCCAATTCGGCAAATGGAATTTCAATATTCATTGAAGCTCCGGCTGCCATCGTTATATTATCAGTAAAAAGATGCCCTGCAAGCCAGTCTGCCCCGATATCGAGACGGACAGGACCTATAGCAATCTGTTCTAACTTTAATCCAACGAAAGGAGAATAGAATTTCTTCTCAACACCTTCGGTGTTAACAGCCTTATTTGACTCTCCTGCAAGCATAACATTAAAACCAGTTCTGATAAATAGGTTTTTCAAAAGATTAGGATTACAGAATTTTATTGCAGCTTCACCGTCTATAAAGAATGGAACGAGATCTTTTTCTTCTGCCATTCCAAGGAATTGAACTCCTGCAAAAACATCTGCTCCAACTCTGATTTTATTCTCTAAAGTATATATATAATTAAAATCAAGAGAAACACCATAATGCAGTGTCTTCAAATCTCCTGTTTTTTCCAGCAGGAACAGGGCATCAGCAACTCCAAACTTTGCCTTCCAGCTGTAACTTGAAAGCTTAGATTCTTTTCCAGAAACATAAACCGAACCATCACCTGTTGCCTTCTTTGCAGAAATATATTCTTTTTCTACGTTTCCCCGCTGTTTCTCTTTAGCAAGCTGAAGTCTGGCTGCTTCAAGTTCCTTCTGATGTGCAACTTCTGCTTCATGCTTACGCTGAATTTCGTAAGCATCAGAAATTACACTGTACATTTCAACTGCTTCTTCGTTATCAAGATTATTCTCAATAACCGCAAGAGTTGCTTCCATCGCAAAATCGTATTCATTATTTACGATTAAGCGCCTGATTTTTTTCTGTGTGTAGTTTTCTATAAGGTAATAATATTTATCTTTATTATTCCTTGATAAAACTGCATACAATTTTTCTTCATCTTTGCTAGTAAAACAGGAATCAATTTCTTTATAAATCTCTGCTACATATTCTTCCAGTGCAAATACATTTACAGTAGAAAATAATAGAACAAGACTTACAATAAATGCTTTAAATGTCCTCTTAAACATTCTAACTCCTTTACACTTAGAAGATATTAGTTCTAAGTCCAATTCCTATCTGAGGAACAAGACTCTTTATATCTGTACCTGAAACGTCGGTTGGAATAAACCACAACGAAGCTTCTGTATACAAGGCAAACGTACTGAATGCCTTAACATTCTGCAGCTTCACCTTAGGGAATTCAATCTGAGCAAGTATAGAAGAAAGGATTTGAGGCTTTCCACTATTTGTCTGTGTGAAATAAGAGAAGTCCGCACCTACTGCAAACGATGCATACAGCCAGTCCCAGTCATGTCCCATAAAGAAGCTGAATGGAATTGATGCAATGTTTGCAAGAATCTTAAGGCTGAATACATTTCCACCATAACGACCGTCTGTAAGGTCTGTCTGGAACAGGTTAGAAATTGCATCACGCTGCATCTGTGTAAACTGCCCGTATGAAAGCTGAACCTTTACAACATCATTAAAGAAGGTAAGACCTGCACCAACCTGGAATAAAGTTGCACCCCAGAACTTAACATCAAGGTAAAGTCCCTGGATGAATGACGGAACTTCATAAGATGACTTATCACCCTTTCGGAGAGAAACCGTTACATCCTTCAATTCTACATCATCATTAGAAAGACCTGAAACATCAAGTCTCTGGTTGTAGCGGCCACCTGTTGATGGAGCAATAAGACGGATAGAAGGCGCAGTATTATCAATCTGAATGATAGTACGGGTAATTGCAGTTTCTCCGTTCTTCATAGTAGCACGTACCAGGAAGAAATGATATCCTTCTGCGATATCCTGATTTTCAATACGGTACATCCATTTTTCATTCTTAGAAAGCTCTGTAAAGGTTTTTCCATTATCAAAGCTTATTTCAATCTTATCAACTTTCTTTGCAGCTGTTGCGGCTTTTTCCTCAGGCTTTGCTTCTTTAGTCTTAGCATAAAGAAGTTCATCTTCACTGATAGAATAGCCGGCCTGTCCCTTTATATACGGACGGTTAGTTGCAAAGTCACCATAAGTAAAGTTATCAATTGTAATCCATGGACCAACCGGAGAATAAGTAATTGTCTGTTCGCGGGAACTTACAATCTTTCCTGTTGCAAGAACAGTATCTACGCGGTAAGTATGAACGCCTTCAGAAATCTGTTCTGGTCCAAGGTCAAACTTAAAGAAGCCACAGCTGGTAAGTTCTGTCGCAGCGATGAAGGTATTATCTATATATAGATTAAGATTTGTAATTTCTGCTTCTGAAGCTGCCTGACCATATACGGTAAAGATACCCTGTTTATGCTCACCATTAAGAGGATACAGAATATCTACTGTAGCCGGTGCAATATTCTTTTCAAGGTGAATATTACGGCTCACATTAGTAACATTGCCCGCCTTGTCTTTTCCAGTAAGTTCCACATTATAGAAGCCGTTTGGAAGATCTGTAATATCCATAGTCTCGCCGATAATTCGGTCAATCTTGAAATTACGAACATTTGGTTTAGTTTCCTTTTCAAGATTTCTAATAGTAAGATAAAGATCTGTAACTTCTACGTTATCATAAACATAACCAGAGAAGAAGAGCATACCGGTTGTAGTAGAATCATCAGCTGGAAGCTCAAGATTCATAACCGGAGCATCGTTATCAATATTAATAAGGCTTGAGTACAAACCTTCAATACCATAATTATCTGTAATCTTAAGGAAGACAACCTGAGTACCACCAGGAATGGCACGTGTATCTACATTGTACTTCCACTGCTCAGTACCTTCAGCATCGTTATAAGAGTTACCATTATCAAGAGAAACCTTTACATTACCAATTCCATTCTTATCGCTTGCCCAGCCGGAAATTGTAATCATGTTACGTACAGAAGTATCGATAGTTGGTTTCTCAACAGCACCCTTAGGCTCTTCAAGGGAAATTCTGAAGGTTCTTGTTACTTCTTCACCCTTTACACCATTAATATCAACTGCATAGATAGTAACAGTGTGTTCGTTATCTGTCATAGTTTCGAAAGGAACAGAAATTACAAAGTTTGTTCCGAGCTTATACTCTGCAGCCGGATCAGGACTCTTGTAAATTTCGTTTGTAGAAACCTGCTTAAATTCACCATTATCTATCTTATAGAAAACAGTAGATTCTCCATCATCATCGTAAACAATGCCGGAAATTGTAAAGTCGCGGGTCAGAACCTGCATTTCTTCCGGGACGTGAATTTCTGCACGAGGTAAGTCTGATTCATTATCAATACTGAACATCCAGGCTTCAATAGGAGTTACGTTTCCGGCTCCATCGGTGAAAGCAAAAGACATTGAATCGCTGATAGGAGCTTCAGGTGTACCTACATGAGTATAAATAAGAGGATTCAACTCAATTTCATTACGAGCCTGAGTTTTACCCTTTGAAGGAGGTGCGATATATTCTGCCTTGCTAACCATCGCATTATCTTTTACTTCAAATACAATGAGGTTATCACCATTTACAACATCAATTTCCTGAGGTTCAATAACCCTTACTTCTGGAGGAGTTACATCTTTATAGTAAGAAGTTCGAACTACAGATTCATGACCGCCAAGGTCTTTTGCCCTTACATTGATTCTGATAAGGCCATCAGGGAATTCAGAAATATTAATATTCTTACTGAAGGTAACACCTATTCTGTTATTATTTTTTGAAAGATCTATGTTCTCCCAGGTTTCTCCATTATCAAGAGAGTATTCAACACTTCTGATTCCCAGAGCATGGGCGGCTGTTCCTGTAAGTGTAAAGTTATTTCCAACCCAGCTGAATAATTCAGGACCGTTAATAACAAGCTCTGGAGCACTTGTATTCGCAACAAAGTTCAATGGAGCAGAAGCATGAGTATCGCCAAAGCGATCTGTTACCTTTACCATTACATTCTTGTAAATACCGTCTTTTTCTGCATACAAAGAAATAAACTTTCCGTCTGTTTCAATTGCAAGACCAGGAGTTGGAGAAACAAGCTCAACTTTAAGCGGAGCACTCAGATTTGCATAATAACTGAAGCGTGAACCATCGCTGAGAATGTAATTATTTTCAACTTCATCAAATACAGTACCAGTCTGTGCAAAGCCAAGAACCTTTGTGCGGTCATTAATTATCATAGGGTCAACCATAGGACGCACACTTGTAATAGAACCTGTAATAACCTGTTCCGAAGTTCCAGCTTTAATAGTAGCAGTAATTTTATTTACACGGACAGGCAGATTTGCAATAGTAAACTCAGCAACCCATCTTAAAGGATTTTCAGGAGTAGGTTTTGTAATCTTCGCAGCACCCTTCTGTGTAACGAGTCCGCCAGGAACATCTGCACCGGTAACCTCGTAGTTTACGCCACTTATATCTGTATTTGTATCAATTACCATCTGAATGGTGATGCCCTCTTTTGCAGCATAAGCCATATCAACAGGCATACCACTCATGTATTCTTCGCCATTAACAAGTGTAAAATGAGCCGAAACAGCAGGCTTTCTTACAGCAGTAAACTTCAACGGATAAGACTTTCCGTCTGGAGTTGAAGTTGACCAGCTAATGGCATTGTTTCCTTCATCAATATCTTTACGGAGGAAGGTTGCATAATCCTGCTCAAGATCCCCCTGATAAACTGCATACGCATAAGCATCAAAAGCATTTACCCAGGCAACAACCGGAGCTTTAGGAGCCGGTAACTTTCCGTTCTGTTCTTCAACAGGTGGAATATTCTTTACAGCAAAAGCTTTGGCAGATTTATTTCCGCCAACAGTTTCTGCAATCAACTCAACAATATGAAGACCGTTCCCATAATCAGCTGCATCAAAATCAATCTTGAAAGAACCGTCACGTGCAACAGCAAGGTCAACAAAGTTTTCTGAAACAGAAGGCGGAGTAACACCTGCAATAATACCCTTCTGAATATCCACAATAGCAGAAAGAACTCTGTACTTTAATGAGCCGATACCCGTTTCGCAGGTAACTTTTCCAGAAACAGTGACTGCTCCCCAGCGGCCATCAAGCGCATTATTTTCTGAATAATCATCAATTTCAATTACAGGGAAGACTGTATCTGCATGGAAGGTTAATGGTTTTGAATCTACAGTCTTACCGTTTGTAGTTTTTACACGAACAACAACAGGAGCCGAAGTACCAATTGCATCCTGACAGATAAGCTTAATCTGATTTCCAACAAGCTCTGCACGCGCAAACGGAGTCGAAGGCACAAGTTCTACTTTTTCAGCGTCCGCGCCGATTAAATATCCTGTAACCGGGAATTCCATATCACTGATGATAGAACCGTCTTCTGCAACAGTACTGTCATCAAAAATTACAGCAGGCTCTTCTGCCTTAACAACAGTTGTATTTGTAACATAATAAACAGCCTTGAACTCAGACTCGCGGTCAAGAATATCTTTTGCCTTAAAGGTTGCATACATCATTCCCTTAGGGCTGTCTGGAAGAATTGGAAGATTAAAGGTATATGAGCCGGAATTTTTAAGTTCAACAACAGCCTCTTCTGGATTTTCATTGCCCCATGAAAGGCTTGATGAAACAGAAACAAGGCCAACACCAGAGTTTACACTAACCGACAGAGTCTTTCCTGCTTCTGGATGGATTTCCATTCCGTTTGTAAACTCAACTGTATCTTTACCAGATATAACCTTTGCAGGTGTGAACAAAGGAGCAACACCGCGCGAAGTAATTCCTATTACAACCGGAATACCTGCAACATCGTTTTCATCAATTGCAGTTACCGAAACTCTGTGAGCACCAGCGGAAAGCTCGGTTGCAGTACAAATATCATAATAGAAAACACCCTTTGTTTCCTGAATTACAGGCTCATTATTATCAAGCTGGATTCTTACTGCTTTTACGCTGTCATCATCCACGGCAATACCGCGAACATAAAGAATATCGTTATCTGCAAAATCCTGACCATTAACCGGCTCTGAAACAGTTACAAGAGGTCTGTCCTGTTCCTGATCAAGATTGAGGGTTTTAGTTTCTTCTACAATGTTACCGGCACGGTCTTTACCACGAACGGTAAATTTTACAGATTTATCTTTATTATTCAGTGTATCAATATTAACTGCCCAGTAAGGGTTTCCTGGTACAAGCTCAAAGTCACCAGTCTGGTTTCCGAATGTCCAGGAAAGCTCTGTAATACCCATTGTATCTTTTGCATAACCGGCAACCGTAAATTTACCGTTTACAATCTGATTATCTTCCGGATAAACAATTCCAATTTCAGGCTTTGTATTATCAATAAAGTAAAGGAATGAATACAAACCAACCGAACCAGACATATCTATAGCCTTAAACCAGAGAACTGCCGGTCCGTCATTAAATTTCTTAGTATCAACTGATAAAGTGAAATCACAAAGATCTTTATTTTTGTTTCCACCAAATTTCAAAGGAATAAAAGTTTCGCCATTGTTAACTGAATAATAAAGCTCTTTGATACCGTTTCCATCCGAAACAACACCGTCAAACTTTACATTTCCAGAAACGAGAAGACCCATTTCTTTATCCTGAATTTCTGTTACCGGCTTTTTTCGGTCCAGCTGCCAGGTTACTACAACAGGCTTACTTACAACAGGATTTTCGTTAATATCATAACCGATTACCTTGATTGTATGCGCGCCTTCTTCAAGATTCGTTGTATCAAGATAGTAAGACCAGAATTCCCTGCCTTCGGCAACCACCGTCTGCTCTATTTCTGTACCTTCATCGAGAATAAGTTCAACCTTTGAAACACCATCATCATCAACACAAGTACCTACAATATTAAGGTTACTTACTACACGCATATTCGGATATGGGTTTGTAATACCACAAATAGGCATATCAGATTTAGGATCAAGGTAAATATTATGAGGTCCTTCAACATGAGTGTTTCCGCCTAAGTCGCGGGCGGTGATGAGAATATTGTACTTTCCCGGTTTTTTGCTGTCCAGGTCGTATTCTTCCTGCCAGCTGTTCATGTTATCGACAGAAATTTCTTCAATATCGCCTTTACCATGAGCAAACAGCCCTATTGTGAGCAGAGTTGTCAGAATCATTAGAAAAAAGACTTTTTTCATATTATTCATAATTACCTCTGAAAAAAAATTTAAAGTCCCTCACAAGATTATCGGCACAAACTCTCTGTTTTCTTAACTAAAATTGCGTTATAATGTGTTAGAAACTTTTTAAAGGAGGCAGAACAAAATGTGTACATCAGATATAAGTATTTTACAACAAGTAATTGATAAAAGCAAAAAAATTGTATTTTTTGGTGGTGCAGGTGTTTCAACCGAATCTGGAATCCCTGATTTTCGCAGCGTTGATGGCCTTTATAATCAGCAGTGGAAATATCCGCCAGAAGAGATTATAAGCAGAACTTTTTTTTACCAGAACACTCCAGAGTTTTATCGTTTTTATCGTGCAAAGCTTCTGCCTCAGGGCATAAAACCAAATGCTGCTCATTATAAACTTGCCGAACTTGAAGCTGCAGGTAAACTTCTTGCCGTTGTAACCCAGAATATTGATGGATTACACCAGATGGCAGGCAGTAAGAATGTTTTTGAACTCCACGGAAGTACTCTGCGAAACTACTGTCTGGACTGCCATGCCTTTTATGATGAAAAAATAATAATTGAAAGCGAAAATGCACCAGACAAACTCCCTCACTGTCCTAAATGCGGCGGTTTAATTAAGCCGGATGTCGTTTTATACGAAGAAGGACTGGACCAGCGGGTAATTGAAGGGGCAGTAAAAGCTATTAAGGCTGCAGACACGTTGATTATTGGCGGAACTTCGCTTACAGTCTACCCTGCCGCCGGCTTAATAGATTACTTCCACGGAGAAAATCTTATACTTTTAAACAAATCAAGTACACCGCAAGACAGCATGGCCTCGCTTGTAATTCACGAACCTATAGGCCAGGTTTTGAGCCAGATAAAGGTAAACTAAAAATTCGCATCAAGGCCGAAAGAAAATCTAAAGCTTTCTTCCGGTCTGAGTTTTCTAACCGAATGTAATGTATATGAAATCATTGCAGTCAGTGCCATTTTGTATCCTGATTTCGCAAAGAATCCGATATTTGGCGTAAACTCAATTCCAGTTTTCAGATAAACTGAATCAAAATAATAACCTCTGCCGTCGGTAACCGCCTTAAAATAGTCGCCAAGCTGGTTCATTTCCAAACCTTTTTTTGTTGCACTACCTGTAGTTCCCGTTGAAGCATAACCTGCAGAAATATAAAAATCATTCAAAAATAAAGCAGTTATTCCCGGAACAGCCTTTTGAATTTCCAGACCAAAAAGCACTGTCTCAAAGCTTGCATCAAAAAGAACACGGCCAATATTCTTATTTTCTGATTTCAAACTAACATATCCATATTTTGAAGATACAGGCAAAAGCGTAAATCCAAATGAAGCCGGCAGATTATAAGAAAAACCATATTTAGATTCAAATGGTAAAAGATGAGGAAGACAGGCAGAAGCTGAAACAAAAAAATAAGGGCTTGTTTTATCTGCTTTATAAACATCATCCATAGAGGCTATATATTGCGCACTGCCTCCAAATGAAAAAGCAAGACCTTGTTTTTCGAAACGTCCCGGACCACCATATCTTATAGTTGAATATTTAATAGAAAAAACATCGATAAGTTCAAACTTTCTTTTTGAATTAAGAGCAAAAGCAGAAGAAGAATTTGAAAGAGTTATAGATGAAATATTTCCTGTACGAATTACAGATTGAAGAAGAAGGGTAACTTCGCCCTGCATCCAACCGCTTTCATCAAACTCTGCTTTGAAATCTGTTTTACTGCGCAAAAGTGATGTTGAAGTTCCATTTTGAAGGGAAAGATGCGTTCCAAAAGTTTTTTTAACAACATTAAAACCGCCGGTTAATGTAATAAGATCTGTTGAACCATCAGACCAGGGACTGGAAGTAATATAAGTTGCACCAAGGAAATAATTATCCATAAAAGTTGACAACGAATTCACCTTTGTTGTTATATCTGAAAAAGTCATATTGTAAATACTAAATGGAAGAAATATTCCCTTAAACAAGTATGGCAGAGGATTAAAACTTTCTGAAACTAAAGATGTACTTTCCAATAAAGGCAGCAATTCTTCAGCAGATTTTTTTTCAGAATCAAAAAGTTCGGCAGTTATTTTTTCTGTCTGCCCGCCTTCATTTTTTTTCATACTCAAAAGCCTGTTC
>CAKUWD010000048.1 GCA_934699065.1 uncultured Treponema sp.
AGTAAATTATGATTAAAATACAAAAATATAACGAAGTTGAACCTGACTTTTTTAAGGGACGGGATTTTGATAATTCTAATGAAGTAGTAGATTCTGTTCTTGAAGAAGTTCAGAAAAGAGGTGATGCAGCTCTTCGTCTTTATGGAAATAAGTTTGATGTAGCAGTACCTGCTCAATTTGAAGTTCCACAGGAAGAACTTAAAGCTGCTGCAGAAAAGCTTAGAATTGAAAAGCGCGATATTTATGATGCTATTGTTTATTCACATGACCTGGCTCTTCGTTTTGCAAAACTTCAGAAAAAGACCTTTAGAGATTTTGAAGAAGAACTTGAACCAGGTCTCTTTACAGGCCAGAAGACAATACCTGTAGATATTGCAGGCTGTTATGTTCCAGCCGGTCGTTTTCCTCTTGTTTCTACTGTAATAATGACAGTAACTCCAGCTGTAGCAGCAGGTGTTCCAAATGTTATCTTGTGTACCCCTCCAAGAGTTCACCCTGAAGATAAAGTTTCGGCAGGTAAAACAGGAAGCGGAATCCCTGGAAAAGCTTTTGTAGGCGGTAAGCCTTATGCTGATGAAGGAATTATGGCTGCCGCTTATATCTGTGGAGTAAATCACCTTTATGCAGTTGGTGGTTCTCAGGCAATTGGAGCTATGGCATTTGGAACCGAAAGTATTCCTAAAGTTGATGTAATTGTTGGTCCTGGAAACAAATTTGTTCAGGCAGCAAAAAAGGCTGTTTTTGGAAACGTAGGAATTGATTTTGTAGCAGGTCCTACAGAAGTTATGATTATTGCAGATAAATCAGCAAACATTGAATGGGTTGCTGCAGATCTTCTTGCCCAGGCAGAACACGATGTTGTTGCCCAGCCTATTCTTGTTACTGATGATATGGATTTTGCAACAAAAGTAAGCGAGGCTATAGAAAATCAGCTCGAAACCCTTACTACAAAAACTGTTGCCCGCCAGAGTATTGATACTTATGGAAAAATCATCATTGTAGAAAAACTTGAAGAAGCAATAGAAATTGCGAATATGAAAGCTCCTGAACACCTTGAACTTGCAATGGACAAGGGCGCTGTTAGGGATAAGATTGCAAAGGCTGTTCACAATTTTGGTTCTCTCTTTATCGGCCACTATTCTGCTGAAGTTCTTGGAGATTATGCAGCAGGTCTTAACCATACACTTCCTACTTCAGGAGCAGCTCACTATACAGGTGGCTTGAGTGTAAGAAACTTCCTGAAAACAGTTACAACACTTCGTGCAGAAAAGGGAAAGCCTGGAACATTAAAGAGTTCCGCTGCCGCAGGTTATCTTGGTGACAGCGAAGGTCTTGCAGGACACGCACGTGCAGCACGCATAAGAGGTGAAAAATGATTCTTGAAATAATAAAACTCGGAGAAGAAATTCTTCGAAAAAAGGCAGAGCCTGTTGCCGAAGTTACTGATGAAATCAGAAAGCTGGCAGACGATATGCTTGAAACTATGATTGAAGCAAATGGTGTTGGACTGGCAGGCCCTCAGGTTGGAAAAAGTCTTCGTATTTTTGTTGCAATGGCTGATGATGATGTAAAACGTGTTTTTATTAATCCTCAGATTATCAAAACTTCTGAAGAAGTAGAAGAATACGAGGAAGGCTGTCTCAGTATTCCTCAGGTTTATGAATCAATTACAAGACCTTCACGCGTTACTGTTCAGGCTCTCAACGAAAAAGGACGTCCTTTTACACTTGATGCGGACGGTCTTCTTGCACGAATCATTCAGCATGAATATGACCACCTTGACGGTATTTTATATATAGACCGCGGTGATAAAGATTTTGCAGAAAAAACAGAAGCTCAGTTTAAAAAACGAGCTGAGCGAGCTGCTCAAAAAGCAAAAGAGAAAGAAGCTAAAGCCCGAAAAATTGCGGCTAAAATTGCTGCTAAGGAAGCTAAAAAAGCACAATGATCAGAATTTTATTTGCAGGAAGCCCGGATGCGGCCCGTCTCACACTGGAACACCTCGTCAACGCTCAAAACGAATACGGTTTTGAAATTGCAGGAGTTTTGTCGAATCCACCTTCCGCAAAAGGACGTCATAAAGAACTCATTCCAACTCCGGTAGCACAGTTTGCCTCAGAAAAAAACATTCCTGTATTTTCACCGGAGCATCTGGATGCAGCGGCGCGCGAAGCAATCTCTCCAATTGGTGCAGACCTTCTGGTGAGCTTTGCTTACGGTCATATTTTTGGTCCCAAATTTCTGGCTCTCTTCCCGCTTGGCGGAATAAATCTTCATCCTTCCCTTTTACCAAAATACAGAGGTTGTACTCCAGTTCCTGCTGCTATTTTGAATCGTGATAAAAAAACAGCCGTTACCGTACAAACCCTGAGTCTCAAAATGGATGAGGGTGATATTCTTGGCCAGAAAATTGTTGATCTCAATGGAACCGAAACGACCGAATCACTTTTAAATTATAGCGCAGAAGAAGGCGCAAAACTGATTCTTGAAATAATCAAAAAATCCGCAGAAGCAGGAAAACTGCCAGAGGGTACTCCTCAGTCTGGAGAACCTTCATATACTGGAATAATTACAAAAGAAGACGGCAGAATCAACTGGAATGAAAGTGCAGAAGTAATAGAAGCTAAAATCCGTGCTTACTATCCGGAGCCTGGCTGCTGGTGCATTGAAAACGGATTTCCACTCAGAATCCTTGAAGCAAAACTGTATCCAGAGAATGCAGAAAGCCCGGCAGCAGCTGAATCAGAATCAGGTACCGTACTGGGTACAGTCTTGGATTTTTCAAAACCTATTGGTATTCTTATAAAAACAGGAAATGGTATTCTTGCAATCCGCAAACTTCAAAGGCAGGGAAAAAATGCCATGGACTACAAGAGTTTTATGAATGGTGCCAGAAATTTTATTGGTACCGTATTAGAATAAAGAGGATAATATGATTAAAGATTTTTTCAACAAACTTAAAGATAAAAAAAGACCGGAACTTAAGGTAGGCTTTTCTGAATCTTATGATAAGTTTCAGGCAAATATCCCTGCTTTTCTTGGAATCTGTCTCTGTGCCTTTGCACTTATGTGTTTTGCTGCTTTTGCAATTTTCTTTATGAATATCAAGGGGCCAGAAAAAGTTCTTGTTCCTAATGTTGTTGGAAAATCTCTGGAAGATGCCCTTCTTGAAATGCAGGTAAAGGAGCTTTATCCAAAAATCAGCCTTCGCTATTCAGACACTCCTGGCGATGAAGGAACTATTCTTGACCAGTCTCCTGATGCCGGTGCGATCGTAAAAGGCTACAGCCGCGTTTCTCTTGTTGTGAGCCGGGGTGTAATTGTTGACAAAGTTGATGAATATACTGGTATGAATATTGAAGACCTTCGTATGAAGCTTCAGACACTTTTTGCCGGCCAGACTCGACCTCTTATCATTCTTGGTGAGCCTGAATATAAACCGGATGTTTCTGATGCCGGTACAATTCTTGAACAGGATCCACCTGCAGGAACAAGAATTTCTGAACCTGTTACGGTACAGCTGGTTGTGAGCCGGGGCCCTAACTATGAAAACACAAAGGCTCCTTATCTTATCGGTCAGACTGTAAACGATCTCCTTCAGACTATCACAAGAAGCAAGCTTGTTTTTGATATCACTTCTCATAAGGCTTCTGGAGATGAAAAACCTGGTACTGTTGTAGATCAGCAGGCCTTTGATAGTGAATACGTTCCAAACTATACACGCGTAACTCTCGAAATGGCAATGCCTTCCGGAGAATATAATGATAATGTTTATGGAATCTTCCAGGAAAAAGTTCCTGACTATCCATATCCTGTACCTATGAAAATCGAAGCTTATCCTGCAGAAGGTAATTCTTATACATTGCTCAGCTTTAGTCATCCGGGTGGAAGTGTAACTATACCTTATGCTGTTCCAAAGGGAACAAGACTTGAGCTTACTGTTGTAAATAAAGTTGTTTCTAAAAAGACTGTAAACTAGAAAAACTTGTCATTCCGATCCTGAAACAAGTTCAGGATTCGGAATCTCAGGTTGTAGATGCTGAAACAAGTTCAGCATGACAAGAAGGAATTAAAAATGAATCAACCGCTGATATGTATGACACTTACGGGAAAGACTCTGGAAGAGAATCTTAAACTTGTAAAAAAATACGAAAAGTATATTGATTTAGTTGAACTGCGTGTAGACCATCTTACTGAAGATGAACAGCTTAATGCCCGCCGTTTTCCTGCAATGATATATCAGCCATGTATTCTCACTATCCGTCGCGATATTGATGGCGGTAAATTTACAGGCGGTGATTTTGCCCGAACAAATCTTTTTGCCCGTGCGCTTGCTTTTGCAAATCCGGATAAATCAAAAAACTTTGCTTATGTAGATTTTGAAGAAGACTTTCATATTCCAAGCATTCAGGATGCAGCAATGGCCTTTGGTGTTAGAATCATCAGAAGCTGCCATAATATGACTGAGCCAATCCTGAATATCCGAGAACGCTGCGACATCATGCGTAAAACCGGATATGAAATTCCAAAGATTGCATTTATGCCTCACTCTCTTTCTGATGTATTAAATCTTCTGAAAGAGGGAGAATCTATGACTCAGTATGAGCATATTCTTTGTGCCATGGGACCAGAAGGCTTTCCTTCTCGTGTACTTGCCAGCCGCACTAATTCTTTCCTTACTTATGTTTCTCCAGAAGAAGTAATTGAAAATACAAAAGCAATTGGTCACATTGATCCTGTTACTATTAATGATATGTATCATTTTAAGTCAATTAATCAGGATACTTCGCTTTATGGTATTGCCGGCTGGCCTCTTATAAAAACTTCAAGTCCAGAAATACATAACAAGGGTTACGAAGACAAAAAATTAAATGCTGTTTATATACCTTATCGCTCGCAGTTGATTTCTGATACACTGACTTTCTGCGAAGGCATTGGTGTAAAAGGTCTTTCTGTAACTGTTCCTCACAAGGAATCAGTTATGTATTATATTCATGAACAGTCTCCAGAGGTTGTGCAGATTGGAGCTTGTAATACTCTTGTAAGAAAAAACAATAAATGGCTTGGTTATAATACTGATGCCCCTGGCTTCCGTCGCGCACTGGAAGAATTTTTAGGGCCGGTAAAAATTAAACATAAAAAGGTAGCTGTGATTGGTGCCGGTGGTGCTGCAAAAGCTATTGTTTATGTTCTTAAGCAGATGGGAGCCCGTGTATGTATTTTCAATCGCACGGTTGAAACCGCAGCCAAGCTTGCTGAAAAATACGGTTTTACTTATTGTCAGCTCGATGCTCATTGTGCTGCAAAGCTCGATGAATATTCTACGCTTATCGTTCAAACCACATCGGTAGGCATGAATGCTGATGGACCTTCCAGCAGCGAAAATGACCCTATATATTTTTATGATTTCCGTGGTAATGAGCTTCTCTTTGATATAGTTTATGAGCCAAGCACTACCCCGGTAATGAAGAGAGCTTCTATAGCCGGATGCCGTGTATGCAACGGATATAAAATGCTTGAATATCAGGCCTATGAACAGTTTAAGCTGTTTACAGGGCTGGACTATGAAAAGAAATAGATGCTGAAACAAGTTCAGCATGACAAATAAATAGTCACCCTGAAACAAGTTCAGCATGATGCGTCACTCTGAAATAAGTTCAGCATGACAAATAAATGGTCACCCTGAAATAAGTTCAGCATGATGCGTCACCCTGAACTTGTTTCAGGGTCTCAAATACTGTAAGTAAAAAGAGGTATAAAAATGGGACTTACACAATCGGAACAAAAAACACTGGTAGCAAATACTGCCATTGACACTCTTATAGAAAAAGGATTGATTTTCAGTGGAATGAAAATTGGGCTTGGAACAGGATCAACTGCAATGCCTGCAGTAAAACGTCTCGCAGAGCATATTAACAGCGGAAAACTTAAAGACATTAAAGCTGTAGTAACAAGCTTTCAGACACAGAATGCCTGCCAGGATTACGGAATTCCTGTTTATTCTATGAACGACAGAATCATAGGTGGCCAGCTTGATCTTGCAATTGATGGGGCTGACGAAGTTGACCCAGACTGTAACTGTATTAAGGGCGGCGGCGCAGCACACGTTCGTGAAAAGATCGTTGAATATAATGCAAAAATCTTTGTCGTAATTGCTGATTCTTCAAAGTCTGTCCAGACAATCGGAACAAAGTTCCCTGTCCCTGTTGAAATCATAAGTGAAGCACGTGTACCTGTAACTAATGCTCTTAGTGCTCTTGGTGCTACTGCTGTACTCCGCGAAGGAGTTCGCAAGGCAGGTCCGGTAATAACAGATAACGGTAACCAGATTCTAGACTGTACCTGGAAAGAACCAATAAATGTTCCAGAAATGGAAACAAAAATTAACTCGATTGTTGGTGTTGTAGAAACAGGTCTTTTTACACAGAATAAGCCTATAGTCTTTATCTCAAAAGAAGACGGCTCTGTAGAAATCAGAAATCTTAAATAAATGTTTCCCCCCTTTCCGCAGGAATCTGCCCGTCACTATTGTCAGAAACTCATTTCTCAGATTGAATGTGGAGAAGTGGTTTTGAAACAGGTAGGACGGGAAAGCCTTGAACGAAAAGACCAGGGAGTAATGATTGGCTCTCTGGTCTGCTGGGATAAAAAAGAAAAAAAGCGGATTATCCTTTATGCGGTAAGCGGAAACAACAAACAACTCATCCCTGTAAATACTAATTCAAAAGATATTTTAGTCCCGTCAATTGTTTCTTCTGAACAAATTGACCACGCATTGAAAGAAAATGATAAAGAAATTCATGAGCTTACAGAGCAGATAAACGAATTGACATTGATTAATAAAGCCTCCCCCGAAAGAGCAAGGCTTCTTAAAAAACGAACTGCCCTTACAGATTCTTCCCTTCAAAAAGTTTTTCATCTTTATTTATTCACGAAATATGATGGAAGAAAAATTTCTCTTAATGAAATCATAAAATGTCATAATAATCACCTGCCGCCTACAGGAACCGGAGACTGCTGTGCGCCAAAGCTTTTAAGTTATGCTTTTGAAAAAGATTATGAAATAATAAGCATGGATGAAGTTTATTATGGCCGTGATACGAAAAATAAAAAAAACGGAACTTCTTATGCTCCCTGTGATGAAAGATGCGGTTATATTCTGCCCTCTATTATGGGATTAGAAATTCTTTATAGAGATAAAGATATTGTTGTGATAAATAAACCTTCGGGACTTTTGTCTGTTCCTGGAAAGGGCAAAGACAAAGAGGATTGTGCAGAAGCTCGAGTTCGCAATTTATTCCCGGATGCACCAAAACAATGTGCCGTACATCGGCTTGATATGGAAACTTCGGGTATTCTTGTTCTGGCCTTAAATAAAGAAGCTCACAGAAAACTCAACGAACAATTTGCAGAAGGAAAAGTTCACAAAAAATATATAGCCCTGCTTGACGGAATTCTCCATGGAAAACCAGAAGGACGCACTGAACTTCCCTTTAGACTTGATACAGAAAATCGTCCTCACCAGATTTATGATAAAGAAAATGGAAAAATTGGAATTACTGAATGGAAAAAATTAGGTGTAGAAAAAGGATTGACTCGAATTGAGTTTTCTCCGCTTACTGGCCGCACTCATCAATTAAGACTTGCTGCCAGCTGCCCTGTAGAACTTGGCGGGCTTGGTATTCCAATTGCAGGAGATACCTTGTACGGCAGCGGAAAAACAGAAGCTTTTCCGCGCCTTATGCTTCATGCTACCGAAATCTTATTTATTCATCCGGTTAATGGAAGGCATATTCATATAACATGCCCTCCTGATTTTATTTAATCCTAATATTCATCTGAATCAGATGAAACATAATTTGCTGACATTTCTGCTATACGCTGATTAATGTTTTCATCGGAAAGGAAGTTTGCAAGTTCTTTGAGCTGTGCTCTTGTAAAGTAATATACAAGGACCATTGATTCACGAGTAGTTGCATCTCCAATTCTGTCGTAGTGTTCGTTATTGAAAGGGTAATTTCTGATTGTAAAATATGGCGAGCCTTTTACAAACTCATAACCCATATAACCTTCACCAGTTCCCATATTTGGTGTTGAATGACTTATTGTTCCCCAGTCAAGTCTATATTTGATTTTACCATAAGCTCTTTCTGTCTTTTTTCCACCTTTACGTTTAAGATTCTTCTCATCGAAATCTTTATTATAGGCTTCAATTGCGGAAATAAGCTGTTTTCTTGCAGTTGCATCAAACTGAACAATATAATAAGCCAATGCGTAATAACTTCCCCAACCAGCCATATAATCATCTGTGCGGATAAGAGTTGTAGCACGTCTTTCTTTCATACCGGTAATATCTTTTTCATAAATTGAAATATCGTAATATTTCGCATAGTCATCTTTGTTACCGAATGTAAAGAATTCTTCAATTGCATTCTTTTTCTTTTTTGCACTAGTAGATTTAGAATCAGATTTACTTTTGATTTCAGAACCATTGTCTTCTTCTAAACCATCTGAAGATTCTTCTGCTATAGCAGGAGTGTCTTCGTAAGTATCTGGTGCCGACTGAACATTTTTAGTCGAACTGCATGATGTAATAAACAAAGTTAATGCACCTGCAAGTAAACAAATCATAGATGTCTTTTTCATTTTAAAACTCCAAATATTTATACTTTTATTATATAAACAAATTCATATTTAGAATAGTTACATGATAAAAAAAACGCTCCCCTTGCGAGGAGCGTTTTTAGTTTTGTTCAAACTAGGAATTGTAAATTAAATTAGAAATTAACTGACAATTCGAATGGAACAGCGATGTCAACCTTGTCGTTAGCAAGTGTATCGATCTGTGCCCAAATTTTCCAGTTTGCTACACCGCAAGAACCTTCAGCACCAACTTCGATAGTAGATACGAACTTCTTGTTCAAGATCTGGTTGTCTAAGAACTGAGCATAAATCTTGCATGGTTCAAGCTGATATGTAACCTTAGCAACGATTTCGAGGTTTACAGCTGGATCCTGCTTTACACCATCTTTGTTGTTCAAGAAGATGATTGGAGCAACGAATGCCTGGTATCCGAATGCATCTACGTTTCCACCAATGTAAGCTTCTGGGCGTACCCAGTTGAAGTCCTTACCCATGAAACCTGCAACATTTACGAACACATCGATTCCGTTGAAGTTGTTAGAATATCCAGCACCGAAGTGGATGTCTCCAATAGCACCTGTGTTTGTTTCGTATTTGATAGCATTATCGCCAAGTCCGAAATACATATCATGGAATGCCCATGGTCTGCGGCCATCTTTCTGTCTGTTGAATTCGATATAACCAGCGATTGTTCCGAAGTCAGCGCTATATCCAGCTTTGAAGAAGAAATTCTTAATAATTGGATCAGACTTTGTAGATGTGAGCCAGTAAGCTTCATTAGCTGCGAAACCTGCATCAAGAGAGAATCCTGATACGTTCAAAGAAAGTAAGAGACCGTTTCCACCGAGACCAGTTACTGATTCAGTCCACTTAATCTTTTCTTTGTTCAATGCAATATCAAAGTTACCTGCTGTAATCTTGAGTACATCAACTGGCTTGAACCAGATTGTCTGTGTAGTCATCTTAACTTCTTTTGTTTTACCATCTGTACTAAGCTTTACAGTAGCACCAGCTTTATCATCAGAGATGCTGAATGTAATGTTAGGCTGAGCATAGTCATGGCTATCGTTTCCTTCTGTAAAAAGCTTGAAGCTTTCTGCAGTACCATCATACTTAAGAACTTCGCCTTTAATTTTTGTTGCTGCTGATACATCAGCTGCGAATACAGAAGTAGCAAGAACTGCTGCTGCTGCAAGAATTCCAACGATTTTTTTCATTTGAAAAAATCCTCCTTTTTATTTGTGGATCTCACAAGTCAACGACTTTTACGTGAAAATCCTCTTTTTTTTTATATTCTAACACGGGGTATATACGAAGTCAAGAAAAAAATTTTTTTTTGTAACCTTTTAAAAGTACATATACGTATTTTTCCCGATGTCTATACCATGTAGAATATCCTACTTTGCCATTATCGGCCGGAAAATCAGCCTTCTTTATAGGAATTTATAGTAAAATTTAGTATAATAAGAATATGGCTAGTAAAAATATGGACTACAGCGTTATTTTTGCTGATGATGACTTTATTGTTTTGAATAAACGCAGTGGAATTCTAATTGCTGCAGACCGTTACAACGAAGATGCTCCTCGTCTGGACCTTCTTGCTCAGGAAGAATTCGGTAAATTGTATGCAGTTCACAGAATAGACAAAGATACATCGGGTTTAATAGTATATGCTCGTACTCTTGAGGCACAACGTAACCTTTCCATGCAGTTTGAAAAGCGTGAAGTTTCAAAAACTTATCATGCACTTGTCTATGGTCACCCGCTTTGGGAAACTCTGGATGTAAATCTTCCCCTTTTACCAGATGGGGACTCCCGCCACCGTACCGTTGCAAATAAAAAAGCGGGAAAACCTTCTTTTACAAGCTTCCGTTTAATAGGTAACTGCGGGCCATATTCCTGGATTGAAGCAAAACCAAAAACCGGACGAACACATCAGATTCGTGTTCATCTTGCAGAAAATGGTTTAAGCATTGTTTGTGACCCTCTCTACAGCAGCAGCCAGAAGCCGGTACGCCTTAGCGAAATCAAAAAAAAGTGGAATGGCGATGAATACGAAGAACGCCCTCTTTTAAGCCGCCTTGCATTGCATGCTTATAAAATTGAACTTGCACATCCAAAAACAGGTGAAAAAATCAATTTTACAGCTCCCTACCCTAAGGATATGGATGCTACAAGAAAACAGCTTGCTAAAATCTTTGGTGTAGATCCTCTTGAACAGTAGTTTACGGAGAGTTTTTATGAAACGTTGTCTTTTATTCTTTTTAATGTTTTTCCTCCTTATAAATACAGTTTTCTCTGAAAAATCAGAAACTAAAAAGAAAAAAGACTATTTGACAATGAAGATTACTCCGGATATCAGTCTGCTGAACGGTACTATTAATGAATATGTTTTTTCTAAATCCTGTATGAATGCAAATAACAAATTGAGTGAACTTGTATGGGATATAAAAAATGTACCGGTTTTTAATTTAACAGCAGACTTTGATATTTTGAATTATCTTTATACCGGTTTAAAAGGTTCATTTGCAATTCCATGCAAAAGCGGATATATGCAGGATTTCGACTGGCTTAATTCTACTACATCTAAATGGAAAAGTGATGATCCATGTGCCATAACAAACTACTCAAAGCATGACAATAAAATTACAAAATATTTACTTCTTTCTATTAGACTTGGTGGAAATATTTTTCTTCCTGCAGAAATCAAACTTACTCCATTTATTGAATATCAATATGAATATATTGGATTTGAAGGAAGTAACGGCTTTTATATTTATAAATCAGACAACTACAACCCGGGAACATTTTCTGGAAAAGTTATTTCTTATTCTCAGGAAATGAATTCATTTCTTGCCGGTTTGAAATTTTCTATTGATTGCGTTCCAAGGACTTCTTTTTATGGAGATTTTGGATTTAGTCCGGCATTATCTTTTATCAATGCGATGGATTATCATTATAAAAACTCATCAGGATATGGTACTGCATATTGGGATAATCTCAGTCTTATATGGCTGATTAAGGCAAATCTTGGTGTTCAGTATAAATTCAATAAAAAACATAGTTCTGGAATTTCTGGATCGCTTCAAATTATACCGGAAGGTAAAGGTAAAACCTCAAATGTCGCATTGGGAGCAAACGGATTACCGTCATATGCAAGATGGTCTACAAGTGCCTCTGATAGCGGGGGCACAAAAAGACTTTTGTGGTCAATAAGTCTTAATTACTCTTTTTCACTCTGACAGAAACAATACGGCGGCCGCTTACATCTTCTGCTGTAAAAAGATTTCTGTCTTTTATAAGAACTGTACCCGAAGCTGGCAGATAACCAAACTGTTCCAAAAGCCAGCCGCCGACTGTATTCATTTCATCTGATTCAAGTGCAAGGCCAAGAATTTCATTAGCATCATCTATCTTCATATCGCCCGGAACAATAAATGTGTTAAGTGAAACTAACTCTACTTTATCTTCCGGAGCTGTGTTATCGTAAGTATTTTCATCAGACATGTGGCCGAATACAACCTTAAGAATATCTTCCATTGTAATAATTCCATCTGTCTGGCCCTGTTCGTCAAGGACAACTGCAAACTTATGCTCGCTTGTACGGAATTGTTGAAGAATATCCAGTACACTCATTGTTCCCGGTATAAAAAGAACCTCAGACATCTGGCGGCCGGCAAAGCCCTGACTTTTGTCTATTTCTTCTGAGCAGAAAAGTACTTTTTTATAATTTAAAACACCAACTACATTTTCTCTGTGGCCGCTATACACTGTAAGTGTAGAAAAACCGGAAGTAAGAAACTGATTTATTACTTCATCGTAATCCGCTTCCTGATTAATCATGCTTACCTGAGAACGATGTTTCATGACATCATTTACTGAAAGGTCATTGAATTTTATAATTTTATTGAGAAGCCGGCTTTCATCTTTTTCGATTGTTCCTTCGTGAGAGCCTACATCTATAAGAGTTTTAAGTTCTTCCTCTGTAACAATTGCACCGGCAGGCTTTAAGATTTTTTCTACAAGAACTACCGCTCCATGAGAAATCATTTCGAATAGCCAGACAATCGGGAAAAATAGTTTTTCCAGTATCATAAGAGGCCAGGCAGAAAAACAGGTAAATGTATCAGGATGAAGACCTGCAGCAGTCTTTGGTACAATCTGAGCAAAGGTTGTTATAAAAAAAGCAGTTACGAAAGGAGCGATAGCAACTCCTCTGCTGCCAAGTAAATCAATAGCAAAAGCAGTAGCAATTGCAGAGGCGAGAGAGTTTAAAAAGTTAGTGCCAATTAACACTGTTGTCAGAAGCCGATCCATATTCGCTTTGAGTGCAGCAACTTTTTTTGCGTTGCGGCGCCCCTGCTCTACCATACTGCGGAGTTTTAAGCGAGGAAGAGAAAGATATGCTGTTTCTGACGAGGTAAAAAAGCCGACACACAAAATTAAAAAGAAAAGTTCAGCAGCCGTCAGGAGGTAATGATTCATTCTTTTACCTCCTCTTCTTTATTCTGCAGTTTTATAATTTGAATACGTTCTACACGATGTGATTGAATCTTTTTAACTGAAAAAAGAAAACCTTCAAATTCTACGGTGTCTCCAGTTTGCGGCATGCGGTCTATCTGTTCTGCAAACCAGCCGCCTATAGTTTCGTTGATATTAGATTCGAGTGGAATATGTAAATCTTCTTTTAGGTCACGTAAAAGTACAGAACCATTTATTTCAAAATCTGCTTTATTTTCAACATTGTCAAAATCAAAAACTTTTCCGCGAAGAGAATCTTCACCAGGCAGGGCAAATATTTCGCGGGAAATATCTTTTTCTGTAATAACTCCGTCGGTGCCGGAATATTCATCTACAATAATTGCCATAGAATCATGACTTTCAAAAAGCAATTCCTGAACAGAAGTGATTTTTTTAGTTCCAAGGATAAACAGCGGCGGACGCATAACATTGAGCAGATTGAAGGTTGACTGACTTTCTTTATATGCCAGCATATCCTTGAGGTAAATAATTCCGATTATGTCATCAATTGATTTTCTGTAAACTGGGAAACGGGTATAACCAAGCCGCTGAGAAAGTTCTACTATATCGCGGTATTTTGCGTCATGAGGTACTGCCTTGATTTTTGTTCGGGGAACCATAATATCCTGAGCTTCCAGATCTGAAAACTTGAACACCTGGCTCATCATTCGGTTTTCATTTTCCTCGATGACACCGCTTTCCGAACTCATATCAAAGAAGGTTTTTATTTCTTCTTCTGTATAAGACTGTTTTTTTGCATTTGTTTTTATTCCGAAAATACGAAGTACACAGCGGGCAATAAAAGTCACAACAGCAACAACCGGATGCATTATAAAAACTACAATCTGAACAAAAGGAGCCAGAGCATAGGCAATTCGGTCCGGGCAGCGGGTGGAAATTGTTTTTGGTGTAATTTCTCCAAAAATTAAAAGAAGAAGTGTGGCTATAAGAGTAGCAATTCCAACTCCTTTCTGGCCAAACATATCCAGTGCAACTGATGTTATAATAGAAGAAATAAAGATATTTACGATATCATTTGAAACCAAAAGAGAATTGATAAGACGTTCTCTGCGGTCTAAAAGGCGGCCGGCAATAAGAGCGCGCTTATCTTTATTCTTTCTGAGAATTCGCAGGCGCAGCTTGTTCATTCCAAGAAAAGAACTTTCCGAAATGGAAAAGAGCATGGAAAGAACAATCAGCACCGCGAGAATTATAAATATATAGGGCGAGGGGCTTGCATCCATATTATTTAAAGTATGCAACTCCGGCAGCAAAGAGGTTTTCGCAGGTAGTTTCGCTTTCGTTTGTAAGAGGATTTCCACCTACATTCTTAAAGAGATCAAGAGAAGCGCCGTTGCGATCCATACCTACTCCACGCTCTGAGTGTCCCATCTTTCCAAGAACGTGTCCGTCTGGAGATGTAATACCTTCGATTGCAAAGGCTGATCCGTTAGGGTTATCTGGCTCTGTGATTGCAGGACGGCCGAACTCGTCTACGTACTGGGTAAATACCTGTCCGTTTTCGAAGAGACGTTTTGCAGTTGCTTCGTCACAAACAAAGCGGCCTTCACCGTGGCTGATTGCAATAAGGTGATTACGCTGATCAATTACGCTTGGGTGCATTGCCCAAGGGCTTGTTGCAGATACGATGCGTGTGCGAACGATGCGGCTGATATGGCGGTTGATTCTGTTGTAAGTCAAAGTTGGCATATCAGGAGTTATATCGCGGATTTCGCCATATACTGCAAGACCAGTCTTAACGAGAGCCTGGAAACCGTTACAGATTCCGAGTACAAGACCATCGCGCTTTTTAAGAAGGTTCATAACCTCTTCGCTGATGTTTCCGGCCTTGAGTACGTTTGCAATAAACTTAGCTGAGCCATCCGGTTCATCACCAGAAGAGAAACCACCGGAGAGGGCGAGAATCTGTGCGTCGCGCATTTCGCTGGCGAGGCGGTCGAGTGACTCTGTAAGCTGAGCCTGTGTGCGGTTCTGGAGAACTACAATCTTTGTATCTGCGCCGGCCAGGTTGAAGGCACGAGCCATATCGATTTCGCAGTTAGTACCTGGGAATACAGGGAGCAATACCTTTGGACGGCTTGTCGGCTGAACAAAAGCCGGAGCCTTGCGGATGTCGCTGAGAGACTTATGGATATCTGTTGCCCAGTCAGGAAGCTTTGGCTGGACCTCTGCTCCACTAACGCGTGGGAATACTTCCTTGAGTTTGTCTTCCCATTTATTTACACAGTCATAAAGGCTGATTTCAACTTCAGGATTTGTAACTCCACCGAGAACGGCGTTTTTGATTACGATTGCAGGCTTGTCGATTGTCATACCAAGCTGAACGAGAGTTCCTTCAACAAAGGCTGCCTTTTCAAATTCAGGTACATGAGCAGATGGAACTTCTACAATGATGTTTCCGTAGGTTGGAATGAAGAAACCCGTAAGATTGCCGGTGGTTTCGATACACTCGCTTCGCGAGCACTCAACCACCGCATTAGCGTCGAGGCTGGCACCAACCATGTTACCCATAGCCATCTTTGTAACTGCTTCTGCAATACCACCAGGTCCTACAGAATACATTGCGGCAATGCGGCGGGCTTTATTGAGCTCGTAAAGTACATCTGAGTTCTTAAGGAAGGTTTCGTAATCAGGCTCAAGAAGGTCTGAGTAAGGAACCTTTACCATATAGATATTGTTTCCGCTTACCTTGAAAGAACCGGAAAGTACGTTCGGAGCTTCATCGTGTGTTACGGCAAAGCTTACGAGAGTATGAGGAACGTTGATATCTTCGAAGGTACCGGACATTGAGTCCTTACCACCAATTGAAGCACAACCAGATTCAACCTGAGCATCGATAGAACCAAGCAAAGCGGCTGCAGGATAGCCCCAGCGTTTTTCGTTTACTGCACGGCCAAAGAATTCCTGGAAAGAAAGGCGTGATGTGCGGGCCTTACCACCAATACAAGTGATTTTTGCAAGGCTGCTTAATAC
>CAKUWD010000049.1 GCA_934699065.1 uncultured Treponema sp.
GAATATTCTGTTTGGGAATTTGAAGAATTTCTGAGGCTGAGTTTTTCCATATATCCTGAATTACTTCCGAAGGTTTTATAGAATGTATTACAAGTTTTTCATCTGCACTAAGAGTTATTTCAACCTTTGTATCATTTGAAAAACCAGATTGTCCATAATATCCGGATGGAATATAGGCTGTTGCAACACCAATTCCGCGCAGAGGCAGGGCAAAGAAAGGTTTGCTGTCTTTTTCAGCACGGTCAATTGCTTCCATATGAAATGATGCATATTTGCGGTTAAAGTCACTTTGCTTAAGAGCGGTCTGAATAACAGATTGAATGTCCCCGGTTGGAATTGAAAAAGGAAAATCTTTTGTTTTTGTTTTAGATTTTGTTTTAGATTTTGTTTTAGATTTTGTTTTTGTTTTTTCAATTTCAGTTTTGGCGTTTAAAAGTCTAAGTTCGTCAGGGAATATTTTAGATTGATTACTGATTTTCTGAATTTCATTTTCTATTGCAAAAAAAGCCTGTGATTCAATAATCTGCATTGAAATTGAAGTTGGTGGATTTTTAGAGGAATGAGCTTTAGCACTAATGTAAAGATTTTCCGGTTTATAATAACTTGTTGAAGCAATTGCTATACGGTCTGTAATTTCCTGAGCAAAAGGATTTGAACAACCGATGTCTATATCAATAAGTATTTTAAGAGCTATTAAATGCCCGTCTTTATCAAGAGCAGTGCGGTATGTAATTTCTGTAAGTACGCCAGGAACCATATAGTTTTCCTGTTCAAACTGTGAAAGAACAAGTTTTACAGGCTTTTTTGTAAGCCATGATGCAATTGCGATTTGAACTGCCAGTTGTGTAGTGCGGGCTAATCCCGAAGGATAGATTCCTGCTGTTTTTGTTTTGTGAATATATACATCTTCTTCACTTATTCCAAGTGCCAGAGCTACAGATTTCTGTGTAAAGCTTATCCATCGGGTTGGCGTAAAAACATGAATTTTATCGCCTTCGGTGTAAGCAAAAGCTCCTTCTGTTTCCTGCCATTTTGGAGTAAGCAGTTTTTCTTTCCAGGTGTCGGTAGAAGTAAAATCTGCGCTTTCAAAAAGTTTTGTGTCTGCCTGAGCTAACTCAAGTTTTTCATAAAGACCATATTTGATTTCACGGGAAGCCACAATGACATCAGCATTTTCTTCTACATGAGATTTATCGATTACGGCATCAAGAGAAGGCATCTCATTTATCTGTTCAACAAATTCTTTAAAGTTAGAAGCATCATCAGTTTGTTTGTTGATAACATTGTTTAAGGCAGATTCTAGATTTTCAACATCAAAGGTTATGTTTACGGTATCAAGAAGTTTGTAAACCTGCTCCTCATCAGGTCCAAGAATGATACCTACAGGTTCCCCGCTGTAAGAAACATTTCCATATCCAAAAATCTTGGTTATGGTTTTATTTGCATTAAGAGTTTTTGTTTCCGGAATATCACGGCTAGTATATAAAAAATATCCTTCAGGTAAGTCTGGAGCTGAAATGCTTTTGATTTTTCCTGATGAAGCAGGGCTTCGTATTAGAGCAGCGTAAAGACAATTTTCTTTTACTACATCGCTGTAAAAGCCAGTTGCTTCAAGAGAACGTAATTGTTTTTTTTGATCTGATTTTTTTACAGCCATTATGTTATGAATCTCTCCTGTTTTTATTTCCAATTTTTATAACAGTATCAATTACAAGCTGGGCCTGTTCATCTGTCATATCCGGGAAGAGCGGAATCGAAATTGTATTATTGTACTGTCTTTCTGCATTCGGAAAATTTTCTGCGGTAAAATCAGGGTAGAGTTCGCGCCAGTAAGTAAAATGAAAAATCGGTATAAAGTGAACTGAAATTCCTAATCCTGCTTCCTGCATTTTTTTTGCAAACTCTTCGCGTGTGATTTTAAGTTTTTCAGGTATAATGCGCATAAGATAAAGATGCCAGCTGTTGCCTTCGTCATCTGGTGGTAAGCGGATAAAATCAAGCTTAGAGAAAGCTTTATTATACATATCCACTATTCGTTTTCTCTGCTCATAAAAAAGCTGGGCCCGGTCTACCTGGCAGCAGCCGATGGCAGCAAGAATGTCAGGAAGATTAAATTTGTAGCCTGGTGCGATAATATCATATTCCCAGCTTGCCCGCGGAGAAGTGTAGCGGTCCCAGGTTGTGCGATCCATTCCATGCATACGCATAACCGTCATGCGGCGGGCAAGTTCAGAATCTCTTGTACAAACCATTCCTCCTTCTGCCGTTGTAATTGTCTTTGTTACATAGAAAGAAAAAACTCCGGCGTCACCGATTGTTCCTGCGTAACCGAGTTCTGTTGGTGACGGATAAGAATGTGCAGCATCTTCAATTACACGGATTTTATGTTCAGGAGTAGAATACTTTTGTGCGAGTTCCATAATACGGCGCATGTTGCAAACGTTTCCGGCAATATGAACCGGAACAATTGCGCGAACCCGGTGCTCTGTATCTTTTTTTAAGATCTCTTCAATTTTTACTGGATCAATACTGTAGTTGTCTTTTTCAACATCCGCAAAAAAAACATCTGCATTTAAATGACGGGCACAGGCTGCCGTAGAAACAAAAGTGTAAGGCGTTGTGATTACGGCAGTTCCTTCTCGAACCCCACAGGCTTCCATTGCAAGTATCATTCCACTCGTATTTGAGTTTACGGCAAGCGAAATTATTTCACTGTCTGAAAGAGAAAGTGCACGGCGGGCTTCTTTCATTTTGTCTGTGTCACTTACCGAGGCGCTAAACTTTTTTTCGAATTCCAGCGCGTATTTTCCGGTTGTGAGCCATCCGCTTCGCAGTACATCAAGCACAGCGTTTTCTTCATCTTTTGTGATAGCTGCTCTATGAAATGGAACTTTAATTTCTGCCATTTATATTTCTTTCTCCTGTTTTTTCTATATAAATATAAATCCTATAATAAATCAGTACGAAGCTGACCGTCTTTTTTGATTTCCTCGTAAAAGTCACGCAGACTTTCGCAGTCATCACATAAAAGCTTTACCAGAAGTGCTTTGTCACGAAATAGATTTTCCTTTCCTTTTGTGTAAAAACAAATTGGATGAAGCTCAGTAAGAAGTTTTTCAAGTCTTGAACTTTCATATTCTTTATTATCAAGCATTAAAAGTTTTTTGTATTTAGTCGGCTGCGGATTTTCTTCTTTAAGCCAGAGCGGTTCAATAAGGCGTTCACCTTTGCGTGAGCCGACAATTTTTATATCAATATCTTTATAAGGTTCAAGACCGGAGAACTTAATAATCTGTTTTGCAAGTTCAATGATTTTTATAGGCTCACCCATGTCGAGTAAATATGATTTGCCGTTTTCGCCGACGCCGCCAGTCTGTAAAACAAGAGAACAGGCCTCAGGAATGGTCATGAAAAAGCGTTCCATTTTTTCATCGGTTACGGTAATTGGACCACCGGTTTTTATCTGATTCTGGAAAACCGGAAGAATAGAACCTCGGCTGCCAAGTACGTTGCCAAAGCGTACAAACATAAAGGATTGATTTTCTGCAGCGCGCTTAGCCGCGTCGAGCACAAGCTTTTCGCAAAGCATTTTGGAAACGCCGTAAACGCTTACTGGCGCTACGGCCTTATCTGTAGAAATCAAAACGAAGCGGTCTACTTTGTGAGCCAGAGCTGCATCCAAAAGATTCTTTGTTCCAAATACATTGTTTTCAACTGCTGCAACCTGATTTTCTTCCATCATAGGAACATGCTTATAGGCCGCACAGTGGAAAATTACATTACACTTTGTCTGTCGTACAATGTAATCAACATATTCTCTGTCCCTCATGTCTCCAATAATAGGAACAATAGTAGCTTTTTCTCCAACACCTTCTGCCTGTAAGAGTCTTAATTCACGATATATTCCGCAAATAGAATTTTCGCCGTGACCAAAAAGATAAAGACGTTCAGCTCCACCGCTCAAAAGCTGCCTTGAAAGCTCCGAGCCAATTGAGCCACCTGCTCCAGTAATAAAAACACGTTTACCTCGTAAATATCCAAGACTTTCCTTTAATGAAATTGTAACAGGTGTTCGGCCAAGAATATCCAGCGGGTCAATTTCACGGGTTTGAACAAGATGGGCTGTTCCTTCAATTACCTGGCTTATTCCAGGCAGAATCTTAATATGATTAAAACCGTTTTGAGTAAGGGTTTCATAAATTTCACGGATTCGTTCGGTCGGGGCAGAAGGAATTGCAATGATTGCTTCATCAAGATCTGAATTGGAAAGAATAGAAGTTACACTGCTGATAGGCCCCAGAACAGGAATTCCATCTATTGTAGTTCCGATGATATCCTTGTTGTCATCAATAAATGCGTTTACTTTTCCAAATATCTTTTTACGCTTGATATCATCGGCAATGGTTTGTCCTGCAAAGCCTGCGCCAATGATGTAAATACGTTTATCCATTTTCCCAACCCTTTATATTATTTTATCACAATAGATAGAAAATGTCATAAAAATATCTAAACCTGCCCTGATTTTTCACCGATTAAAATAATAAGAGTCGGAGTATTGTCTTTCGACGAGGGGCCTTTCATGGGGAAACTAAAAAGGTTTTGTATTCTTTCGGTTCTGCTGTTAAGCGGTACTTTATGCTTTGCAAATCAGATTTCATTTCAGATTGTTCAGCATGATGAAAGTGTAGACTGTGTTTCGGAAGATTCAATGGTAATTGAAGATTCTGTACTCAATAATTTTTTTGAATATGGTTTTATAGTCACTAATTCGGATGCAGCAATCTCAGATTCTGCAACACAGGATGAAAAACTTTATAAAATCGGGCAGGGAGATGCATTTAATGGATTTTCAGATTATTTTGTTCAGATAAAGCTTTACTATGAACGCACTGAAAATACATTAAGCAGTACTTCAGACCTTTACGAAATTGATTTTATAATTACTTCTGTAAAGGATGGTAAAAAAATAGCAGCCAAGTCGATTAAAGATATTAAAATTGACCGTACAAAGAAAAATAATCTGGCGAAGGTTTCATCAGATTTAGTATACGAAATAAACAAAGCATTAAGAGCATATAAAGCCTAAGGATGGGTAGGGGTATGAAAAATAAAATTAAAAACATTTTTAAGATTCTGGCAGTAACAGCAGGATGTCTAATGTTTGCATCATTCAGTCCTTCTTTAGATGGAAGGGCAGTTGTCGTTGATAAAGGAGTTTTTCCTCAGGGACTTTTTGCAAAAACAGTAGGCTACCTTCCTGGTGATATAATCAGTGTAACAAATATTGCAGGTGATGCTACTGTAGATATTCTTGTAATCGGTGCACTTGATCCTTCTGAGGGGGTTGCAATTATGCTTTCTCCAGAAGCCGCAGAAGCAATGGGAATTGACAGCAGTGCAAATAACATAGTGAAGATTACAAAACGCTCTGGCCAAGACGACCAGGTATTTGGAAATGCTGTAATTTCAAAATCATCAGCAGAAATAGATGACTTTGATGATGAAGAGTTCGAATCAATTGGTGCAGAGCAGAATTCCGATGCTTTTGATAATACAGAAAACGAAGAGCCTGAAGAGTTTGAAGAAGAGGCAGCTGAAGAAGAAACTTTTGAAGAAGCTACAGAAGACGAAACTGAAGAGCCTGAAACTGAAATAGCTGAAGAAACAGAAGAAGAGCCTGAAGTTCCAGAAGCAGTTGAAGAAGCTGAAGAGGAAGAGGCTTTTGAAGAAGAAGCTATAGAAGAGGAAGAAACTGCAGACGAGGAATTTGAGGAAGAAGAAACTCCAGTAGAAGATTCAGAAGAAGAAAATGAAGAGGAAGCTTTCGAAGATGAAACTCCGGATGCAATAGAAGAAGCTGCAGAAGAAGAAGCTTTTGAAGAAGAAAAGCTTGATGAACTTCCTGCAGAAGAGGAATCTGAAGAAGAGTCTGTAGAAGAAGAACCTGAAGAGTTTGAAGAAGAAGCAGCTGAGCCTGAAATAGAAGAGGAAACAGCAGAAGAAGAAACTGTTGAAGAAGATATTCCAGCGGAAGAAGAAAGTCTTGAAGAAGAAGCTTTTGATGAAGAAACTCCAGCTGATATTCCTGAAGAAACAACAGAAGCAGAAGAAGATGTTCCGGCAGCAGAAGCTTTTGAAGCAGATGAACTTGATGATTTACCTGCAGAGACAGAAGCTGAGCCAGAAAACGAAGTTTCAGAAGAAACAATAGAAGAAAACGAAACTGATGAATATGAAGCAATTGTACTTGTTCCGGCAGATGCAAATCCTCCAGAGAACGAGGAAGATGAAGTTGAAGATGTAATTTCTGAAGATGATATTGATGCAATTGATGAAGAAATTACCTTAACTCCACTGGTAGAAGAAACTCCAGCAGAACCAGAAGAGCCAAAGCCAGAACCAAAAGCTGTAACTTCTTATGATAAGTATATGGTTCCAAGCCTTAAAAACCTTGAATCTGGAAAGTACTACATTCAGATTGCAGTTTACTCAAGCGAGGACAACATTCTTGATGTAATCAATAAGTATGGAACAAATTATCCGATTACAATCGTTCCAATGGCAGGCGGTTCAAGCAAACAGATTTTGATTGGCCCTGTTACAATGGATGAATACAAGGTTGTTCTTGAAAGATTTAAGTCATACGGATTTAAAGATGCATTTTTGCGTAAAGTTCGATAAAAAATACAATATTTAAAATAAAACAAAGCCTGCTTAAAAAAAAGCAGATTTTTTACATTTCTATGATTTGAACCGCAAACGAGCGAAGCGAGTTTGTCGGTTTCGCAATTAATTTGACACGCTTGCCGAAGGCAAGTCGTGTTCATAATAATGATAAACGGCAGCGGGCTTGACCCGCTGTCCGCTTTCATCAGATTGTATAAACCCATCCCTCAGGTGCAGGGAGACGGCCCATCTGAATACCAGTCAAAGTATCATAAATTTCCTTCAACTTAGGACCCATTTCCTGTTTTCCTTCGTTATAGATAATCTGCTTTCCATGATCATCAATTTCACCAACCGGAGAAATAACAGCAGCAGTACCACAAAGACCACATTCAACAAAGTCTCCGAGTTCGCTCTTGTTAATCTTTCTCTCTTCAACTTCCATCTTCCGGTATTCCTTAGCTACAACTACAAGCGAGCGGCGTGTACTTGAAGGAAGAATAGAATCAGATTTAGGAGTTACAAGCTTTCCATCTTTTGAAATGAAGATAATGTTTGCTCCACCAGTCTCTTCGAGATATGTATGAGTAGCAGGATCAAGGTACATATTTTCAGCGTAGCCGCAGTTATGTGCATCTACGATATTGTGCAAAGACATAGCATAGTTCAAACCAGCCTTAATATCACCAGTTCCATGAGGAGCTGCACGGTCGAGGTCAGAAAGGCGAACCTTAATAGGTTTTACACCGCCTTTGAAATATGGTCCAACAGGAGTTACGAGAATACGGAACTGATATTCATCAGCTGGTTTTACACCAATAACTGAACTTGAACCGAACATATATGGACGGATGTAAAGAGTAGCTCCGCTTCCGTAAGGTGGAACCCAATCCTTGTTTGCTTCGATAGTCTGAAGAACAGCTTCAATAAAGCGCTCTTTTGGGAATACTGGCATTTCAAGGCGTTTACATGAATTTTCCATACGCTCAGCGTTTAAGTCTGGGCGGAATGTTACGATGTCGCCGTGCTCAGTTGTATATGCTTTAAGGCCTTCAAAACAGGTCTGTGCGTACTGCAATACGCCGGCACATTCGCTGATTTTTACAGTATGGTCAGAAGTGAGCTTTCCTTCATCCCATTCACCATTTTTCCAGTTTGCTACATAGCTTTTTGATGTTTCCATGTAGCCGAAAGGCAGATTGCCCCAGTCCAATTTTTTAGTTGCCATATTTATCTCCTAAACTTTAGTAATACTAAAGAAATTTAATTACACTTAATTATTATATAACTATTTTTTTTATTAGTAAAGTGATATAATAGAAAATATGAAACTTTTTACCTGGAATGATATTCTTTCTATATTAAATGGCGATTCAAATGAAGAATTTCTCTGCGGTGCAAAAACAGGGATTTCAACAGGCAGCTTTGACGGTCTTCATAAAGGACACAAAAAACTTCTCTCAGAATTAAAAGACCGATGTAAGTCAAAGGGACTTTTCGCAGGAGTCGTTACATTTTCACGTCCACTTCCAGGAATAAAACATAGCAGTGATTATAAGGGGGATCTTTCAACACTTAATCAGAGACTGGCTCTTTTCGAAGAGCTGGGAATTGATTTTGCTATAATAGTTGATTTTGATGATTCTTTTGCCAGCATGATGGGGGCAGACTTTTTGAATATTCTTTTGAATGTATGCAATATGGAGCTTATTGCAGAAGGAATTGATTTCCGCTGCGGTTATAAGGGTGCTACAGATGCACAGGCAATCCGTTATTGGGCAGAACAGAATAAAATTGAAGCAGTTTTTGTAGATCCGGTATATTTTCATGCAGGAACCGAAGATGAAGAAAGAATCAGTTCATCATATATTCGTACAATGCTGAGTAAAGGCTTTTTTATGACGGCACAGGAGCTTTTGGAACGCCCATATGAGATTGACATCGCTGCAATCCGCCGCCTCGCCCCAGAAAAAACGCCGCAGCTGCTTCCACCGGATGGCCTTTACAGAACAGAAAACGAAAAAGGGGAACTGGTAAGGCTGGAAATAAAAAACGGAAAGATAGAAAATCTTCCCGCTTGTGATTCTGTAAAGTTTTTATAAAACAGGTCCCGGAACAAGTTCGGGAAGACAGTTATCCTGAATTGCTTTCGGAATGCCAGCGGTCATGCTGAACCTTCGCAGCATAGCTGCTCGGAGACTCTCTCTATGTTTCAGCATCTTATTCTCCGAATTCTTCCTGGTCGCACATTTTTTTTGCGTCTTCAAAATCAATAGGCTTACCCCATACAAAGCCCTGAATAAAGTCGCATTTGTGTTCTCGAAGAATATCCAGCTGAGATTCCTTTTCAACGCCTTCAGAAATAACTTCACAGTTCATAATGTGACCCATGTAAATTACAGAATCCACCATATCGCGCATATTCTGATCTGTTTCAATGTCATCTATAAGGCTTTTGTCAATTTTAAGAAGATTTATAGGGAGCTTCATCAGCTGTTTGATAGAAGTATAACCGGTTCCAAAATCATCAAGGGCAATATGAATTCCCATTTCACGAAGTTTATTGATATTGGAAATTGTTGTTTCCATAGACTCTGCAAATGAATATTCAGTAATCTCAAGTTCAAGATTTTCTGGCGGGAACTGAACTTCATCTATAATCCGCTTGAGACGGGTTGTAAAATCAGCGCTTCCCATTGTTTTTGCGGAAACATTTATAGAAATAACGTAATCATTTTCTTTGTTCTCGAGTACCGGTTTAAACTCTTTCATTGCAGTCTTAAGAACGTAATCATCAATTTTCATGATGAGGGTAGTTTTTTCTGCGGCAGGAATAAAATTATTCGGGCTTACAATTGTAAGATCTGGCTTACGGCAGCGGAGCAGGGTTTCAAAACCGCGGAGCTTCATTTCTCCTGTTGTAAACTGTGGCTGGTAAACAAGATAAAAATAATTGTTTTTAAGCGCTTCTTTTACAAGGAATTCTGCTTCACGATGTTTAACTTCTTCATTTTCCATGCTTTCATTGAAAATACAGATTTTCTTTTCTGCAAGATTACGTGTAGTTGCAAGCGCGGTTTCTGCGTTCTGCAAAACAGAAGAAGCATTTTTAGTGAAGTTATAAGGTGGGTGTGAATAAACAATACCAGCGCCAAGTGAAAGAACACAGGAGGTTTCTGTCTGATTTTCATCTGTTCCGCTGGTAATTGTTACTGTTTCCGGAGCAATAATACTCTTAAGCCGGTCTTCCGGTGATTCACCCGGTTCAAAAAGAATTGCAAGCTTTGAGCCTGTAATTCTGAACATTTTATCTTTTTTATCAAGGATTGTCGCAAGTTTATCGGCAGTTTTTTTGATTAGGGCATCTCCAATCTGAATGCCATATACATCATTAATATGCTTAAAATCTTCAAGCTCAACACAGGCAAGGGTAAAAGATTTTCTTGCTTCAAGATGTTCCGAAACTTCTTTTACATAACTTCGTCGGTTACCCTGACCGGTAACATAATCTGTCATATTGCTTACAGAAAGTTTACTATAGAAGAAATATATAGTAGCAAGAGTAATCAGGGAAACGATGTTTGTTACAAATCCCGGCATTGAAACAATAGAATGGGTTTTTAACATACCCAAAAAAAGATTCACTGTAGAAATCAGATTCATTGCAAGGCCGATTTTAAAGCCTCTTTTATAATCAACAAAAACAAGAAGAATGCAGATGAGTGAAAGTAAGCCGGAAATAACACCGCCTTTGGTCGAAGTTGGAATCCGCAGAGACCCCAGCATAAAATACTGAGCTAAACTATTACCTGTGAATCGTAAATTTAAAATACAAACAATACCAAGAAGCGTTAGAATTAATAGCCTGAGATTTTTTCGAGTTAAATGTGACATCCGTAATACCTTTCTCCCGCTTATCATTCAGTATACTTTAAGAAATGCCAGTTGTAAATCAGAAAAAAGGTATGGACAATAATAAACTTTTAGAATAATATGTTTAAATCTGTTTTACGGATTACATTGTGATTTGTTTCTAGAAACCCAGAGACCGACCTGCAAGGTTTTCCGCTTATACAGAGTTTCCGGCCTGGCTGGAAATCATTATTTTTTCAGGGGTTCCAATATGGCACTTACAAAAGAAACAACAGCCGCAACAGTAAAGAAGTACGGCGCAAAAGACACTGACACAGGTAGTGTAAAAGTTCAGATCGCTCTTATGACACAGCGTGTTGAGCAGCTCACAGAGCACAACAAGCTCTTCCCAAAGGATGCTAACGCTAAACGTGCACTTCTTAAGGTTGTAGGTCAGCGCCGCAAGATGCTCCGCTACTTTGAACGCACAGACCTCGAAGGTTACCGCGCATTCATTAAAGAGCTCGGACTCAGAAAATAGTTCGAAATCGCATCTACAAATCCTGCCCGGTTTTCCGCGCGGGATTTTTTTTGCCCCTCTTGTTTTATCTCCAGTCTGGGCTTAAACTGTTTATATGAAAAAAAATACATCAATCCATTTTATTCTATATTAATATTATACTTTTAAATATTGTTTTTCTGACAGCTTGTGCAAGTACAACAAATACTTCGGCTTCGCAAGGGGCAGAAGTAATTACTGTAACTGCTCCCGATTTACAAAAACTCCCGGAAATCAGCTCGGTAAAAAAATATCCTGTACCGCCGGAAAATCTGTCGGGAATTCCTTATTCTTTGAGTCTGTCTGAAAATCCTCATCCTTCAGATTTGAAAAAGATTTCTGTTGTTTCAACACATGTTAATAAGTGGAATCCCCAGGAATCGGTTACAGATGTCTATATTTACGATAAATCAGCAGGTAAATATGTTGCCTGTGTAAAGAACTGTTATCGACAGTCAGTCTGGCTGGGACAGTGGGGCCAGATGGGTAACGTCTGGAGTCTTTGGTCAAAAGATGATGCTGTTTATCTGATTTCTCCTTCTGAATATGCGCTTATTACAAATGATGGTCTGGAATATATAAACGGATATCTTGGAGAAACAGACTTTTATAATGTCAGGCTTTCACTGGAAGACTTAGGCTGGCAGCCGGAAGGTGAAACAACAGATTTTTTTCTATATTCAAAAAAGGATAAGAAGTTTGTTGCTTATGTCAAAGACTGCTGGCGGCAGAGTCTTTGTGGTGGAATCTACGGCTGGGGCGGTAATGTAAAAAATGCGTATAGAATTATAACTACAGATGGAAAACAATATCTTGCAGAATCTTCTGATTATACAATCTGCAATGAAGATGGTTATGAATATAAAAACGGCTGGCTTGTAGAAACTGATTTTGAAAAATTATATCGTTCCTGCGTGGCTTTAGGCTGGCAGTCACAAGGCGAAACCTGCGACTATTATCTTTATTCAAAAAAACAGAAGAAAATTGTTACCTGCTTAAAAAACTGCTGGCGGCAGAGTTTTTGTGGTGGAATATACGGCTGGAGCGATAATGTAAAAAATGCGTATCGTTTTATAACTACAGATGGAAAGGAGTATCTTGCAGAATCTTCGGATTATATAATTCAGGAAAAAATTGATGACATTCTGGTTGATGCCTATTCCCCTGATATAAAAGTTACTGTTTCTTCAGATAAACTTGAGGCAGGGAAAAAGATTACAGTTTCTGCAAGCGGGGTAAAGAATAAATATCTGCTGATTTATGGGGTTTCGAAGGATAAAACGAATTATTCTTTGTTGAAAACTCTTGAAGGCGGTGAAAATAGAAAAGCTTCCTTTATTGTTCCTTTTTCATCAGATAAAATTCAAATTACTTTCTCAAATCAGACAAAAAATTGGGTAGGCTCTTGTTATGAGAGTGATTTAATCAGTAAGCCTGTAAAAAACGGCCACATTTTCCAGATTCCGGCTTCTTATGAAAAAGTAAATAAGTATAGAAAGTCTAAACCAGATCAGAGTCTTAAAGAACTGGCAAATGCCCCTGAATTAGAAGAGCTGCGGCTTTCAAATCCAGATGCCTATCTTGATGAAGTTCTGAAACGGATAAATAAAATGGGTCTTGATAACTATGGCAAAGTAACTGCTATTCATGATTTTATTGCATATCTGGTTTGCTATGATCACGATGCTGTTTATGAAAAATATATGGTTACAGATAAAAATGGAGCAGTAAGAATAGCGGAGCGTGCAAAAGAAAAGTCAGAGGCAAAAATAAATTATAAAGATGTCGTTCAGTTACGTAAAACCTCTTGTTCCGGCTATTCGGCTTTGTTTTACGAAATGTGCTGTCGTGCAGATATTGTTTGTGAAATAGTCAGCGGTTACGCCCGCGGCTATCTCTGGAAGCCGGATGATGATGTTAATAAAACAAATCATGCCTGGAATGCTGTAATGCTGGACGATGTCTGGTATCTGATCGACAATACTTGGGATGCGGGAAGTGAGAGCGATGGAGCTCGGCGTGTAAGTTGTGAGCATACCTGGCTTTTTGCACTACCGGAAGAATTCATGCCAACTCATTTACCATTAAATCCAGAATTACAGATGATGAAAAAGCCGGTAAGTGCTGGAGAATTCAAAAATACAGCTTTTTCGAGACCAAAATTGTAGATGAGTTATGTCAGAAATTCAGCGATGATTTTTTCGATGGCGCGGGTGGAAAGCGGTTCGCTTTGAGTTTCTATTGTAATTATCAGGTTGCGGCCGGGGAATATTCCGTTTTCGGTGAAGAGGCGGAGCTTGCCAGCTGCATTTTTTGCGTACTCGGGGTCGTCCATAAGACCAAAGTGTTCCCAGAAGAATTCGGCGCGGGTGCGCGTGTTGAGGCAGAGGAAGTCGGGGTAGAGGGTGATGGAGCTGCCGAAGTCGCGTCGAATGTCGTCAGAGTTGATGCGCTTCAGTGTAATCGGGAACTCGTAACGATAAGGTATGTTGTAGCGGAAAAGTGTATCTGCGATTATTACTTCGGATTTTGAGCGCACCCGTTCGCCATGGGCAGTACAGATGTAAGGTGCATCTGGCGCGAAGGGCCGGCCCGTCCAGGAAACATCCTGCCAGCGGGCCGCGTACTGCTCGTTTGTGAGAATTGCAGGAGTAATGAGGCTGCGGCGGGCTGGGCAAAGGGAATTGTAGAGTTCAGGAATGGCGCGGCCATTGCTTGTCTGTTTCATGTAATTTTGAAGCGCGGAGATTTCTTTTTGCAGCAGTTTAATAAGGCGGGCGTCATAGTCTTTTTGTGCCAGCTGGCGGGCAAGAGTTTTCTGTGAGTGGGGAAGATATTTTCCTCTTAAACTGCCACGTTCCGTTACAAGATAATACTCCGGGTGTCCGCCCTTTTGAGAAATTCGGATGCGCCCCTGAGGTGTTTTTTCATAAGACTTCTTTTTGGTGAAAAGCAAGTTTTGAAGCTCTGCGAGCCGCTTTTCTATCAGGGGCGCAAGCTGATTTGGGGATAATTCTTCCATTTTTTACTCCTTCGGGCTCTTTTGGAGCTTGATTTTTGTTTTTGTTCCGACTTAACGTCTGGGTTGAGCTTGTTAAGTCGGGCGATTTGGAGATTTTTTAGCTGTGAGTTCGCCTTTTATTGTAGTGATGGCCGACTTAACACAGAAAAAAAATCAGTTAAGTCGGCTCTTTTCCAGTTTTTCGAAGCGTTGCAGCTGAAATAACTCCGACCTAACGGCGGAACTGACTTGTTAAGTCGGAATTTTACAGGAACTACGCTTCCTTACTACTGCCCTTCGTCCTACTTAACGCTCTTTTTTTTTGTAGTTAAGTCGGCAAATAAGAGTCTGCGCCGCACAATAAGAAATCTCCACATATAATATAGACACGAATTACATATTTTTGACAAAATTCGAGGATTTTTTTGTGCTTTTTTTGCAGATTTCTTCCATTGATTATTATGTATTTATGGATTAAAATTAATTATTATATTTTTTTATGAGCCGTCGCGCACGGGGAATTGGGGTGTTGCGGGGCTGCGACGCAGAGTTTTGCGATGTCGGAGTTCTGGAGACGGCAGAGATTTGCCCCGCTGGGTGGGGTAGCCCGCAACGAAGTGCGGGCGTAGGGCGGGGCTCCGCCCTCCTTAATTAAGTATATTAGTTTTACTAATAAATAGAAAAAAACACGCGTCGGATGTAGTGACGTGTGTAGGAGAAAATTATGTCTGTAGAAAGAGTAACCTACAAACTTGGAGATGCCGATCTCATCCTCGAAACAGGTAAAATCGGTAAACAGGCTAATGGATGTGTTTACGCTCAGTGGGGCGGAGCCGCTATTATTGCAACTATTTGTGCTTCGTCTAGCGTAACAGAAGGTCAGGACTTTGTGCCTGTAACTGTTGAGTACAACGAAAAATTCTATGCTGCCGGAAAGATTCCTGGCGGTTTTGTAAAGCGCGAAGGTCGTCCTAAGGACAAGGAGATTCTCGTATCTCGTCTTATTGACCGCCCAATGCGTCCACTTTTTGAGCCATCTTTCGGTCACGAACTTCAGATTGTTCCAACTTGTGTTTCTTGCGATGGCGTTCACACTCAGGATATTCTTGCCGTAATCGCAGCTTCTGCTGCAACTTGTATTTCTGATATTCCATTCCACGGTCCGGTTGCTGCCTGCCGCGTTGGATATTTGAACGGTGAATACATTATCAACCCTACATTTGAACAGATTGAAAAGGGCGAACTTGAAATCGTTGTTGCCGGAACTAAAGACGGCTTTACAATGGTAGAAGGTGGTGCTAACGAAGTTTCTGAAGAACTTATGCTCGGAGCTTTGGAACGCGCTCAGAAGTTCATTACTGATATGTGTCTCCTTCAGGAAGAGCTCGTAAAGAAGGCTGGTAAGGAAAAGCTTCCTTTGAACCCTCTTGATGTAACTTTGGACAATGCAGAAGCTATTGAAGCTGAAGCAACTCCACTTCTTAAAGAAGCATGCTTCAAAGGCAGCAAGATTGAACGCGGTAAGGCAATTTCTCAGGTTCAGAGAGACCTCGCTGCAAAATATGCTGAACAGCTTTCTGACCCAATTCAGGCTAAGCTTTTCTGTGCTTTGATGGACGACATTCAGTACAAGCTTCTCCGCAAGTCTATCCTCGACGAAGGAGTTCGCGTAGACGGACGTAAGGTTGATGAAATCCGCCCAATCACTTGTGAAATCAATGTTCTTCCAACTCCACACGGATCTGCACTTTTCACACGTGGTGAAACACAGTCTCTCGCAGTATGTACTTTGGGTACTGCAATGGACGAACAGTCTTATGATGATATCGATGGAGACCGCTCAGAGCACTTCATCCTCCACTATAACTTCCCTCCATACTCAGTTGGTGAAACTGGTAAGCTTACAACAGGCCGCCGCGAAATTGGTCACGGTAACCTTGCCCGCCGCTCACTCGCTGCAATGGTTCCAAGCCGCGAAGAATTCCCATACACAATCCGCGTAGTATCTGAAATCATGGAATCTAAC